>NZ_DATCSD010000093.1:0-13544 GCF_036568665.1 Ohtaekwangia sp. | reverse complement strand
TGCTGACTGCGACAATGTTACGGATGTATCGCGTGGTACTACCATTGAACAGAGCGGTGCCAAGGTGAGCACGATCGAGCATACGCTGGCAGCACTCACGGGTCTGGAAATCGACAACGTATTGATTCAACTGGATGGTCCAGAATGTCCGATCATGGATGGAAGCTCCATTCAGTTTGTAGAAGTATTAAAAGGTGCCGGTACGGAAGAACAAAACGCGTTGCGTGATTTCTTCGAAGTACAGGAGCCTCTTTTCTATCGCGAAACTGCGCGCAACGTAGAGATTGCTGCACTTCCGCTGGATGATTATCGCGTAACGGTAATGATCGACTATAACTCACCTGTGCTTGGTAGTCAGCACGCTTCGATCACCGACATCCGTCAGTTCGAAAAAGAAATTGCATCGTGCAGAACCTTCTGCTTCCTCCACGAACTGGAGATGCTCTATAAAAACAACCTGATCCGTGGTGGCGATCTGAACAACGCAATTGTTATTGTAGACCGCGTGGTGCAGGATGATGAGTTGGATAATATAGCCAAGATGCTGGGCAAACCTAAAGTTGCCGTGAAGCAGGAAGGCATTCTGAATAACATTGAGCTTCGCTATAAGAATGAGCCGGCACGTCACAAACTGCTGGATATAGTAGGCGACCTTACACTGGCAGGTCGTCCGTTGAAAGCGCAAGTGCTCGCGGCTCGTCCGGGTCACGCAGCCAATGTAGCTTTCGCGAAGAAGCTGAAAAAAGCCATGCAGGAGGCTGACAAGAAAGGAAGACCGAAGTATAATCCTTCGTTGCCTCCGGTGATGGACATCAACAAGATCTCTACTATCCTGAAGCATCGTTATCCATTCCTGCTCATCGACAAGATTATATACCTTGACAATGAGAGTGTAGCGGGTGTGAAGAATGTTACCGTAAATGAGCCCTTCTTCCAAGGACACTTCCCGGGCAACCCGGTTTTACCAGGCGTATTGCAGATCGAAGCGATGGCGCAGATCGGTGGTATACTGGTGCTGAACACGGTACCTGATCCGGAAAATTACTGGACGTACTTCCTGGGAATCGAGAATTTCAGATTCAGAAAAATGGTACTTCCCGGCGATACAATCGTAATACAATGCGATCTGTTAGCACCTATAAAAAGAGGAATTGCCAAAATGAGCGGCCGCGGGTATGTAGGAAATACGCTCGTATGTGAAGGAACAATGACCGCCAGTATAGTTCGTAAAGATTCATGAGCCGATATCCACTAGCCAACGTACATCCTGAGGCCAAAATTGGTAACAATGTTATCATAGAGCCATTTGCTACTGTTCAAAACGATGTTGAGATCGGAGACGGTACATGGATTGGTCCGAATGCTGTGATCATGGAAGGCGCACGCATCGGTAAAGATTGCAAGATCTTTCCGGGTGCTGTTATTTCCGGTATACCACAGGACCTCAAATTTAAAGGAGAACAGACTACTACTGAGATCGGTGATCGTTCTACCATTCGTGAATGCGTAACGATCAACCGTGGTACTATAGATAAATATAAAACTGTAGTGGGTACAGATTGCCTTATCATGGCGTATGCTCACTTGGGGCACGACTGCCTCGTAGGCAATCATTGCATACTGGGCAATGCCGTGCAATTGGCTGGTCACGTGATCATCGATGACTTCGCTATATTCGGTGGTGCCTGTGCTGTGCAACAGTTCTCCAAGATCGGGGCGCACGCTTATATAGGCGGAGGTTCGCTTGTTCGTAAGGATGTACCTCCCTATACCAAAGCCGCACGTGAGCCGCTCTCCTATGCGGGTATCAACACCGTTGGACTGCGCAGACGCGGATTTACTTCTGAGAAGATCAGCGAGATACAGGAAATATACCGCTTCATCTTTTTGAAGGGCCTCAACAACTCGAAAGCGATAGACCTGGTGGAGAAAGAAATTGGCGCCAGTACAGAACGTGACTATATCCTCGACTTCATCCGTAATTCGGAAAGAGGTATTATGAAAGGATATGGCAGTAACGATTAACCTGTATAACAGTATATATATAAAGGCCTCTGATAACCTCTGAGGCTTTTTATTTTTCTATAGCCGAAAGATCAATGAACGAATCTCACATACAGAACATCGTTATCTTTACACTGAACAAGACATCACATGAATAACGCTCCTGCTATAGCTACCACAGCAAACGCTGCAGACACTGCACGGCCGGCTATTCAGGTGAATGATCTCGGCAAGCGCTTTAATCGTGAGTGGATATTCCGAGGATTGAACTATACGTTTCAACCAGGGTATACCTATGCTGTTACGGGGGCAAACGGATCGGGTAAATCTACTTTACTGCAAGTGCTGTGGGGACAAATGCCACCGAGTAAAGGAACGGTAAAGTATATATCCGGCGATGTTGAAGTGCCGCACGAATCCATATTCCGGCAGATCGCCATTGCCACTCCCTATATGGATCTGATTGATGAGTTTACCTTGCGCGAGCAACTGGATTTCCATTTTAAACTACGGAAGCCTCGCGGTAATATGACGGTAACAGCAATGATGGAGCGCATGTACCTGACGGATGCGCGCGATAAGTATATATCAAATTTTTCTTCTGGTATGCGGCAGCGTGTAAAGCTGGCGTTGGCATTTTTTACAGAGGCCAACCTGCTTTTTCTGGATGAGCCCGGCACGAATCTCGATCATCGTGCCTTCGACTGGTACCTGCATGAATTACAGCAGTTGCCCGCACACGCTTCGGTTTTTATTGCCAGCAACCAGCCGTCAGAATATCCGGCCAATGCACATAAAATTGACATTATGCAGTTTAAGTAGGCGGTTACTACCCCACGTTGGTTCTTATTAAAGACGTATCTTGGAGTAGAGTACCGGTTGGGTAATTTTTGATTTTAGAAATTTTACGCTCATATTCGTAACATTAATAACCTTAAGCAATGAAACATTTAGCAAGACTTTTATCGCTCCTGATCCTCGTTAGTGCAGGTATATTTTTGACAAACTGCGGTGGTGGCGGTGGTGACGATAAAACTGAAGAAGAACTTCAGTTGGATAAATTAAAAGGCACCTGGACGCTCACGGAGTCTTCTGTTAAATTTGGTGGTTCCACCGATGACCGTTTTGATGGATCGAGCCTGAAACTGACGTTTGCCGGTACGTACTCAGCGGGAGGAAAATATACCTACTCACTTACTTCCAGCAAGCAGGTAGATGCGAGCCCCTGGAAAGGTACAGGTAACTGGAAATTTAACCCGGCAGCCGTAAGCAGCGGCATCATTCGCCTTGACAGTGAATTTGGTGATGGTTCTTCAGATGTGCCTATTACGTACTCATTATCATCAGATGCAAAAACATTAACGATGGACTTCACTTACTCAGGAACAGGTTATGTACTGGGCGCAAGAACCGAATCGGTTGCCGGTGACTGGACATTTGTATTCACGAAGTAATCTCTACAGATATTGAATGAAAGAGGCTTCCAATTAGGAAGCCTCCTCTTTTTTATAGGTATATCTGTTTTAACTGTCAGCTTCACGAATAACGAAAACTGAATATCGAAAGGAACATCGATCAATGAATGTCGAAATGAAAGGCAAAATTGTTTCCCTCAGTTGAAATTGCTACACTACGATCAACGTGTAACGAATAGCTGTTACCATTAACTTTTAACGACTTCTTCTCGCAGCAGTTAAGCGCTATATATACCTTTCCAAAGCCATCGGCCACTCACAATTACTTCAGCACAACCACGGTAATTCCATCACCTCCACGCTCCACGTGTTCGTCATTGGCCGAGGCAACTTCCTTGTAGCGTTTCAGATGGTCGCGCACAACTTTGCGCAGTACACCTTCGCCTTTACCGTGAAGTATTTTTAATTCACCTTGTCCGAGAAGTATAGCCGTATCCATAAACTGATCCAGCAACGGAATTACTTCATCCACACGTTTACCGCGCACGTCCAGTGTATCGCTAAAGTTAGAACGCTTCTCATATACATTAATGCCTGATGTACGCAACCGTGTTGCCATCTCCTTTGCTACAGCACCCGTTATCTTCTCCAGTTTATCGAGCTTGGTTACGGACTTCAGTTCACCAAACTGCACCGTAGCATTTTTACCTTGTATACTGAGTATAACACCGCTGCTATCCTGCCCGATAATACGCACGCGATCGCCCTCCTTCAACTCTTCGGCTGTACGCACAGGCACTGTCTTTACTTCGGGCTCTACACGTTGTGTGAGGTCTTGTAAATTCTTGCGCACCTTCTGCGTTTCTTTCTTATGCGCCTGGTTAGCCCGTATATGCCGTATCGTTTTTTCGATCTCACGATTCGTATCCTTCAGCAAATTGGCAGCTTCTTCTTTTGCCTTGTTGATGATCTCCTTCTTGCGCGTTTCGAGATCGGATGAGAGTGATTGATAGCGTGAGAGCGATTGCTTCAATTCACTTTCTTCGCGCTCCACGCGTTTAGTCTTTTCACTCAATGCCTGCTTCTCCTTCTCGAGCGAGCGCACCAGTTTTTCAAATCCTGCCAGGTCTTTACCAACCAGTTTCTCAGCTTCTTGCAGCGTATGCTGTGGCAAGCCGATCTTGCGCGCGATCTCCAGCGCAAATGAACTTCCCGGTTTACCGATATCAAGTATATATAGCGGTTCCAGGTTCATATCATCAAAACGCATGGCTGCGTTGCGTATACCCTGGCGCTGACCGGCAAACAATTTCAAATTATAGTAGTGTGTAGTTGCTACACCCCACACACGTTTCTTCAATAGCTCTTCTAATATAGCCTGCGCTATAGCACCACCAAAATTCGGGTCAGTACCTGAACCCAACTCATCCATCAGCACCAGCGATTTGCTGCCTGCCGATTGAATGAATGTTTTCATATTACGCAGGTGACTGCTATAGGTACTCAAGTCATTTTCGATCGACTGCTGATCGCCTATATCTAACAGTATATCCTGAAAAATTCCGACACGCGAACGTTCTGATACCGGTATCAGCAAACCACACTGCACCATATACTGCAGGAGTCCCACCGTTTTTAAACACACCGATTTACCACCGGCATTGGGTCCTGATACCAGTAATAAACGATCCTGCTGATCGAGCTCGATATTGAGCGGTACTATATCGCGTTTACCTTTCAAGCTCAGGTATAGCAACGGATGTTTCGCAGTATACCAGATCAACTCAGGCTGCTTCTCGATGATCGGATGCTCCGCATTGATCTCGATAGAGAACTTTGCCTTTGCACGAATGAAATCGATCTGCGCTAAAAACTGATAGGCCGTTCTCAGTGCCGGTAATTCCAGTCGGAATACGTCCGTCAGTTCCTTGAGTATACGCACCACCTCGCGCTTCTCCGAATGCTCCAGGTCGCGTATCTCATTGTTGGCGTCCAGCATCTCCGTTGGTTCGAGAAAAACGGTTTGGCCGGTAGCCGACTCATCGAGTATAAATCCTTTCAGTCTGCGCTTGTGTTCGGCATGGATCGGAATTACCACGCGTCCTTCGCGAATAGTAGGCAGCGCACCTTCGGGCACCCATTTCTCTTCTACGGCATTCTTAAAGATCTGCTCGGCCAGCTTTCTCAGGCGACTCTGTTCTTCGCGAAGGCGCTTGCGTATTTTGGCCAGCTCCACACTGGCCGAGTCGCGCACCTGTGCTTTATCATCAATCTTCTCGAAGATCGTTTTAGCAAGCGCAGCGGTTACCGTTACAGGCTCCGCCAGTTTGAAAAGCTCCGGGTATATTTCGTGGGTCTTGCCCAGAAAATTTTTGCAGGCAAGAATAGTCTCTAATGAATAGGCGAGATTCAAAAACTCTTCTGCTTCCAGCCAATTGCCTTCTAGGGTAATTTTCTGTAGCCACTCCGTTGGGTCAAAGAAATGGCGGGATGGAAAAGGCTCTCCCTTCTCAATGATCTGCAGAAACTCAAGGTTCTGCTTTAACAGGATTCGTATAAAATCAACTTCCGAGCTGAAACGCATACGATCTACCCATGCGGCACCCGCATCGGACAAACAATACGATTTCAGCTTTTGTCGTATCTGGACAAAGCCTAACTTATCTTCAAACTCACTGGGGTAAATCATTTTTCTGCTGGACGTACAGACGCCCGTTGTTCTTTCAGATTCAACGAATCAACAAGCGCTGTATAAATTTGTTCCAATTCTTTTGGATGATCAATATAATAATTCATGGATCTGTCGAAGACAGAGTCTGGTACACCGGTCTTCTGAAAGACCTTGCCCCGCATAACAGCAAATACTTTTTTAGCCGAGTCGTTGGTCAGGTGTAAATGGTTTACTTTCTCTTCGGCCAGTAACACTTCGGCAATTGTATTCGACATTACATCGGGTGGTAATATACCTTCCGGCTTACTTTCTTTGGTAGCGCACGACCACATACCTGTCACAATCAGCAGGAGCGCTGCAGCCATGGCACAATATTTAAAACCTCTTGTCATCTTTTAATGGACATCCCCCGGCTTCGGTGGGGCAAAATAATCATAAAAGTTCTATTTTTGGCGTTGACCGTTATGGTTATACACAAACTGTCTGCCATGGCAGGTATATAACAATAACTCTGCCGGAGTCGGTGACCGTTAATGGTTAAAAGTTATCCGCTCATCGTAATCCGGAACAGCACACTACTTACGCATCACACCTCACACCACGAATAACGTATACCAATTAACGTGTAACGGTTAACAGTTAACGATGAAAGACCTGGTAAAAAAATTACGGAAGTTTGAGATCCAGATACGCAAGGCTATCAACAGCCAGATGCAGGGAGATTTTCGTTCCGTTTTTAAAGGCACAGGTCTGGAGTTTGACGATGTTCGCCCCTATCAATATGGCGATGATGTTCGAACGATTCACTGGAATGTTTCGGCCAAAGGGCACGGTACATTTGTAAAAACTTTTCGTGAGGAGAAAGAGCAAACCGTTTTCTTTATACTCGATGTAAGTGCTTCCGAAGATATAGGTAATCCGGGAAGAACAAAGGCCGACCTTGCCAAAGAGATTTGTGGTGTACTCACCTTATCGGCCGTAAAAGAATCGAGTCATGTAGGACTTATCTGTTACTCTGATCAGAAGGAAAAATTTCTGAAGCCTGTAAAAGGACATTCGCAGGCATACGAGATCATTAATACACTCGCGCATCTTCAACCGAAATCACTCAAAACCAATTTATCAAAAGCAATAGCCTTCGCGTTGAACGCTATCCGCAGACGAAGTGTGGTGATCCTCATCTCCGACTTTATTGATGAAGGCTATTTTGATAACATGCGCGCACTGGCCAAGCGCCACGACCTGGTGGTGATACACGTAAGCGACAAACGCGAAACGCGCTTACCCAAGCTCGGCATTATACCGGTGGTAGATAAAGAGAGCAAGCGCACGCTGTGGATCAACACATCGTTTGGAGGTTTTCGTGAGAAGATCACCAAACATTACGATGCGCGCAAAGCCGAACTGCAAAGCTTCAGCCGCAAGCATGAGATTAACTTTATCTCGCTCGATACAGAAGAAGACTATGTACCGAAACTGCTGCGTTTATTTAAAGTACGGAATAAATCTCTGAAGACAACATGATTCGCACCATCGTACAGCATATCCGGATTTACTATATATACCTTTTCGTGGCAGTAGGCTGCCTGGCTGCAACGCAGACGGTATACGCACAGGAAGCACCGGAAAAGCAAACCGTAAAAGTTACCGGTGGATTTATTGAAGACAGCCTCTACATCGGTAAGCCTATACGCTTTTACCTCACAGCACGCTACCCGCAGGAACTGAACATTGTTTTCCCTGACAGCTCCTATAACTTCGCTCCTTTCGAGTTCGACAGTAAAAAGTATGAACCTACTTCTACGGACGATGGCATCAGTTACGACAGTGTTATATACTATGTAAGCACGTTCGAAATAGACAGACAACAATACCTGAGCCTGCCGGTATATCAATTACTCAATAAGGACAGTGTAACGTACCACTCTGCACAGGATACCATCCTGGTAACGCAACTGGTAAATTTCAGTGTTGATACTATAGCGATCGATAAATTACCCATGAAGCTGAGCACAGCCTATCACGATGTGCCCGGTGAATTTAATTACCCGGTATTTATAGCCGTGGCTGTCGTGCTACTGATCATTGTTGTGGTGGTCTGGTTTGTATTCGGCAAAAAGATTCGCAGACATTTTCGCATCAAGAATATGCTGGCGGCCCATCGTAAATTTCAGGAGAGCTATACCCGCGAGCTGGCACACCTGCGCAATGCATTTTCGTCTGTTACAACGGAGGCGGCACTGGCCCACTGGAAAATATATATGGAACAACTGGAGGCACGCCCCTATACCAAGCTTACTACACGCGAAGCCCGTAACTTTTTTCAGGATGAATCGCTGATACGAAATCTGCAAACTATCGATGGCGCCATCTATGGGCACAACGCCAACGTGATCGAACCACTGGAAAATCTCAAAGCAGTTGCCGATCAACGGTTCCACTCAAAACTACAGGAGATCAAGCATGGATAATGATTTAATAGCGTGGTATTCTCCGGACTGGTTTATGCCTTCCACCTTTCGTTCTTTCACGTGGGAGAATCCTATACTTCTATACCTGCTTATAGCTGCGCCCGCGTTATTTATACTTCGCTGGTTGCTACGGTATAAATTCAACCAGAAGTTGCCCGTAGCGGTAACACAGAAAGATCTTCGTACATCGCCCATCAACTATATACGTTTGCTGCCCGAGATTTTGTTACTGGTAGTGTTGATGCTGGTAATATTGGGACTTGCACGCCCGCAGAAGAGCAATGAGAAAGTAGAGCAATGGGCCGAAGGTATAGATATTATGATTGCGCTGGATATATCGCAGTCGATGATGATCGAAGACTTTACTCCTAACCGACTGGAAGCCGCTAAAGAAGTAGCACGCAATTTTATCAATGGGCGTGTGCAAGACAGGATCGGACTTGTGGTATTTGCCGGAGATGCTTACTCCATGTCGCCACTCACTACCGATTATGAATTGCTTCGTTCTTACCTGAATGATATAACATTTGAGTTGATCGAAACAAAAGGCACTGCTATAGGAAGTGCCATGGCCGTGGTAACAAATCGCATGAGCGAGTCAACAGCAAAATCCAAAGTATGTATACTGCTGAGCGATGGCGAGAATACCTCCGGAAATATAGACCCGATTACCGCTGCTGATTTAGCCAGTGCGTATGGTATAAAGATCTATACCATTGTAGTAGGTAAAGAAGGTATGGTGCCGTATGGTAAAGATTTCTTTGGAAGACCCCAGATGATCGAGAACACGATCGATGAAACCACCATGCGAAAAATGGCTGATATAGGTGGCGGACAATTCTTCCGCGCTACCGATAACAAAGCCCTCGAACAGGTTTTTGCACGCATAGACAAATACGAGAAAGCTGAAATAAAGGAAACACGCTTCAAAGACACGTCCGATTACTACATGGTATATCTGCAATGGGCGATCGCGCTATTCTTGTTATGGCTGCTGTTGAAGTCTACATTTATCACGAACGTACTGCAAGACTAAATTAGCTACTGGCCGCCAGCTTCTGGTTACTGGTTTATACGGGGTGACACAGGAGATACGTTGCTATATATAATAAATCTTTTTCCGCAGAAAATTAAGTTGAAGGCAGAAAACAAAAGCAATAATAGGATACATTTCCCTTTCTGCTTTTACCAGAAGCTAGCCGCCTCAATGCGGTATATTATCCGGGAACAGGATCAGTCGCCCGGCAAAGATTACGAGTACAATGCCCAATACTATATTCATCACGCGAATTACCGAAGGCGTCATGAGCAGGCGCAGCTTGTCGGCAAGTTTGGCTTTGATAACATCGGTAGTGAATACGGTACAAACTATCGTGGTAAAGAATATAAAAGCTTCCTGGTTGGTGTTGTAGCCTAGCTGTGTCGTTGCAACGCCTACCGTGGCAATCCAGAAGAACAATACCATTGGGCTGAGGCCATTGATAATAAAGCCCTTTGCCGCCAGACGAATCCAACTGCGGGCTTCTATTTTTCGCGGATCATAGTGTGCGAGTTTTTTACTTTTTACCAACAGGTAATATAGTCCGAAGAGTAACAGCACAATGCCACCGCCATACGCAAGATAGTGTCTGAAATTTTCGGCTTGCATGAACTGCACCAAGCCGAGGTACGATACGAATATATATAGTGCATCGCTGAACGATACACCCAATGCAACAAATACACCGCTTACAAAACCGCGCTCGATACTGGTTTGGATGATCGTAAAAAAGACCGGCCCGATCAGAAATGCAAGTACAATGCCTGAGACGATTCCGTTAAGAATGATTTCCATTCGAATGATTTTGGAGGAACGTTTTCCAATCGTCTAACTGTGCGTTCTTGATAACGCGTGGAAATTTATTCTGCCCTCCTACCTTACCTTTCGATTCCATCCAGCTATAAAAAGTTTTTACCGGCAATACATCTACCAACACTTCTTTCAACGCAGCGCTTCGTTCTACAGCATAGTCATCGTTCAATTCCTTCAGGTGCAGATCGATTTTTTCTTTCAGCGCTTTTGCATCCACTTTATCATCCGTACCTATAAACCAATGATGAGCAAAGAGCGAACCGTGTGGTATACCGGCAACTGTAAATTCAGGAATGTTTATATTAAAATCGTTAGACACAAGTTCGATAGCTTTGTTCATGTTATCTACCGAAAGGTGTTCGCCACATAAACTCAGGAAGTGCTTGGTGCGGCCGGTGATAACAATCTCGCTTTCTTCGAGCGAAGTAAATTTGATCACATCACCAATCAGGTAACGCCACGCTCCGGCACACGAAGAAAGCAGGATAGCGTACTCTTTACCTTCTTCTACTTCATCGATCATAAACGTTTCTGCATCTGCCTTGATCTCACCATTGGCATCAAAGTTCTTTGCCTCGAAAGGCACAAACTCATAGAATATACCATTGTTCAATACAAGACGCATGGTGCGTCTGTTTGGATATGCCTGAAAAGCAATGAAGCCTTCCGATGCCAGGTATGTTTCAATATAAAATATAGGGCGACCGAGTAATTTTTCAAATCCTTTTCGATACGGATCGAACGACACACCTCCGTGTACATATACCCGCAGGTTCGGCCATATATCATGAATGTTCTTTACGCGATGATACTGGATGATCTTCTCCATCAGTATCTGTATCCAGGCCGGTACGCCTACAATTATACCAATGTCCCACTCCGAAGCTCTGCGCGCAATCTCATCCAGTTTGGCATCCCAGTTACGGGTGCGTGCTATTTTCTTTCCGGGCTTATAAAAATGTTGAAACCAGAAGGGAAGTCGTGCCGCTTGTATACCGCTGAGATCTCCTTCGAAGAAACTTCCTTTATGATTCAGGTGCGTGCTGCCTCCCAGCATCAATATACCGGCCTCAAAAAGTTCGGGGGCCAGGTCATACTTCGAAAGGGTTAATATCTGTCGCACGCTTGTCTTGCGAATTGCCTGCGTCATATCTTTCGTTACAGGTATATATTTGGAAGAAGCTTCCGATGTTCCTGAACTCAACGCGAAATACTTTACACGTCCGGGCCAGCAAACATTCTTCACGCCCTTCAGCGCAAGTTTCCACCAGTCTCCATATATTTTGTTATAGCTGTGAACCGGCACATGATTTTTATAGCGCTTGTAAAATTCTTTGTCACCTTTGCGAAAGCCACTCAGAATATCTGCAAAGTTATAGTGCTTGCCGAACTCCGTCTGGCTTGCTGTGATCAGCAACTCTTTCAGTTCTTTCTTCTGCAAGTCTAGTGGCGAAGTATACTCTTGTTCGAGCATTTCCCGTAACCGGATTCCTTTTTTCAGCAACGTACCCAGGATCGCCATATTTTTGCGTTAGCTTTGGTGGATTAAAAGGCAAAAATAGGAATGAATTAACCATTCACAAAGCCGATGTAACAAAGGATCGTAATACGTACACGACAGCACTAATAAACCGCATGAGCATACCGACCAATCTTGATTCTTTTCGAAAAAATTTATCTGTTAACTGTCAGTTGATTGCCGTAAGCAAGACGCAACCTGTGGAGAGCATCCGCGAAGCGTACGATGCCGGACAACGCGTATTCGGAGAAAATAAAGTGCAGGAGCTTGCTCCCAAGTACGAGGCGCTTCCGAAAGATATACAGTGGCACCTCATTGGTCATTTGCAAAGCAACAAGGTAAAATACATAGCATCTTTCGTTCACCTGATACACTCGATCGACAGTTTGAAGTTATTGGAAGAAGTAAACAAGCAGGCAATAAAAGTTCAACGCACCATCGACTGCCTGCTGCAATTACACATTGCCTCGGAAGAAACAAAATTCGGTTTTTCAGAAGAGGAAGTAATGGAAATGCTGACTTCTGATGCTTTCAAAAAATTGTCCAACATCCGCATCATCGGTCTGATGGGCATGGCTACATTCACGGAAAATCAGGAGCAGATACGCAGAGAATTTCGCGGACTGAAATCTTTCTTTGAAAAATTAAAAACAACTGCTTTGCCTTCTACAGTAATGATGAAAGAACTTTCCATGGGCATGAGCAGCGACTATAAAATAGCGATGGAAGAAGGAAGCACGATGATCCGCGTAGGCACTGCTATATTTGGACACCGAAACTATCCGGTATAGGTATATTTCAATCACGAATCACTATGAATCAACGTACAACATTATTATCGGCTGCTGTTTTAGGAGGTCTGGCTGTAGGTATAGGAGCTTTTGGAGCACACGCGCTTAAACCCATGCTGGTGCAGGCCGGCAGAGCCGATGTGTATGAACTGGCAACACGCTATCAATTCTATCACACACTGGCGTTGCTCGCTATTGGTATATTACAGCAATGGTATAACAATAAACAATTGCACTACGCTTCGCTCTTTATGCTGATCGGAACCTTACTGTTTTGCGGAAGCTTATATCTGCTGTGCTTTGTTTCGTTTGGATTGCTGGGGGCTGTTACACCGATCGGTGGAGTTTTTCTGATCCTGGGCTGGGTCTTCCTGCTATTAGGTATATATAAAAAATAAAGGTCTCCGTATAGAGACCTTTATTTTAAAATCTTGGTGAGATCAGCTTACTGAGGCTGTTCTTTTTTCTCTACAACCTGTGTAGTGAAAGATATCTTTGCTTCGTCAGAGTTAGCAGCGTTAGAAACGATGGTAACTACTTTATCCTGACGGCCGATTTTACCTGCGCTGTTAAAAGCAATAGTAATTTCACCTTTGCCACCTGGTTGGATCGGATCGCGAGGCCAGCCTTTTGGTGTAGTACATCCGCATGTAACCTGTACGTTGGTGATGATCAACGGTTCGTTACCGGTATTGGTGAATTTGAAAACATTTTCAACTTTATCACCTTGAACGATCTGACCGAAATCGTGCGTCTTTTTCTCGAACGTGATAACGGGTCCGCTTACTTTTGCAGTCTGGGCGAAAGCACTTGCCGCCAAT
>NZ_DATCSD010000092.1:0-2098 GCF_036568665.1 Ohtaekwangia sp. | reverse complement strand
CCCTTTACTTCATCAAGCTGTATATCCAGCTGCAGCTTGTCGGCAAAGCGAATCTTCTGCAGGTATATATAGGATGAAAGAAATTTCAGCTCTTCCTCCAGCGGCACTACTTCACGATCGCGGGTATCCAATACATACCGGTATACTTCCGAAAGCTTCTTGATAAACTTGGCAGCCTTATCCTGATCCTCATACACAACATTGGTGAGTACATTTAGTGTATTGAAAAGAAAGTGCGGATTGATCTGGCTCTTTAAACTTTGATATTGTGCTGCTATATTTTCTTTCTGCAGACGCTCGGCATCTACGGCCGCTTTACGCCAGTTGATCAGAAATTCTCTTCCATGCATAAACAGAGATATACTTATCGTGATAAGAATAGAGTACCCGGTGCTGTAGTTGATCTTTACCTGCAACTGCCAGGAATATATAGCCAGTATCAGATACATGATACCCAGCGAGTAGACGATCGTGGCGATAAGCCCAAACACAAACCGCGACATCGGGTACTTTATCCACGGCCATTTCCACGACATGAGGTCTGCGAGATACGAATTACCTTTCCACAGCGCTACCCACATCACCGCGTTCAGCGTTGCCATCTTCCAGAAGAGTGGCGTATTGAACTCACAGCCTCTGCACCCAAAGCCCGACCATGCCATAAATATACCCAGCAGGATCAGCACCACTACACTCTTTATCTCATCAATAACAAACTTCCGGTCGATGGTCATGACTTTATTTTACCGTAATAATAAAGCAGAAAGCTTAAAGTTGAAAGCTGAAAGTAGAAGTGCTCACTACTCTAAGCTTTGAGCTTTATGCTTTGAGCTTGCATTTGAATATCGAACAAGGAACACCGATCAACGAATGATGAAGTGGAGTTGCTCCTATTTATTTCTGCGTGTATCTGCGCGATCTGCGGGAAACCAACGGCTGTTTATTCTGTGCAAATCTGTGAGTTCTGTGGGAACCAAACTATTTCCTCCGAACACCAAAGAAATATACCCACCCGATAAAAAACACCTGAAGCGGTATGCGGAAGTATAGATATACCGGTCCGTTCTCCATACCGCCCAGGGCTACGCGTTTTAATGAGCCCGCTATATTTGCCGGAAGCACGCAAACAAAGAACACGATGAGCGCTATACCGGTAAATCTTGCAGTGCTATCGATCACCAGACCAACGGCCGCCAGCAGTTCGAGTATACCGGTAAAATATACCAGTTCCGGCTTATACGGTATACCATCCGGCATCGACTGAACCATAACATCTGTTTTAAAAAAATGCGCTGAACCGGTCATTAGCAACATCAACGCCAGGGCCACCCGCCCCATGAAGCTGTTGGATAATTTACGGTTCAACAGGTAACGATTGGTTAGCCAGAACAATATATAGGAGACAATAAGTACAACCAATGGTGCCATGATTTTTCAGCGTGATCGTTTAACAATGAAAGATACTTTGTGCGTGCTATCCGTAAAAATATATTATTGGCATTTTAATTTCAGCCCGTCAACCATTTGCTGTCCCCAGCGGGGAGCCAGCGGGTTCTCGGATTGAAAGGTTGTAAATTTCTCCAGTGCTTTTGCATTGGTAGTACATGCCTCTGTTGCAGGCGAGCCAAAGAATTGTGCCGTGCCAAATTGCATTTGTGCCAGCAATGCCAATGCGCGCGGGTTCTCGGGATTAACAGCTACTGCTTTATTAAGCACCTGCATCGACAAGCCGCTATACTGCTGACCGCGTGAAGCAGGATCTACCGTTACACGTATCATGTATATAAATCCTTCGAGCGCCATAACTTCCGATTCATTGGGTACTATCGCTTTGGCTTTGTTCAAGGCAGTGGCGGCCTGATCGAGGTACGCATCTTTTTTAGCGCCATCTTTCTCCTGGTTAGCCATCATAATATACCCGAACGATGCATAATAGAATGGCTCCCACTTGGTTTTCTCAGCGGCACCTATACGTTCAAGTGCATTTACCGCAGCCTGATAATCGGGAATGGCTTTCGCAGTATATACTGCCTGAATATTTTTTTGCATAGCTTCTATATACTTATCATCCGAAGCAAATGCTGACGCTGACAGAACG
>NZ_DATCSD010000091.1:0-14261 GCF_036568665.1 Ohtaekwangia sp. | reverse complement strand
CCCGATGGAAATATAATCGTTATGTCACCCGCCAGTTCAGTTTCAGGAGATCTTAACAGTGAAATCGACTACCAGCTACGCAAGTGGAACAAGGAATATAAGCTTGGAAAATGTTTTGACTCGTCAGCAGGATTTACTTTGCCTGATAACTCTGTGCGATCGCCCGATGCATCTTTTATATTTATAGATCGCTGGAATGCGCTCACACCCGAGCAGCGAAGAGGCTTTGCCCACATCTGTCCTGATTTTATTATCGAGTTAAAATCCGAATCTGATACATTCTCTGCCCTCTCACAAAAGATGCAGGACTATCTTGCCAATGGCTGTAAAATGGGATGGCTCATTGATGCTGACAAGGAACAAGTATTTATATTCCTCCCTGGAAAAAATGTCAGCACCATAGAAGGATTTGATCAATCGGTTAAGGAAGAAGGCATCCTCCCGGGCTTTGCATTAGACCTTCGCGAATTAAAAATTGAGCCCTGAATAAAACATCCAGGCGTCATTCGCAGTTAAATTCAAGTGAATCTTTAAACTTTTCAGAATAACTTTCCATCTATCTGGAATGATTCATGCTTTCAAAGAATTTACTATGAAGAATACCATTAAGATTATAGTCCTTGCCTTTTTGGCCGGTTTTGGCGGATCGTATACCTTTTACCGTTTGGTTGTAAAACCGGAAATTGCCAGCAATCAACGTGATGCTCAATTCAATACAGTAAGTTACGACTCGACCGTACCGTTAATCTCAGGCAGTCGTACAACATCAACATCTTCTTCCTCTGCTATATCGGCTGCCACTGTGGATTTCAGCGATGCTGCGGCAAAAGCTACCCAAAGTGTGGTGTACATCAATAGTATATCGCAGGGTGTTTCGTATTCATACTGGGATTGGTTCTTTGGCGAAGGCGGTGGCAATCGCACACAGGTAAGCAGTGGCTCCGGCGTGATCTTTACTACGGATGGCTATATAGTTACCAACAACCACGTAGTGGAAACTGCCGAGCGCATTGAAGTAAACTATAACAAACAGGTATATCCGGCAGAACTGATCGGTACAGATCCTTCTACCGACCTGGCTGTGATCAAGATCAAGGCAACCGATCTCCCTGCTATAACACTGGGCAGTTCTAAAAATATACAGGTAGGTGAATGGGTAATTGCCGTGGGAAATCCGTATTCACTTTCATCAACCGTAACTGCAGGTATAGTAAGCGCTAAAGGAAGACGCATTGGTATACTGGAAGATAAATTTCCGATCGAGTCATTTATACAGACTGATGCAGCCATCAACCCTGGTAACTCCGGTGGAGCACTCGTAAATAAATTGGGAGAACTGGTGGGTATAAACTCTGCTATACTTTCCAGAACAGGTTCGTATACCGGGTATGCATTTGCTATACCAATCGACATTGCTAAAAAAGTTTTTAACGACCTGGTGAAATATGGCGTATCGCAAAAAGCTTTCTTTGGTGGCAATGTAGTGGAGTATGATTATGAGAATGCCAAGAAATATGATTTACCTACCAATGTAAAAAGCTTTAACGGTGTGTTGCTCGAACAACTGGATCGCGATGGCACTGCGATGCAGGCAGGTTTAAAACTCGGTGATGTTATTACCAAGATCAACAACGTAGACGTAAATAGTCAGAGTGAGTTTGAAGAAGAGCTAAGCTATCATAATCCTGGTGATAAGATAACCTTTACCTACTATCGCGAAGGCAAGCCCGGCACAGTAACCCTCACGCTGGTAAACCAGAATGGTACCACCGAAATTATCAAGCGCAAGATATTAACCGACACCAGTCTCGGTGCTCAACTGGAAGGAACACGTTATGGTGTAAAAGTTTTCAAGATAAAGGACAGCAGCGTATTCAAACAGATTGGATTACCGGAGAACTTTACCATTGTAGCCATTAACCGCCAGCGCGTAAAAGAACCCGAAGAGATCAGCGAGTTCTTCTCCAAGTTCAAAGGCCGCGGCTATATCTATGGCGTTAACAGCTCTAAACAACAGGTAGAAATACCTTTTGTAATACGATAATTAAAATAGTTGCAGGCTTCAAGCCACTCGCTGGTGGAAGTGTGAAAGTGAAGAGTGAGTGTGTCAGAATCCAGATATAGTTATATCCGTAAAGTGTAAGTATAAAAGTAAAGGCTGCCCATTGGCAGCCTTTTTTATTTCTGTGCTACTATGTGAGTTCCTGGGGAATATTTGAATTTGAATATCGAACAAGGAATATCGATCAACGAATATTGAAGTATAAAGTCCGGAAGACGGGAAGTCTGAAAGTATTTTCTGTTTACGATTAAACGGACAACCACTAGCGAATAACGGAATTGATATTTGCGTAAATCTGCGAGATCCGCGGAAAACAATTACTCAGCTAAAGGCCGCTTCTTAATCATCCCGCCTTTAATATCATTCACACTATTCTCCACTACAAACGCATCGGGATCAATCTTCGCTATTTCCATTTTTAGCTTCTGCAATTCAAGTCGCGTAATAACCGAGAAGATCACATCGAGGTCTTTTACTTTATGACCGGTTTTACCAAAACCACTTTTACCTTTCAGTATCGTTACACCTCTCCCCATTCGCTCGGTGATAGCATCTTTTATCTCTACACTTTTCTCCGATACAATCATCACACTGGTATATTCTTCTATACCATGTACTACAAAATCAACCGTTTTGGAAGCGATCAGGTAGGTAAGTATAGCATATAGCGCTGTTTCTATATTGATCAGGTAAGCTGCTACTGCGAAGATCGCGATATTGAAAATAAGAATGATATCGCCTACTGTAAGCGCTGTATTACGACTCACATATATAGCGAGCACTTCCGTTCCATCGATCACACTGCCTCCGCGTATAGATAAACCTATACCACAGCCCAGAAAGAATCCGCCAAAGAAGGCGATCAATAATTTATCATTGGTAATTAACGGAAACTCGATCACTGCCAGACACAACGCCAGCGCTGCTATAGCAATCAATGTTTTGAGTGCAAAGATGCGTGATATCTGTTTATACCCTACAACGATGAAAGGTATATTGATCAATATAACCAGATATGAAAGATCTATATCGGTGAGCACATTGGTGAGCAGTGATATACCCATTACACCACCATCAAGAAAATCGTTTGGAAGTAAAAATCCTTTTAAACCGAACGCTGCACAAAGAACGCCCAACGAAATAAATACGGTGTCTTTGATCCCCCGTATAATGGAGATCTTTCGAATACGTAATTTCTTTAGCTCTAATAATCGCTGTTGAGATGGCATGTCTTCAAGTTAAAAAAAAGAAGCCGCCCTGAAAAATCAGGACGGCCTCCATAGAGCGATTTTAATGAAAACTTAAGCTCGATGCATCTTTATACTATACATCACGATCAGTTCTTGCTTACGCCCGGATCGCGCTTGAGGAATTCATCATATAGTTCGGTCTGTCTGCTCACCATCGGTATCTTCCATCCGTCAATGAAAACCTGTTTGATGTTGGTCTTCGTTTCAAACGGATCGCCATCAGAAATGAACAGCGTTGCATTCTTACCGGTCTCGATGGAACCCATGCGATCGGCCACACCAAAAATTTCTGCAGGCACAATTGTTACTGCTTTCAATGCTTCTTCACGACCCAGACCATACGCGGCAGCAAACGCTGCGTGATACGGAAGATTACGAACGTTACCGCGATCTTCCTGTGTACATAACGCTACTTTTACTCCGGCCTTCTTCATCAATCCGGGATTGGCGTATGCTTTATCATAGCGATCGTAATCACGTGAAGGTAAATCCAGCACAGGCCCTGCTATAACGGGTATATTTGCTTTCGCGATCTCGTCTGCTACGCGCCAGCCTTCAGCTACACCTGTTAAAATTACTTTCTTTACTTTCTTCTCTTTTACCCACTTCAGTGCATTGAGTATATCTTTGGCAGCATTCGCCTGAATAAGTAATGCGCGCTCGCCACGCACTACCGGCAACAGTGCCTGCATCTCCGGATAGTACGTAACACCTTTTGAATTGGAGGCAGAGTCTATCTTGTGATACTGCACAGCTTTATCCCATGCTTCGTTGAGCTTGCCGAGTTTCTTCTCGTAATCTTTCTTCAACTCTTCATCGGTTCTGCGATCAAAGAATCCGCGCTTGCCTGCATCGGGAAATGTCATCACAACACCTTCGAAGCCAGCAAACATCTGGTCGGGTGTATAGCCATGCAGATCGATCAAAGCAGCAGTACCGGAAATAAGACTACCACGCGGTGTAGCAATTACAGTCGTTACACCACTGATGCGCGTTACCGGTATCAATGCAGAGTTAGGGTTTACCGCTGTGATAGCACGCACTTGCGGAATGACATCACCTACTTCTTCGAAGTCGCGGGTGCGTTGGTCAGAAGCCACTTCACTCAAACCAAGCTGTGTGTTGCTGTCGATCATGCCCGGGTATATCCACAAGCCTTTGCAGTCGATCACTTCTGCGCCTGCCGGTACCGTTACGTTGGCACCCACAGCTGTGATCTTTCCTTTGCTGATAATTACCGTACCATTCTGTATAACGCCTTTTGTTACGGTTTCTATAGTGGCATTCGTTAACGCGAAGGTGCCATATATAGCTTTCGGTGATTGTGCGTGTACACTAAACGTTGTGGCACTCACCAGGATCAAAATAAAATAGAGTATTCGTTTCATGATGATTGCGCTTAATGAACGTTAAAGATGTTTGCAAAATTCTCTTCGGCACCCAGCATGCAGTTTTCATGTTCGTGCTCGCGATCCGTAAAGGTCGATACTTCAATCTCCTGTTTCGGATCTACATACAGGCGCATATCGTCTGCATCTTTTTCACGATCGAAGCGAACAACACCATCTACCAGGGTTACCATCGGTATAGTATAGGTTGACAGCGGGTGATTTTTGAAGATCACTATATCAGCATCTTTACCGGTTTCGATAGAGCCTACACGATTTTCTATACCTAACTGACGAGCCGGGTTGATGGTGATCAACGCAAGTGCTTCATCATCGGTAAGCGAACCATACTTCTGTGTCTTGGCTGCTTCGTGATAGAGGTGACGCATCAGTTCGCCATCATCGGAGTTGATGGAAGTGGTTACTCCGTTTTTGGTAAGAATCGCAGCGTTATAGGCTGTTGAATAGTATACTTCAAATTTATACGACCACCAGTCGGAGAATACAGAGGCCATCGCTCCGTAAGCAGCAAGTTCGGGAGCTACTTTAAAACCTTCGTTCACGTGTTGAAAAACAATTTTCTTGATACCGAAGTCTTTGCACACATTCAGCATCATATATATTTCGTCAGCACGGTAGCTGTGGCAATGAATGATGATGTTGCCCTTCAATATTTCGCCCAGTGTTTCGAGGCGGTAATTATACTCAGGCGGTGTACCACGAAATCCTTTCTGTGCTTTCCCTTTGTTATAGGTATCCCAGGCTGCTATATATTCTTTTGCTTTCGAGAAAGATTCACGCATCACAAACTCAACGCCCATACGTGTGCGTGGCACGATGTTGCTTCCTCCGCCATGAACACGTGTCGGGTTTTCTCCCAACGCAAACTTGATGGTGCGCGGAGCGCCTTCCATGCGAAGTGCTTCCGGATCTTTTACACCATAG
Source organism: Ohtaekwangia sp. (assembly GCF_036568665.1). Taxonomy (GTDB): domain Bacteria; phylum Bacteroidota; class Bacteroidia; order Cytophagales; family Cyclobacteriaceae; genus Ohtaekwangia. The sequence goes on along the minus strand of NZ_DATCSD010000091.1, from coordinate 8,616 downwards.
CGCAGCTTGATCGTTTCGCACTGCCCGCCTATAGCATTGGCAGAACCGTGCATCGAATGGATTGTAGTAACACCACCGGCCAATGCTCTGTACAACGAAATCTCTGACGGGTTCAGCACATCGCCTACATTTACTTCGGCTGTTACCGGACTCGTTGCTTCGTTTACATCATCTATACCCTGGTGCGAGTGTGCATCAATGATACCCGGCATTACATACATACCGGTAGCATCAATCACTTTATACCCGGCAGGTGCCGCTATATTTTTTCCGAGCTGGCTGATCTTGCCATCTTTTACCAGCACGTCTGTATTCTCTAATTTACCTTTTGTTATCGTCAGCACGGTTGCATTCTTTATTAACACATTTCCGCGCTCCTGCGCCAGCGTAATGTTTACAGCCAGCACCATGATCAATAATATCTTTTTCATACTTGCTGTTATTATGGTTTAAGCTGTGGTTTCTTCTTGCCCTCTACCGGTACATTTCCGTTGGGACCAATGCTGGCACTGCCTTTAAACGTTGAACCTTCTACGGTAGCCTCGATGGTAATCTTCATCGTGTTGCCACCTTCGGTAAGTGTAACGGAGAACTTCAGCTTGTTACCATCCAGTGTAATTTCATCCAGGTCTTGCGGCTGTGGGAAACGTGCACCGGATATTTTGCCGCTATATTTATCGCCTTCTTTCTTGATGTTGAGTGTAGATTCTGTTTTACCCTGTGGTGTTTCTGATGTAATCGTCCACTCGCCCTCCAGGGCTACCGTTGCATCTTTCTTGCTATCGGCTGTTTCGATCTTGTAGAGAGTACCTTCTACAAATACATATTTTACTTTCGACTTCTCATTGAAGTATGGCTTGGAGCTTACTACCAGGTTGGCAATTTTACCGGCATCTACAGAACCAAGTCTGTCGCTGAGTCCGAGTAATTGTGCCGGTGTAGTAGTCAGTGCCGCGAGCGCCTGATCTTCGGTGAGACCTGCCTTTATAATTCTGCGAAGGTTTGCCTGTATATCTTTTGATTTTGCATCGAGCGTTGAGAAGCCGAAAGGTATACCGGCTTTCTGAAACTCTGCAGCCTGCGATACATACTTCGCTATAGATTCTGCTTTACGTTTTTCAAGCGCTTCTTTCTCTGCATCCGTCATCGACTTTGGAGCGTCTTTCTTGGCATCTTTTTTCTCGTCTTTTTTATCATCTTTCTTCTCATCCTTTTTTTCTTCAGGCAGATCAAGACTCAGAAATATTTTAGCTCCCGATGTTTTCAATTTACCGGTAACATCCCAGCCTTCTTTTATACCTGCCACGATGAGTGAGAAGCCGAAATCTTTTTGAAGGCCCAGCACACGATGTATATCCCACATCTTATCGGCCTTGAACAACACCGGTGTGCGTTTATCAATTACCGGATAGAACGGTTCCAGCAATCGGCTGGAAGATGGCCGCTCCAATCCTGCACGATTAGATGCATAGAGTGTTGCATAATTCTTTTCGATTGTTGCCTGGCGGTATAGTTCTCTCCACTTGGCTATAACAGCCATAGTAGTAGCGGGGTATACGCGCTCGGCCGGTGTTAATTCAGAGTAGAAAGATGATTGCTCGATCAGCACCATCTCGTCCGGAGATTTACCGGTGAGTTGTACTATAGCACCATTGCCTGGCAGCATGCCACCGTAGGGCACTACATGTGCTGTGGTAAATCCGAGTGAACGAAGATCTTCTACTGTTTTATCAGAGGCACTGAGGAAATTTCTAACATCCAGTTGAGGAGTTATACCTGCGCGCTCAGCCGGTGGGTTGCCGGGATCTTTTGGACGTTCTTTGTTTTCGTCTTTGGGTTTGATAACACCTGTGCGCGAAAGGCCATCAATGAAGCCGGCATATACATACAGGCTATCGGCTTTAATAACAATTGCTTCCGGAGGTATAGGTAAATTTTTACCTACTGCTTTGATCAGACCGTCTTTGATAATGAGCGTGCCCATATCAACTTTTCTGCCCGGAGCCTGAACGATGTTTACATTGGTAAGTACATACGTTCGCGAAACGGGTCTGAGATCGCGTTCTTCCTGTGCATAGAGCATAACAGACGCGAACAGCAAACTTAACAGCAGGTACATCCTGCCCATCGAGTAGCGATTCTTCATTGAAATTCAGATTTTGGTATGTAGCAAGAAAACAGCTTTTCTGCGGAAGATCAAACCGTTCAAGGAAAAGAAAGCGGTTGGTGGTGTAACGTTTAACGTTCCTGGTTTAAGGTTCCAGGTTACCGTAAATGTTTATGGTTCGATGTTTAAAATTTAAGATTTAAGGTTCAATGTTTGAGGTTAGCCTGAGCGTTTGGCTTTGTAGCCTTCCTTCAATAAGAGTTGTACTACTTTATCGCGCACATCACCTTGAATGAGTATCTCGCCATCTTTGGATGAACCGCCTACTCCGCATTTTGTTTTGATGGTTTTGGTGAGTGATTCAAGATCGGCCGATGTTCCTATAAATCCGGAAACTAGTGTTACCTGCTTGCCAGCTCTCCCACTTTTATCGAGCATTACTTTCAGGTTCTGCTGCTGTGGCGGCAGTGTTTGTGCTTCTTCGTTTTGCTGATAGTTATATTCAAAATCCGATGAGGTGGAGAATACTATACCATCGCGTTTTTTCCAATCGTTCTTCTTACTCATAGCGTCACAAAAGTAAGTATAAATTAATGATCAGCAGAATGCCGCACACCACACAGGCATTGAAATAAAATTCCATATTTCTTTGCCTGATCAATGCCGCTACGGCTGTTCCAAACAACGCCACCGGAAAAATGATCAACCCTCGGTATATATAGGCCAGCAATACTCTGTCTGAGTCTTTGATGACATACATCACTGTATGGTAGATCAATGTTTCTTCGTATTGTATAGGATCGCCTATACCTCCGGGACTTCCGCTATACATCTTTATCCTTTTACCCGAATCGGTTATGATGATCGTAAAGCTGTTTTTACCGCGCACATAAAATCCGTCAGAAATTATTTGCTTCCTGGTTCTGAAGGGAAGAAAGAAGTCTATAAAAAACAGAATGGTTATTACCAGGGCTATACGACAAAGCCATTGCACATAGGGTATACTTCGCTGCATGAACTCGCGCACGCGCTGCTTTTCGCTTTTGAAATTTACCGGAGGTCTTCGCCTGCGATGGTAGGCCGGATCGCGATGCTGTGGTCTGGTCGGTTCAGGTTCCTGTGCTACCTCTACATAAGGATTCTGCATGCGAGAATCATATTCCCATTTCTTCTGCGGATCGCTTAATACATCGTATGCTTCATTGATCTCCTGAAATATAGCATGCGCCCGCGGATCGGGATTTTTATCAGGATGATATTGCACTGCCAGCCTGCGATAGGCTCGCTTGATATCGGCTGCATGAGCCGATGTATGCAATCCTAATATACTATAGTAATCCTTCATCGGTCTTTAACTCGTACAACAAACTTTAATCCCGACCACACCTCATCCACTGCGCATACTTTTACATCTACCAGTCCTTCCGCTAACCCAAATTCGCGGATCAGGTTTTCATCCAGCGTAGTAGGCACCTTCGATGATTTCTTGGGCCACGATATCCAGAGCATACCGGTCTTCTTGAGATGTTGTTTACTGCGCACAAATTCCTTTTCAAACACTTTCAGTTCTTTCACAAACAGGTGTATAAAATCCAGTTCACCCTTTAGTGTGCGTTGTATACTAACATCGTCCGGCAATGGCGACAACCAATTCATATACTCTTCGGGTGCCTGGTGCACATATATAGTAAAGCCCGGTTTGATTCCAAGCTTCTTTAACAGCGGTGTACCTGAATAGCCTGCCATACTTTTACAAGGTTAACTATATATTTACTTTTATCAGCGGGTGTTAAAAGAAAAAGCCACCATGTGGTGGCTCTTCGTATGGATTGTTTGGAAATTAGTGATTACCCATTTTTTCCATTTCCTTCTCAAAGGTATCCTTGAACTTCTCATAGTCATAATCGATCTTGAGGCGTTCGTCTTTTGAGAGGCGTTCGTTGTAGGTTGCTACGAGTTCATCTGCAGAAAGCTCGATTGCTATATATGTTTTATAGTTACCGGTTTCTGTTTTCATCAATTTCTCGCAGATGGTTTTCAAGCCTGTCAGCTTCTGGTCTACGATCTCACGGTTCAACTGCTCAAAGCGCTCTTCTACTTCTTCCTTGTTATTCATTTCGCGTGAGTTGGTGTAGTTATCCGTAACCGCTTTTACAGTGGTTTGGATGCTGGCAGCAAGCTCTGCGCGTGCATTCGCGAGCGCTTTCTTTTTAGAAGTCACCTGGTCCATGCTTTCACCGATAGAGTTGGCCCGGAAGAATTTAGAGGTCGTAAAGAAATCAGGACCAGAACAAGGCACTACTACTTCTTTCTCTCCTGTAGGAGCAGCTTTCTCTTTACTCTTACAGCCTATCATAAACGCTCCACCAAGCGCGATCAGCATAAAGGCAGAATAGGTAAGTTTTTTCATATCAATCGAAATTTTAGTTACAAGTTATATTACGCAAATCAAATACCAAATTAGTAAGGCCGTTAAAGTTACTTTTAAACCATTCGTCCTCATTCAAAGTTCAAAAGGCATCTATTGAAGCACCGTATCCAGCAGCTCATTCATCCGTTCTTTTTCGAGGGTCTCAACGGATTTGTTATACGCATCGATGCTGGATTTATCATAATCAAGACCATAGCCTTTAATACGATCCAGCGTAGCTGCATAAATCTCTTTTCCTTCGCGCACAGCCGTTACGCGGATAACGCTGGTAAGATAGGTTATATAGATGCTGCCCGAGATAGAGCCTTTCTCCGAATCGGCTTTCACATCAAACCAAAGATCGGCCGTGCGTTTATCTTCTGTAAATTCAAACCCATTGTTGGCCAGCAGGTTCTTTAATTTGTTACTGATCTGAAAAGTTGTTTTGTTTTGTCCGAAGCTTTTTTCATCGGCCGTCATAAATACCACGGGGCGTTGCACCTTCAACGTTACTTGTGCACGAGGCAAATTCAACGTACCGGCTATGAGTTTATATATCGGAGAGCCGCTGGTGCCGCTGAGTGCATCTATATCTACTTTTACTACTACCGTTTGTTCAAGATCTTTCGAGCTGATCTTGTTCAGCAATATTTTCGCGCTGCCTTTCTCATCGGCTTTATAGTTCGGAAATACATCGCCCGCGCCTTTTTCGAAAGACGCATATAGTGGCAAACCAGCAGCCGGCTTATTCAGGTCTTTATAGGAAGCCTTTGCTACAACGGTCTGGCTACTCTGATTTACCCTGCGGTTCAACTCAATCTCGGTTGGATCTACACGTATATTAATCTTATCCAGCACACTTTGAATGGAAGCATATATCTCGTTCACGAGCAATACCTCTTTATTATCTACGGTAACACGGATCGCCTCTCCCAGGTATTTCTCTATACTGCGAAACGCCTGAAAGTAATAGCTTACGGATTGCAGGCGCTCACCATCTTTCTCGGCTTGTCTTGCTTTCTGTAGGTAATCGGTGGCCAGTAGGGTAGCGTTGCGTTTCTGCTCTTCTTTTATCTGTTTATAGCGGGCAATGGAAAGTCTATAGTATACCCAATAATTAGCGGGATCTTCCCACGCATCTACGAGTTCAAACTCTTCAATCTCGTCTGCCGCGGTTGTCTGAATGATCTGCTCGTATTTCTCTGTAAATTGTTTATCCGCTTCAAACTGACTGAGCACGGATGTACTGGATACATTTACTTTTATATCCGAGATCAGATCGTCCAGTGCGCTCTTCTTGGCAGCCTGAATATAGTTTGTGTTACCATCTTTCGTGCTATGACCAATACCGGTATAGTAACCATCCTGGTATGGTGTTGCTTTGAGCCAGGCTGGCTTGAGTGATTCAGGATCCGGAGGCTGCACCTTCGGACTGCACCCGGCCAGGAGTATGAGTAGCGTTAGAAGTCGTTTCACAAAATAACCTTAAGCGATTAAGCGTTAGAGATATTGCCACATTCCGTGCCAATTTTTACCGCGCGAACAAATCTACGGGGGAAAGAGCATCGAAATGTTTGATAAACGCTAATTTTTTTACCTTTATATAAATCTACAGGCTTATATGAAAAAGATGATCTGGGGAGTACTGTTGGCTGCCAGCGTAATGGCTTGCCAGGACAGCGAAACAACGAGCAACGACAACGATTTTACCGGTAATGAAACGGTATATGCACTGGCAGCAGGTTCTGAATATAATATTGACGGCACTGTTACGATGAAAGAAAAGAAAGACGGAAGTACGTTGATTAGTGTAACTCTTACTGGAACAGAAGGCAATCTTGAATTTCCGGTACATATACACCTCGGAGATGTCGCCACAGATGGCGCGGACGTCTACGCATTATTGAATCCTGTAGTCGGCACTGTTGGCTCCAGTGAAACCCTGCTGACCAAAGCTGCTGACGAATCGACCGTAACATACAAACAACTCATTGCACTTAACGCGTGCTTAAAAGTACATCTCTCTGCTACGGGCGAAAACAAGAATATAATTCTCGCAGCCGGAAATATAGGCACTGCCGCTTCTTCTGCTACCGGAAGACAAGAGATTGCTCCCTGCAAGAGTGAATAGCTTAAAAGCCTAAGCTAAAGGCAGAAAGCTTCAAGCGTAAAGTAAACGAGCTTTACACTTGAAGCTTTTTTTATGAATATACTTTTATACTAAGGAAAATTCAAACCAGGCATTACACTTTCAGCTTTTAGCTCAAAGCTTATGCGTTAATCACATCCGCCAACTTCTCGTTTTTATTCCTCAGGTCTATACCTCCTTCCAGTATCGATTTTAAATTGGCAAGGTAGAATGTCCAGCCTTTCATGCAGCCTATGTGATAGTATACTCTTCCTTCTTCTGTGAGCGGTATATTTTCCTGCGTCAGTTCACAAAGCATTTCGTTCTGCTCCTGAATAATTCTGATGGTAACGATGCATCCACCTGAAAAGGTAAAACGGAATCGGTCTTTACCATTGGCTTCCAGTATAGTACCATACTCTACCGTATCATCGCCGTAGCCGAACCAGAGCCAGCGATAGGTATCATTCATCTGAACCATGTCAGCAGAACCACGAGGTATACCCTCCGCGTTGGTAAAGGCAGCTACGCGCAGAAACCAGCTCTCCAATCCCTGCTGCGTAGCCCAACTGCTATATATAGTTTCCCTGTCGGATTTTATACTAACCCGTTTTACAAATTTACTCCAGTCGTATGTCATGTATAGTTTAAAGTATATTTCGTGCCAGCGGCAATATACTATATTTCGTTTTATGGAATTATACCGCAATTAACCATCAAACCTCTTCCAGCACCTGTAGTGATTTCGCCAGTTTTTGTTGCAGCTCGAATGATACCGGCACAAAGTCAGCAAAGCGTTGTGTAAAGCTTGCACGCCCCTGTGAGAGCGAACGCAATGCGGTGGAGTATTTATCCAGCTCTGCCAGCGGCACTTTTGCTTTTATCACCTGGTAACTGCCTTTATTGTCCATACCCATAATCAATGCCCTGCGTGTTTGCAAGTCGCCCATGATCTCACCCATCACTTCTTCGGGCAGCATTACCTCAACGTCATATATAGGTTCCAGCAACTGCGGCTCTGCTTTCATAAACGCTTCACGAAAAGCCATCATGCCTGCAATCTTAAACGATATATCATTGGAATCTACCGGATGCATTTTGCCATCGTATACCATCACCCGTACATCGCGCACGTATGAGCCGGTGATAGGGCCTTCTTCCATTTTCTCCATCACGCCTTTCAGTATAGAAGGTATAAACCGGGCATCGATCACGCCCCCCACAATGCAATTATAGAACACCAGCTTGCCACCCCACTCCAGGTCAAGCACTTCTTTGCCGCGTACACTATATTCAGTTGGCTCGGGCATGCCTTCCATATAGGGTTCAATCTTCAAATGTACTTCGCCAAACTGCCCTGCACCGCCTGATTGTTTTTTATGACGATAGCTGGCGGTAGCAGATTTACGAATGGTTTCACGATACGATATACGCGGACTCTCGAAGTTTACGTGCAGCTTGTATACATTTTCTAAAAACCATTTACATACAGCAAGATGTAATTCCCCTTGACCGGAGATAATGAGTTGTCGTAATTCCTTCGAGTAGGCAACTTCTATAGTGGGATCTTCCTGGTGAATCTTCTGCAGCACCTCTCCTATCTTTTCATCATCATTTTTACTGAGTGCTATAACTGCTGTGCGAATACGCGGCTCCGGAAATTGTATCGGTTTTATAGTTACATCTGTTCCTTTCGCACGAAGTGTTTGATTGCTGAAAGTATCTTTCAATTTCAATGTAGCCCCTATGTCTCCGGCAACCAGTCGATCTACAGGAGTGCGTGTTTTCCCATCCATGATAAAGAGTTGATGTATCCGTTCGGATGCTCCTGTCTGACTGTTGATGAGTTCTGAGTTCGTTGTTACTTCACCGGAGATCACTTTGAAGAATGAAAGTTTACCAAGATTGGGTTCGATGTGTGACTTGAAAACGAATAACACAGCAGGCCCTGCAGGATCGTATGCTATATCT
>NZ_DATCSD010000090.1:0-17474 GCF_036568665.1 Ohtaekwangia sp. | reverse complement strand
CCATGCATATCGTGCCGCGACAGGTATTCGGATCCAATAGTAAAGATCATGGTAAGCACAAACCCACCGGAGAGTGCAAAGAGTATAGAAAAGTTTTTGTTCAGCTCACCTTCGTTGGAGGCAGCATGAAGATTCTGATACGTTAACACACTGATGATGGCACCGAATTGAATCGTGATCATACCCAACAACAGAACCGTATGCGGTGGTGATAAAATCGTTACATCCAGTCCGTAAGTGTTGTGCCACCAGTCATCGAATGGAGCAGAGGTAAGCATGGCTATGGCACCCCATATACAAAAGAGATTGCCAAGTGAACCATAAAATATACCCCAGAAGCGAATGGTTCTGCTGCGTTCGAGAACCGAGCCCGCCAGGGTAATCTTTAGCACGCGATAGCCTGAGAATAATCCGGCCGTAACGCCACCCAGGTAAATGGCCAGGTGTGGTGCCGAGAATAATCCATCACGACCTATGCTGGTATGCCAGGATATATCCCAGATCAAACCGATAATAATGCTCAGTGAAGCAAGCACTGTAGCATACAGGTAAACGGGTACATGACTTTTAACGGATGCTGTAATGGTAGCACCAGCCGTTGCCGTAGGTTGAAAGGTGATTGAGCTCATATAGTAACGTTGAAAGGAACGAATATACAGTAAATGTGAAACGAGTGTATTTGCGAGTGGCCAACAACTGAAACAATGTGGTGGTTATCTCAGAATCGTATGATGAACGTTGTTCCTTTGTCTACTTCGCTCTCCACAGTAACTGTTCCGCCCATCGCTTCGATCTGTGTTTTGGTAAGGAAGAGACCCACACCCCGTGCTTCTTTATTATCGTGAAAGGTTTTGTGCAGGCCGAATAATTTTTCGCCAAACCGCTCCAGGTCTATACCCAGTCCATTATCGCGAACGCGTAGTTCGGTTCGGTCCTGGTATATATCAGACGATACGTGGATTGCCAGCTGCCGGTCCGGTGAACGATACTTGATGGCATTCGACAACAGATTCTGAAATATACTTTCGAGATACGTTTTCGGGTATATAATTTTAGGAGCACTGTTAAAGTCGTAGGTAACATTCGCGCCACATTGAATTAACTCTCCCTCGAGCGACTGCACTACTTTATCCAGTATATCTTTAAAACGGATCTCGATGCGTTCAATGCCGGTATCATTTTTAACCTTCAGCGTCTCCATCAGCTCGTTCATGGTTTCGCCCAGGTTGTTGCTCACGTTCCTGATCTTTTCGAAGATAAGCCTGTAATCTTCTATTGTACTCTTATCGTTAATAAAATTTATCAATGCTTTGATGTTGCCAACCGGTGAGCGCAGGTTATGCGAGATGATGTGGGCAAATTCATCGAGCTGCCGGTTTTGTTCCTGCAGGCGAAGCGCTATCGTCTCCAGGTTTTGTTTCGACAGGAGTAATTCTTCTTCCGATTTTTTACGCTCGGTAATATCGATGGCAGAAGCATAGATCAATTCATGTTTACTATCACTGCCCGATCCCCACAACAACCAGCGATAGGTGCCGTCCCTGCAGCGGTAGCGGTTCTCAAAGGTAGCGAGGTTATTTCCTTTCACTATATATTCTACTGCACGCACGGTTGCTTCTACATCATCGGGGTGAATAAACTCTACGAGTGGTTTTGATTTCAACTCTTCTTCCGTCCAGCCCAATAAATGTTGCCAGGCAGGATTCAGTTTTTTAAAGTAGCCGTCAAAAGAAGCAATAGCACTCAGGTTTACCGAGTTATTAAAGAGGCGGTAATTTTCTTCTGCCACTTTCAGCAACTCTGCTTCTGCATTTTTTTGTGCAGTAATATCGGTAACAATACCTTCTATCATCAGCAACTTGTCGTGCTCATATATACCCGCACCTACTTCCTTGATCCATCGCACCTCACCGGATCGATGCAGTATTCTGTATTCGAGCAGAAAGCTTTTTCGTGTGGCCAAGGCATCGTCTACAATGCTGATTATACCGGCAGCATCTTCCGGGTGATAGAGGTTTACAAAGCTTATTTTGCCTGAAACAAACTCTTCGGCTCCATAGCCGGTAATATCTTTTACGCGTTCGTTCAGATATACCATGGAGTAAGTTTCATCATTGCGGCAGAGATATATAGCGCCCGGCATGTTCTCTGCCATCAACCGGAATTTTTTCTCGCTTTCGCGAAGCAGAAATTCGGCCTGCTTCTGTGTGGTAATGTCGCGTACGAATATAATTACCTGCTCCTGGTCAATGAACGATATTTTGGATGCATTCCAGCGATTACCACGCTCCAGCGGATATTCGATATACTGAGAAGATTGCGTAGCAAAGACTCTGGTTATCGCTTCTTCGTACCGCGCAGACAGAGGTTCTGGTAAAACCTCCGATAGCGTTTTACCTATATAGTGTTCGCGCGGTTGTACCAGTAACAAGTCGTCATGCTTCGTCCACACATTGGTAAATATTCGCTGCCGGTTAACTTCAAAGACTATATCTTCAATGGAGTTGAGCAGCACTTGCAGGTGTGCTTCGGATGACCGGACTTTTTCTTCGATCTTTTTTTGTTCGGTTATATCCGTTGCTATACCGGCATAACCAATGAGCAGCTCTTTCTCATCCCACAGTGCGGATACAGAAAGTACTACCGGAATACGTTTCCCGTTCTTGCTGATATAGGTCCACTCTCTGCGTTCAGAAGTTTTATGCAGCCGTGGTTTAATAACCATGGCGTCAAAGCCCGGCAATACTGATTGATGGAGTTCTTCGGTAAGTTCTTTGGCACGCAGTACAATCTCGTCCGGGTCATGGAATAATACCGGAGTATGTTTACCGATAAGTTCATCGGCCGTAAAGCCCAGTAATTTTTCGGCAGCCTGGTTAAAGCTGGTAATAGAACCGTCTGGAGAAGTGGAAATAATAGCCAGCTCGGTGGCACTGATAATAGCCTCCTGCAAGCGATAAGCTTCTGCCAGGGCATTTAGAAACTTATCGTCTGGAATATATTTGCGCGAAAGCGGTAAATTCTCCATCAAATGGTATGGGCACGGCTACGAATTTACTGCATTTTAAGGAATGCTTTCTCTAAAATTAACTGTAAAATTTACAGCTGGTCAAAACCGCGCTGGCGTCTGGCTTCAAAGATCACCACTGCAGCTGCCGTGGATACATTCATCGAGTCGATTTTTCCCTGCATGGGAATAATGATGTTCGCATCCGCGTGTTTTACCCAGGTGTCGGAAAGACCCGTGGCTTCAGTGCCCATCACAATAGCACTTGGCCGTGTAAAGTCTGTTAAATGATAGGGCTTGGAAGCCTGCAGATATGTACAGTAAATGGAGACGTTGTGTTTCTTTAACCACGCAATGGTTTCGTCTGATGTTGCTGAAGCGAGTTGGTTGGTAAATACACAGCCTACGCTGGAGCGGATAACATTTGGATTATAAAAATCGGTTTGAGGATCGCAGATAATGACAGCATCCACACCGGCAGCATCGGCTGTACGCAGCAAGGCACCGAGGTTTCCGGGTTTCTCCACCGCTTCTACAATAAGTAATAATGGATTAGGCTTGAGTTTGAGTTGATCGAGCCGATGTGTTTTTTGTTCCGCTACCGCGATGAGCCCACCGGTACCTTCGCGCACAGCAATCTTCTCAAATACTTCTTTTGATACGGGAATGAGTAACTGATCCGATTTAGCGAACGACTTTACTTCTTCCAGGGAAATGATCTCTTCGCAGAAGAATAAGTTGCCGATCTTATAGCCTGCTTCCAGTGCCAGCCCGATCTCCTTCCTGCCTTCTATCAGAAAGAGGCATTGCTTTCTCCGCTCGCGTGGTTTTTCAAGAGCAATCAGATTTTTGATCTTCGGATTCTGCGTACTGGTAATCTGGAAGTGCATAGGTATATAAGCTCAAGGCTGAAAGCGTAAAGCTAAAAGCTTATCGGTTATAGATACAACTATATATTGAACATTATGGACCCTGAATATTGAACATGGAATATCGATTAACGAATGTTGAGGAATAAAAGACACTTCACGAATCTCGCACTCACACACTCCAGCAACCAGCGGCTGGAAGCCAACAGCTATTTGCAACTAGCAGCTTTAAACTTTTAACATTAGCTTTGCGCTCTTTATGGAACTACTGCATCCTTCTTCGTGGAAAGACTACGAGCTTATTGATTCCGGTGATGGTGAGAAGCTGGAACGTTTTGGGAAATATACTTTGATTCGTCCGGAGCCACAGGCTATCTGGAGCAAATCGTTAACAGAACAGAAGTGGAAGGAGGTAGCTACGGCTAAATTTGTGCGCGAGCAGAAAGATAAATTTCGTTTTTCTGATGATGTGAAAGGCGGATGGTCGCGCAACCCGGGTATGCCCGAATCTTGGAATGTGCAGTATCAGTATAAAGAACTCAATCTTACGCTACGTCTTGCATTAACCAGCTTTGGGCACGTAGGTGTTTTTCCAGAGCAAGGTAATAACTGGAATTTTATATACGATACACTGACAAGCTGGAACAGCAACAAGATTCGTGTACTGAACTTATTCGCCTATACCGGAGCAGCTTCTGTGGTAGCACGCACTGCCGGTGCCGAAGTAACGCACTGCGATGCTTCACGGCCCGGTATAAATTGGGCCAACCAGAATATGCAACTCAACAACCTTGACAATATACGCTGGGTATATGAAGATGCTTTCAAGTTTGTGAGACGTGAAGTAAAGCGTGGCAATAAATACAACGGCATTATTATGGACCCGCCACCGTATGGCCGCGGACCGGAAGGAGAGAAGTGGACGCTGCAAGAGCAACTCAATGAACTGATCAGCATGAGTAGCGAACTGCTCGAAAAGAAGAATCGCTTCTTTGTACTTAGTATGTACGCTGTGGGACTATCGCCTATTGTTGGACTAAATGTAGCAAAGACTCACTTTGATATGCCCAGCCCGGAGTTCGGAGAGTTCTTCCTCCAGTCAAAACAAGGTAAAGATCTGCCGATGGGAACGTTCCTGAGATTTAAAGCTGAAAGCTAAAGTGTAAAGCTTAAAGTATATTAAGACAGAAAGCCTGGCATATATAGTATGCCAGGCTTTCTGCTTTTACTTTCTGCTGTAAGCTCTCCTAGTCTAGTCCGATCATAATAAACGCTCCCCAATATATAGGTTCGGGGTAATCCGAGCGAAGTTCTTTTTTAGCATCTACAAAGCTCTGGCGCATGTTGCCGCTGTTGAGCCATTTCTGGTAAAACTTCAGCATTAGTTGTTGTGTTGCTTCGTCATCTACTTTAAACATACTCATGATTAATACTTTTGCACCGGCTACGAGGAATGCACGTTGTAAACCATATACACCTTCACCTGCTTCCAGGTCGCCAAGGCCTGTTTCGCAGGCACTTAATACAACCAGGTCAGTCTTGTCAAGGTTTAAGCTCATGGCTTCATAGGCAGTAAGTATACCATTCTCCATGTTAAAGTTATAGGTGGTTTTGTCCATCAGGTCGCCAGCACCTTTTAACAATAAGCCTGTTCGCATCAACGGGTTTTGTGTAAGCACTGCTTCGTTTCCTTCAATCTGTTGTTCCAGTGTTACCTGTGTAGTAGGTCTGTAAAAACCGTGTGTAGCAATGTGGAATATCTTGGGGTTGTTCAATTCTTTGATCTTTTCTTCCGATGCGGACTTCTCTACATACTCAGCCGTAAGCCAGCCTTTTTGCTTGAGCATGAATTGCACTTGTGTTACTTCCTTCTCCGTGCCCGGCAGTGGCGATATATTCTGATCGGTTGATGCCGTGAGGTAGAAGGTTGGATTACCAAACATAGTAGCGGTATTTTCAGGAGCAGACAAGCGCGACTTTACATTGCGCAGGTATAGATCTTTGGTATTGCTTACCAATACTATATTCGAGTTGTCGATAACGTATCGTCCATCGGGTGTAGGTATAGCTTCGAGGTTGATCTGGTTATATACACCATCGGCTGACAGATATACTGTGGCAACCTGGCCAATCTCGTCCTGTATCGGTTTCCAGAATATATCATACGAATAGGTATCCGGTATTTTACCGGTGATGGCATTGCGATAGAACTTGAAGAAGCGGTTCTCCATCTTTTTGCCATCTTTCAGTATAATAGCTTTTGGTTTGGAGAGATCTTTCTTCAGATATAGCGCAGCGTAGATAACAGAATCTGTAAGTGTATGGTTGAAGTAGCGATAGCGCACCATCTCTACGGCTACATCGTTTGGCTTTAATACTTTTCTTACATCATCAAACGTGATGCGCTTGTCATCAAACGTCTGGCGAAGCAGATCGGAGTTCTGGCTCAGATCTTTTTCAAGACGCTCCACTTCCTGTTGCAATACGGCCGGATCGATCTGTGCTTCCAGCAACTGCGCAGGACTCATGGATAACGCCAGCGTGAGTTGCTCTTTCTTTTGTATCCAGGTATTATACTGCGATTTCAATTGTTCATCCGAGCTGTTAAGAATGCGTTCGCGAATTTTGATAGAAGAGCTTAACAGCAACGCTTTTGTGAGCAGCTGGTAATTATATACCTTACCGGTAAGGTCTCTGAAATCTTCCAGGTTACTAAAGGCAAGTGTATTGTAAAATTCAAAGTCGCCTTTTATCGTGTTCCAGTACTTGGCCTTCTCGCGTTCGCTCAATGCCGGGAAGAAGTTCTTGATAAACATCTCGTAGTCGCCCAATGCCTCTTCGATCAGCTTCTTCGAACGCTTGTAGTCCTTCTGCATATAGTATACTTTGCTCAGCTTGGAAAGTACCTTTACATATTCCGGGTGAGAAGAACTGAAGAACTGTTCATACAGGTCTTTCGCCTTGGTATAGAACTCTTCAGCCTTCTTGTAGTTTTTCTGCTGGTAGTATACATCGCCTGTCAGGGTATAGATGCTCGCAGTATTGATGTTGTTCTTTTTGCCGGTTTTAGTGCGCCAGATATTTTCGGCTACCGTAAGCGAGTTAAAGGCTATATCAAATTTCTTTTCAGAAATATAGAGTACAGCCACGTTCTTCAATATCTCGGCATACTGCGGATTGTCTTTTCCAAGCTTGCTCGCCATAATATCGCGCGACTCGATCATCAGTTTTTCTACTTCCTTGCGATTGTCGCCTTTGTAGAATTTGATCAGCGCTAACTGTGAAATGGACTTGGCTACTTCTATATGATTACGTCCGAATTGTTTTTCCTGACTGTTGATCGCTTTGATCACATTATCCTGAGCCTTGTCGTAATCTCCCAATGTATAGTATATATCGCTCAATAACTTTTGCGTAGGAGCCGTTTTGGTGGAAGTCTCACCATACGTTTTTACAGCAATCTGATTCGCGCGTTGTGCTGTGCGCTCTGCTTCGGTATAATCACCTTTTGCCAGGAGTATACGGCCTTTGTTTACCAATGGCTCTATCAAACGCACCGAATTTCTTCCGTAGAGTTTTTCATATTCCGGTATCTGCGTTTTGAGAAGGTTATCAGCTTCATAGAAACCTCCGAGTTGAATGAACAGTGCTGTTAACTCTTCACCGGTAGCGAGTTCGTTGGTCATTTCAACTTTTGCTTTCGAGATGAGTCGCGCAGAGCGATCGAGATTTTCTTCGGCTTCATCAAACATACCCTTTATACCGAACAGCTTTGCCTGTGTATCTATAGCGTGTACATAGTCGGCAACACGCGCATCGTCCTTTCTATATTCTTCGAGAATGGTTAATGCTTTGTTTAGGTCGGCTTCTGCTTTTTCATATTGGCCGATCTTCAGGGCGAGTCCTGCAATGCGATCGAGTTCCTTGCCATACTCCGGATCTTCGTTGCTATATTTCAATACGGCTTTATCAGAAGCATTGTTCAATGTTTTCAATGCAAGATCATATTGATCCGTTAATTCATACCAGGTAGCAATGTGATTAAGAATGTTCAGCAAATCTTTATGTTGCTCACCAATCTGTTTCTCTACAACACCAAAATAACTTTCCTTATATATTTTACCGGCTTCATCAAGCTTGTTGGTATAGTCCAGGTAAAAATCAGCGAGGTCAATTTTTGCAAGATGATACTCCGGGGAGTTATCACCATAAAGTTCCTTCTTGATATCGGTTAGCTGGTTCAGATAACTTTCAGCAGCAGTATAGCGTTTTTCGCGGAGCGATACATCAAAGAGAAACTCAACAGTGCGGGCGGATGTAATATAGTTCTTGGGTAATTTCTTCAATACCTCCAACGCATCTGCCTCGAGGTTACGGGTTTTATCGCGACTAAGTTTAGAGTTGAACTCTACGGCTTCTTCATTCTCGCGATGTATACTGGTCTTGGGAAAATATTTATCCAATACTTTCTCGTATTCCAGTTTTGTGTTCAGATAACGCGCGCGGTTTTCTGTTTTTAATAATACTTCGAGGTAATCGAGGTATATATCATGGGCGAGTGAATTTGTCGGATTTACTTTTTTCTTGAGATCACTCAGAATGTTATCAAAGTCAAGATCATTCTCATGCTTCGTTCCGTTTTCTTCCAACGCTTTGGCAAACGTATAGCGGGCCTCTACTTCTGCTAAACTTGTTTCACCCAGAAACCTGGATTTACCTTTGAGCCATGCACGAATTATAGAGTAAGCATTATCGGCTGTTTCCGTATCGCCACCAATAATCGAGATGCGTCCTTTCTTGGTAAAGGCTTTCAAACGAAGATTGAGCACACGTGCATAATCACCATAGCGTTGTGGTATCTCTTCAATAGGTACACGTTGTGTTTTTATAGTAGTGCCATCGGCTATAGATTCTTTTTCAATAGCACGTGAAGCAAAATATTTTTCAACTCCATCCAGAATGGTGAGAGCATCATTGCAGAAACCTTGACCGATCATCGCTTCTGCTTCTGTCAATGCAATCTTGCCATTGAGTGCATCGGTCATCTGGTTTGTCTTGGTGAGGAGGTCTTTCGCTTTGCCCAGGTACTCGCGACTGATGCGATAATTACCATAGTCGTTATAGATCGCAGCAACATCAATCAATGTATTCGCATAGCTTGTACTATTGTCGCCATACATAGTTTCGCTGCTGGTGAGTGCGTTGTTAACGGAGTTTTCAAAACCGGATAGCACCCCCGTTGCAAGACTGATGCGTGCTTCGCGCAAATATAGGCCCGGCATATAGGCATTCTGCTGGCCCATTTTGGTGGTGACAGATTTCTTTAATTTTTGCAGTGAGCTGCTGGCTTTTGTCAGGCTTCCGGAGGCGAAAGACGCATCGATCTTCTGGAGAGATTTATCGAATTTTTTATTTTGGCTAAATACCGGTATACACCCGATCAGTGCAATCAGGGCCAGCATCAATACTCCCGTTTTCTTCATGGCTAGAGACAGTTAGACAATTCAACTTCTAAATTACCAAAATCGCTGGTATTTTCTGATCGGTATCACATAAGTATGGGAGTAAATTTGATATAGCTGTGTTTGAAAAAATACGGTTGTTGCACTCCTGTTGCAGGCCCTTTGTGCAGAACTTTACGTTGTAAAAATCTATGCAATGCACGATCACCACTCGCATACCGGCCACGATCATGATCACGCTCACGCACATGGTCACCACCACCATCATCATGCAGGTGATAACATTCAAGTGGCTTTCTGGATCAATACGGCATTTGCCTTGCTGGAATTTGTAGGAGGCTTTTATACTAACTCGGTGGCTATCTACTCCGATGCGTTGCACGATCTGGGCGATAGTCTTTCGCTAGGCACAGCCTGGTATTTTGAACGCAAGTCGAAACAGAAACGCGATGCTGTATATACTTACGGATATCAGCGTTTTTCACTGATCGGTGCTTTTATCAATTCAATTGTTCTGATCCTCGGCTCGGTGATGATATTGAAAGAAGCCTTTACCAGGTTATTCAATCCTGAGCAACCTGATACAACGGGGATGCTATGGTTCGCAGTGTTTGGTATTGTGGTGAACGGTGCGGCCATGCTTCGCCTGAAGAAAGGTGAATCGTTTAACGAGAAAGTGATCTCACTGCATTTTCTGGAAGATGTACTTGGTTGGGTAGCGGTGTTGATTGGAAGTCTGGTGATGAAGTATGTGGATGCACCAATCATTGATCCGTTGCTGTCGATGATCATTGCTGTTATTATTCTGGTAAATGTGTACCGGAACATGCGTGGGGCATTTCAGATTATTCTGCAAGGTATTCCGCATGCGGTATCAGAAGAGAAAGTGAAAAATACGTTTCTGAATTTTGAAGAGATCGATGATACACACGACCTGCACATCTGGACGATGGATGGAAGGTATAATATACTCACCACCCATGCTGTGTTGAAGAAGCCATTGGAAGCACAACCGCTGGAAATATTAAAGTCGAAGATCAAGGAAGAGCTGAAGAAGATTAATATTCATCATGCTACAATCGAGTTTGAAACGAAAGGACTCGCTTGCGAACACCAGTCGCTCGGCTCTGCCGAATGACCTGAAAGTTGTCGGTTAAAAGACAAACCCTGTCAAAACCAAATCCTTTTGTTTCCTGTTTATCGTATATAGTGAAAAATATCAGACTATGTATAAATTCATTGGAGCAGTATTGGTAGCGTTGCAATTGTGGTCGTGCACTGGAAATAGTCAGCCGACAGCCCAGCAGAAAACAGAGAAAGCGAAGATCGCAAAAGATACAAGCCACGTGATTAACCGCACGGATGCGGAGTGGAAAGCGATGCTCACACCCGAGCAATATTCTGTTCTTCGGGAGAAGGGAACAGATCGTCCGTTCACCGGCAAATACTATATACACAAAGACAAAGGAGTATATGTTTGTGCCGCCTGTGGTAACGAACTATTTACTTCCGATATGAAGTTTGACTCTGAGTGCGGCTGGCCAAGTTTCGACAAAGAGATTGAAGGAGGCAAGATCAAAAAAGTGATGGACTACTCACATGGTATGACCCGCACCGAAATCTTATGCGGCCGCTGCGGCTCACATCTCGGCCATTTATTTGATGATGGCCCAACCCTCACCGGCAAACGTTACTGTGTAAATTCCACCTCACTGGATTTTCAAAACCAGAAGAAGTAAATATATAGCAGTATATATAAATCGCGCTGACTTAACGAGCCTGATGCTCATGGTCAGCGCGATTGCTTTATTGTCTTTTCATTTGCGTTTATCAGCGAGATCTGCGGGAGACAAAGATCGCATGTTTTCTATGACAATTGAATAGTTAACAGGCTCTTATAAAATTCTTCCTTTTGAAATTTTTCTATAGAGTTGGAATAGAGATTAGAGTATATTTTGAACTCTTCTGATGAAGTATATTGTACGAGAAAATTATGATAGCTCTTCTTGTCAATATCTTCAGGTTTCCCTGTTATGGTTATGTCATAGTCAATAAATGAAAGCTCCGTAAAGATTAATATCCGCTGCTCATCCAATGTGTGGACGTGAAGTATACGATAATTCTCAACGTTAGAAGAGATTTGAATTCTTGCCTTAAGTATTTGGAAGGCGTTTCTGTCGAAGTTTAATTTAGAGGTATATGGAATATCAAGCCGGGTAGCGTAATCCTCTGCCTTCATCGGATGTTTGCGAATTGTGTCGATGATATTGTTGTTGGATGTCTTCTCGATGACAAAAATTCCTGATCGGAATATTGTAAAAAAAAGGCCTCCAATAATAAGAAAGATGATTGTTCCGGATTTGTGCAAAATGGCATCTACAATGCCATGCTCAATGATGCTTGAACATGATGAAACTATAATTGCCACGCTACTAATTAATAGCCACGTTCTTATCGTAAAACGACTCATAGTAAGAGAAGAAGTTAATTTACTCTAGCCGTTGATTAGCTTCTTCAACACATCCTTCGCAGCTTCCGTAATTACCGTTCCGGGTCCAAAGACAAACGATACCCCTGCATTGTAAAGGAAATCGTAATCCTGTTGGGGAATTACACCTCCGGCAACAACCATGATGTCGGGCCGGCCAATGCGCTTCAGTGCTTCGATCAATTGAGGTACTAATGTTTTATGTCCGCCTGCAAGGCTGGATGCTCCCACTATATGTACATCATTTTCGGCAGCCTGCATCGCTACTTCGTCCGGTGTTTGAAAGAGTGGCCCTATATCTACATCAAAGCCAAGGTCAGCAAAGCTGGTAGCAATTACTTTAGCACCGCGATCGTGCCCGTCCTGTCCCATCTTTGCTACGAGTATACGCGGTCTGCGTCCGTCCAGCTCGGCAAAGCGATCGGAGAGCGCACGTGCTTCTTCAAACTCTTTCTGACTTTTCATTTCTCCTGAATATACACCGGAAACCGATCGGATCGTAGCCTTATACCGGCCAAATACACTTTCAAGCGCTGAAGATATTTCTCCGAGTGTAGCACGCTTTCGCGCAGCATCAACAGCCAGTGCCAGTAAATTACCTTGTCCGGTTTCAGCACTTTGTGTTATCGCTTGCAAGGCCGCTTCCACTTCGGCATTGTTTCGTTCTGCTTTTAGTGTCTGCAGGCGTGTAACCTGTTCGTTGCGCACAGCCGTATTGTCTACTTCGAGTATATCCAGCACAACTTTTTCATCGGTCTGGTATTTATTTACTCCAACGATAACATCACGTCCTGAATCAATGCGGGCCTGCTTGGCAGCAGCAGCTTGTTCGATGCGCATCTTGGGTATACCGCTCTCGATCGCTTTTGTCATGCCGCCTAATTTTTCAACTTCTTCTATAAGCTCCCAGGCTTTCTCAGCTAATTCTGCCGTAAGGCTTTCTATATAGTACGAGCCACCGGCAGGGTCTACTACCTTTGTTACATCGGTCTCTTTCTCAATAAAGAGTTGTGTATTGCGGGCAATACGTGCAGAAAAATCAGTAGGCAATGCTATAGCTTCGTCTAGCGAATTGGTATGCAGCGATTGTGTACCGCCTACTATAGCGGCCAGCGCTTCAATATAGGTTCGCGTAACATTGTTATACGGATCTTGTTCTGTTAAACTCCAACCCGAAGTTTGGCAGTGCGTGCGCAAAGCCATCGACTTGGGATTTTTCGGATTGAATTGTTTAACTACATACGACCATAGTAATCGTCCGGCACGCATCTTGGCAATCTCCATACAGAAATTCATACCAATGCCCCAGAAGAACGACAGTCGCGGAGCAAAGTCATCGATCGCTATACCGGCCTTTAATCCTGTGCGGATATACTCCAAGCCATCGGCAATCGTATAGGCCAGCTCTATATGTGCAGGCGCACCAGCCTCGTGCATGTGATAGCCGCTGATACTGATCGAGTTGAACTTGGGCATATACTTTGAAGTATACTCAAATATATCGGCCACAATTTTCATGGATGGCGAAGGCGGGTATATATAGGTATTCCGCACCATGAACTCCTTGAGTATATCATTTTGAATAGTGCCGCTGAGCTGGCCGGGTTTAACACCTTGTTCTTCCGCTGCTACTATATAAAATGCCATGATGGGCAACACCGCACCATTCATCGTCATGGATACCGACATCTTGTCGAGCGGAATCTGATCGAAGAGTATTTTCATATCCAATACTGAATCGATCGCTACACCTGCTTTACCAACATCGCCTGTTACACGAACGTGATCAGAATCATAGCCGCGATGAGTAGCCAAATCAAATGCAACCGAAAGTCCGCGCTGACCGGCCGCTAAATTTCTTCGGTAGAATGCATTTGATTCAGTAGCAGTAGAGAACCCGGCATATTGACGGATCGTCCATGGTTTTATAGTATACATGGAAGCATACGGCCCTCGCAGGTAAGGTGGTATACCGGCGGTATAACCGAGGTGTGGTGCTCCCGCTATATCTTCCGGAGTATAGTATGATTTAACAGCAATCTTTTCCGGACTCGTCCATGAAGCAGGCGTATAATTTACCGGTGAAGATTTCTCTTGTAACAGTTGATCGGATGCATCGCTGCCTCCGGTATATTTCTTCCAGGCTTCTTTTGCCAATGCCTGCACCATATCTTCTAATATATAGGCACCGGCAAATGCATCGCTTACTTTATCGAGGTGAGATTCTTCGCGCAGAATGGTAGATACATTTCTGCTGATGCGACTCATCGTAGTATTATTCTCATCTTCCGGTATAATCGTGAGCGAATCGCATCCGCCCAGCACTGCGCTCATGGCGGCCGTTGTTTCTTTCAGCATATTACCATGTGGCTGAAAGCGTTCTTCCGCAAATACTTCCGAGCGTGCATGAATATGCAGGTCTGCCAGGTTATAATTTTTTATACCCTGTTCCTGGCACAGACGATGCCATAGGAAGCGCAGCGCTTTTAATTTGGCGATCTGCTGCAAAAAATCTTTACCGGCTGTTATAGAGAAAGCTATTTGAGGTGCAGCTATAGCGGCTTCACTGCCGAACGCCTTCAGAATATGTATACCTTTTGTTAATGCCTCACTGATCTCTTCTACAGGCGTTGATGTAGGGAGAATTACTCCGAGACTATTAATCTTTCTTTGTGAAGTAAAGTACGATTGGATCGTTTTGTAATCTGACGGCTGTTTCTTCCATAATAACGTTCCGGTAAGTGAATCGACTGGAAAATTTCTGGTTGAAATATACTCTGCCAATTGTTTAGCAGTTCGTTCATCGCTCAGTATAAATGATACCGCACAATACGGCCAGTCGATCGACTGCAATAAAGCGTTAAAATCAATGATAGAAGTAGATGAAGTATCGAATAAAATTCCATCGGCACCTTGGGCCAGGTGTTGCAGCGCGAGTTGGTTTGCTGTAACCGCATTTGTTACAAGTACCGGCGGGCAATTCCACCAGTAACGCGGATTGGCAAAAGGTATACAGGAAGGAGGGAGGCTGAAGACGGTACGTGTACTTCCATGTTCATAGTACGGCTTGAATATCAAACCATTAGCAGCTTCCCAATATAGTGTGCTGATATCTTTACCTTCATTTTCCTGTGAAGCAGCACGCTGCCAGTCTTCGAAAGTATTTTTTTGAAAGTTTTCCTGTAACAGATCGCGAAATTTTTTTTCAGCCATATTTTTAACGGTTCAACCCAATTTTACTTAAGTTTTTGCCAACCTCTTGCGTTTTAAATTTAAATTTTTGGAAGCAAATTTTTTTCTGAAAAATCAAGGAGAAGCCTACTTGTTTTCTTTAGCTCTTTTTTTACATCTTTGTCTCCCTTTCTCTAAAAGGAAACTGAAAATCCTAACAAATTCAGAGCTTAATGGAAGTCAGCAGTGGTACAGTATGGAACGATTGTCTTGAAGTAATTCGCGAGAATGTAGGCGAAGAAAACTTCAATACATGGTTCAAGCCGATCGCCCCTCTTCGAGTGGATGGCGATGTGTTGACCATT
Organism: Ohtaekwangia sp.; assembly: GCF_036568665.1. Classification (GTDB taxonomy): domain Bacteria; phylum Bacteroidota; class Bacteroidia; order Cytophagales; family Cyclobacteriaceae; genus Ohtaekwangia. The sequence continues at coordinate 2,112 of NZ_DATCSD010000090.1, read as the reverse complement.
CAGGTACCCTCACAATTCTTTTACGAATGGCTGGAGGATAATTATGTACCTGTATTAAAGAAAGCGATACATACTGTGTTAGGTCCTACAGGCCGGCTCGAATACTCGGTTGTAGTAGATAGTGGCGATAAACAAACGCCTCCTGTTTCGGTAAGTTACCCTGTCAACGGTGCGGGTAACAGGCGAAGCGGTGTTAACGGTAATTTTGGTTCAGACGATTATTCCCCGTTTACCTATAAAGCGCTCAATCCTCAAACGGTCAATTCACGGTTAAACACAACCTATACATTTGATAATTTTGTAGAAGGCGATTGTAACCGTCTTGCACGTTCTGCAGGATTGGCTGTTGCGAAGAAGCCGGGCGTTACATCATTCAACCCGCTCATGCTATATGGCGGAGTAGGTGTTGGTAAAACACACCTGGTGCAGGCTATCGGTAATGAGATCAAGAACAGCATGCCAAGTAAAGTTGTGCTGTATATAGATCAGAATGATTTTACAACGCAGTTCCTGAACGCGCTGCAAAACCATAAAGTACAGGAGTTTCAGAATTTTTACCTGCAGGTAGATTTACTGATACTCGATGACGTGCAATTCCTGGCTGGTCGTGAAAAAACGCAGGAGATGTTTTTCCACATCTTCAATCAGCTGCATCAATCCGGAAAACAGATTATCATGACGAGCGATTGTCCTCCGCGTGATATGAAAGGATTTCAGGAGAGATTGCTGTCGAGATTCAAATGGGGACTCACGGCAGATTTACAGGAACCTGATTTCGAAACGAAACTCGCCATCATTAATAGGAAGATGCTTGCTGACGGAATCCAGATTCCAACAGAAGTTTCCGAATACCTCGCGTATAGTGTTGATACCAACCTGCGCGATATGGAAGGAGTATTAAACTCACTTATCTTCCACGCCACACTGCTCAAGAAAGAAATTGATCTTGAACTGGCGAAAGAAGTACTCAAAAATATCATCAAAGAAATTCAGTCAGACGTTAGTGTTGATTTTATACAGAAAACTGTTTCTGAATTTTATAAAGTAGATCTCGATGCCATGAAAGGCAAAGTAAAAAAACGCGAGATCGTTATACCACGCCAGGTAGCCATGTATTTCTGCAAGCGCTACACACAACTTACACTGGCACTGATCGGTGAAAACTTCGGAGGCCGCGACCACAGTACCGTGATCCACGCCCTCGAATCCGTAGAAGACATGATGAAGACCGATCCAAACTTCAAAGCATCCGTAGAAGAACTTGGGAAGAAGTTGAAGCTTCGCGTAAGCTAAAAATAGCTGCTGGCTTCAAGCTACCAGCCGCTGGAGACGCGAGTATATATAGGATATAAAAAGTAAAGGCTGCCTTAGGCGGCCTTTTATATTTCTGTGTAATTCTGCGAATTCTGTGGGAAACAAGGCTGTTAAATCTGCGTAAATCAACGGGAGATATTTTTCACTTCCCCTCAATCCACAGCCGAAACTCCGGTGCAGTCTCCTTGCTCACATGCACCTCTTCCTTCATCTCCGGGTTCAGATATACTCTGATCTTACCATTATCCGGCTTGAACCGCTCGATAGATTTCAGGTTCGCTAAAAATTTCCGATTGATCCGGAAGAAATCTTTACAACTGATCTCCGATTCCAATTCTCCTATAGTCTTATCCAGAATCAGTTGCCTTCCACTAAAGTCTTTCGCAAATACAATTTTATGCTCCGTATAGAAATACGCTATATCACAAAGATCCAGCGCTACGAACTCCGTTCCCTTCTTCGCAATGATACGATTGCGTACAGGCTGCTGCGGTATATTTTGAATGAACTTCAAAAGATTACCTTGCAGGAAATGATCACGCAGTATAGCCACCTTTTCCAGCGAGCGTTTTAGTTTCTCTTCGGTGATCGGTTTGAGTAAATAATCGATCGCATTAAACTCAAAGCTCTCCAGTAAATATTTATCGTAAGCCGTAGTAAAAATTACGGGGAATGATACCGGATGTTTTCGGAATATCTCGAACGAGTGATCATCTGAAAGCTGTATATCTACAAATGCCAGGTCGGGCGATGGATTCTGTGATAACCATTGAATGGAATCTTTTACACTGCTCAACT
>NZ_DATCSD010000089.1:0-6697 GCF_036568665.1 Ohtaekwangia sp. | reverse complement strand
TTTTGCATATAGGCGGAACAGGTTCACTGGAGAACGAGTATAAAAAATTAGCGAAGGAACTGGGTATAGAATCAAAATGTAAATTCTATGGCTTTGTTCCGTACGCCTCTATACCACAGTGGATGGAACAACTGCATTTCTTTGTTTGCTCCAGCCGATACGAAACGTTTTGTGTAGCATTGGTAGAAGCGATGGCTACAGGTATGCCGGTTGTTTCTACCCGTTGTGGAGGCCCGGAAGATTTTGTGAATGATAGTAACGGGCTACTCGTTACTAATGAAAATATAGAAGCTTTAGGTGAAGGCATTCACAAGATGATGCAGCAACATACCAGTTATGATGCGCAGGCTATAGCATCATACGCAAGAGATAATTTTTCGCGACAAAGCTTCCTGATGCGTATCGAAAAACTATACCGTGAAGTTATCACGAAAAATAGCCTAACAGCGCGTACCGAATGAAGTACAAAGTTCCGATGTATTTATTCTTTATGCAGCTTTGTGTCTTCTTTGCGTAACTTTGTGTAATTGGATTTCCAACTCACACTTCCTGCAGCTTGTAGCTAACAGCCGGCAGCTATTTTGAATCTGGTCGGTAAATGATCCTGTTGTATTATCATGGCCGCTCCCTGTGCAGAGCCCAGCGGCATATCGGATACTCCCAATATATACTCCGGAAGATACAGGCGAAGCAATACGATAAAAAGTTCATTGTCGATAAAGCCGCCATCCATATATAGTTTCCTGATAGCAGATTTACCTGCTGCCAGTTTGATGGAAGCCACTTGCAGTTGCACGAGTCCCCAGATTACATGATGGTATGCTTCTTCGAAAGAAGCAAAGGCTTCGGGCTGCCAGCGGTTGGTGGTAAATAGATCACTTACCAGTTTGTCATTTCCCAACGTAGCAGGATAGAAAGTTGATTCAATGGTGCCGGTTTTGATTTTCTCTATGAAGGCAACATCCGGTTTCACCTGTTTATAATACCGGGGTTCTTTCTGGTATAATTCACTCAACTGGCGGAGATGGTGATCTAGTTCATGACCAAGGAACAGACGCGATGCCTTTACGGGTTTCCCCGCTATGGTAAGAAAATTCAGACAGTCGCGATCGAGCTCCTCGCATGTCAGGCTTTCCGTTGTAAACGGGTTGAGTGTAATGCTCCACGTGCCGGTAGAGACGAGTATAAAAGGCTCATCCGTTCGCATCATATAGGCAGCGAGCGCGGAGGAACTGTCGTGTATACCAACGCCTACGACAACGGATCGCTCGTTCATCGGAACGTAAAATACTTTGGAGGCAGGCACGATTTCCGGAAAGAGCTGTTCCAGTTTTTCTTCGCGTACCCAGGCGTGGTAATCATTTCGTGTATAATCCCACAGTTTGGTATGGCAGCCTATAGAAGTTGGTTCGCTCACCAATTGCTGCGTGAACAGGTAGGAAAGATACTGCGGAAAGTGCAGGGTATATTTGATCTTCCTGAAAAGTTCGGGTTTGTTTTTCTTCAACCAGTATACTTGCAGGCCGGAGTTAAGCATGCCCAGCGATGGCGATGCCGTATATAGGTTATGCGCATCCTGCGGATAACGGGTATAAAATTCTTCCAGTAATTCCGGAGGAAAAGGTTTAAGGTAATTATAGAGCGGAGTTACCGGTTTACCGGTTTCATCGAGATGTACCAGCGTAGCACCGTACGTAGAGAAGTTCAGGCGCTTCAGGTGATATTGTTCGGAGAAGATGATCCTGTCAATGGTTTCGCGTATCCAGTGTGTTAGTGCATCGAGGTCATCGCACTCAAATCCATCGTCATCTGTCGTTGTTGGTAATTTTATATAGTCGTGGTACAGTTCCTGCAGATCTTCTGTAAAGAGAAAGAACTTCTTGTTGGTTTTTCCAATATCAAAAATTGCAGTGACAGGTATAGCCATGATCAGAGCCCTGTAGAAACAGTTTTGTGTCCGCGTTCCTGTATCAGTTGTTTGCGCACATTCAAACTGCGGAAGAGTGACAAGGGCTGCAACGCTGCGCCTACACGCTTTCTTGCTTCGGCAATCAGCGGTCGCACATCAGTGCGATAGGCGTGTTGCAATATTTCCTGGGCTTGTGTTGCATCGTTATTTTCCCGAGCCGCTTCCAGCTCTTCTTTATTTACCAGCAGTGCCTGTGCATACGCGAGTTTAATTGCTTCCACTGACTGAAGCAGATCTTCCAGCGGATCTTTTACATTATGACTTGCATCGATCATCCACGCAGGTATGGGATTAACCGAAGCAGGATCTTCCATACCATATACCAGCTCGTTGAAGATCAGGAAAAGCTGATACGGTTTTATACTCCCAACGGTAAGATCATCATCGCCATATTTGGAGTCGTTGAAATGGAATCCTCCTAATTTACCTTCCATCATCAACATGGCTACGATCTGTTCGATGTTGGTGTTGGGAAGGTGATGCCCGAGATCAACCAGGCAGTATGCTTTCCTGCCAAGTTTAGTAGCAAGCAGGTGCGAGGTTCCCCAATCCTGTATCACAGTAGAGTAGAAGTAAGGTTCATACGGTTTATACTCGATAAACATCTGCCAGTCGTCCGGAAGCCCGGTATATATTTCTTTCAATGATTCCAGTGTTCGTTGAAAAGCTTTTCTGAAATTCTGTTGCCCAGGAAAACATGTTCCGTCCGCCAGCCATACCGTTAGCGCTTTTGATCCTAATTGTTTTCCATGATGGATCACTTCCAGGTTGTGATCAATGGCCTGTTGACGTATAGCCTTATCGGTATGCGAGAGTGAGCCATATTTATAGGATAGTTGTTGATCGGGTTGATCCTGAAAAGTGTTGGAGTTCACAGCGTCAAAGATCAGATCATGTTCACGCGCGAGCGCTTTGATCGCAGCGGCATCAGAAGGTATATCCCATGGAATGTGAAGGGATATAGCGCCACTCGACCGGTTGATGGCATGCAGTAAACCAACATCTAAAATTTTTTCTTCCAGCGTACGCGGTTCACCACCACCTGAAAAACGACCGAAGCGTGTGCCTCCGTTACCCAATGCCCAGCTCGGTATAGCAATTTGCAACGCTGCAATTTTAGACACGATGCGCTCCACATCATGTCCTTCCTGCTCCAGTTGATTAGCCAGGAAAGAAAACGAGGCCGCGTGTTTTGCTGCCAGCTTTTTATTATGATCGTTGATGAATTGCTTTTCCAGTATCATGCCTGTTCAGTTTATCCGGATGGTGGTATATATATAGTTTTCAATCAGCGTACAAAGGCGGCAGCTACGCCACCATCTACATTGATGATATTGCCCGTGCTTTTGTTCAGGTGGCCGCCTACTAAAACAAATACACCGTTCGCTATATCTTCTGTGGTGATGATCTCATTGAGTATAGTGCGTTTGGCGTAGAAGGCGGGGAGCTCTGCAACGGTAACCCCATACGCTTTTGCGCGACCTGCGGCCCATTCACCTTCCCATATCTTGCTGCCTTCAATTACAGCATCGGGGTTTACTACATTAACGCGAATTTTTTCTTTGCCCAGTTCAGCGGCTAGCAACCGACTCATGTGTGTCTGCGCAGCTTTGGCAGTGCCATATCCTATATTGTTTGGACCAGCCACCAGCGCATTTTTACTCGCTATATTTACAATGTCGCCTCCGAGGTTTTGTGCACGAAGTATTGCCACGCTCTCCTGCGAAACAGTAAATTGTCCTTTTACGATAACATCGTTCAGTAAATCCCAATCCTGTTCGGTAGTTTGTTCCAGTGGTTTAGATATAGCGAGCCCTGCGCAGTTCACAACTATATCTACACCGCCAAAAGCTAGACATGCTTTTTCAAGTGCCTGTTGTACGGATGCTGTTTTTGTAACATCCATTACTATACCGGAAGCAACATCGCGACCAAAGGAAGCGGAAGCTTGTTGCAATGATTTTTCGTTTATATCCGTCAGAAAAATACAAGCGCCTTCACTTGCCAGCTTTTTCGCAATGGCTAATCCTATACCACCACCACCACCGGTGATCAACGCGATCTTCCGCGAAAGCGGTTTCTCCTTCGGCATGCGCTGGAGCTTCGCTTCTTCCAATAGCCAGTATTCAATATCGAATGCTTCCTGCAACGGCAGGGCTATATATTCGGATATAGCTTCAGCACCTTTCATAACGTTGATAGCGTTGATATAAAATTCGCTCGCTACACGTGTTGTCTGTTTGTCTTTGGAGAAAGAGAACATACCTACGCCCGGCCAGAGTATAATTACCGGGTTGGGGTCGCGCACCGGTGGACTATTAGGATGTTTGTGTTCGGTATAGTATTTCGTATAGTACTTTCTATACTCTTCAAACTCTTTTTCCAGTATCGCTTTTATAGCGGCTGTGTCGGTCACATCCGCATTGGCCGGTATCGTTAATACGAGTGGTTTTATCTTTGTTCGCAGAAAGTGATCCGGACAACTGGTTCCAAGCGGAGCGAGTCTGTCAAGATCGTTGCTGTTGATAAACTCCAGCACGCGTTCATCATCGGTAAAATGGCCTACCATACGTGCGTGACTGGATGCAAGTCCGCGAAGTATAGGAGCCAACCTTGCCGCTTGCCTAACACGTTCTGACTGTGGAAGCGCAGTAATTTTATATCCACCAAATACCGGTCGCTTCTTGCCGTAATTCTCCTGCATAAATTGAGAAGCTTTATTAATTACTTCGAGACTGTTTTTATAGCATTCATACGCAGTATCGCCCCATGTAAACAGCCCATGCCCACCCAGCATTATACCGCGTATACCTGGATTGTCGTTCAACGCTTTATCCAGTTTCAACGCCAGATCAAATCCCGGACGTTGCCAGGGAACCCACGCTATTTGTCCGTTGAATAATTCGCGTGTGATCTGTTCTCCATTTTTAGAAGCAGCAATAGCGATGGCAGCATCCGGATGGAGGTGATCTATATGTTTGAAAGGTAAAAACGCGTGCAGCGGTGTATCGATCGAGGGCGCTTTCGAATTAAGATCGTAAATGCAGTGGTTGAAAAGCTCAACCATCTCGTCTTCATATTGGAGACCACGGTATATATTCTTGAGTGCCAGTAAACGTTCCATATATAGGGCAGCAAGTCCGCTTTTGGTAAGCGTGCCTATATCTCCACCCGATCCTTTTACCCACATGATCTCGGTTTCTTTTTTGGTGAGCGGATCTTTTTCAATGGTCTTGCAGCTCGTATTACCACCGCCATAATTTGTGATGCGCAGATCGGAGCCCAGGAGATTAGAGCGATAGATCAGCAATTCTACTTCATCACCGTGCAGTGCAGCTTCCTTTGTTTTATCCCAACGGTTGTCAACATGGCTGAATGTCTTTTCAAGAATTTCCATAGTATACTCATTAATTAAGGGTCTGAGTATTCAAAGCTATTCATGATGAATGGTATGCCCGTCCTGCTGTGTGCTGGAGAAGCTTTACGCTGAAAGTTTAAAGCAGAAAGCAATGTGCGTTTTTTTTCAGCATTGAGCTTACATGGATCTCTCTCTCCAGCGGCTTGTAGCCAGCTGCTATATTATAGAGTTTCTATTGATAAATCGGAAGGCATTCTTCACGAGTTCTTTCTTTTTCTTCAGGATCATGTACGCTGCGGTTTCGCCCATTACCTGGAAGTCGGTGGAAATAACGGTGATGCCCAGCAAGTCTTTCAAAGGTGTATCGTTATAAGAAATAACTCCTATATCTTTGCCCAATGTAAATTTACGATCGCGCACTTGTTTGATCAGGTTTACCAGGTCGTTCTCTTCAATAATGATATAGGCATCTTTCGGCTGAAGCTCCATATCACTATATATTTCATCCAGCACTTCAAAATCGAAGTCGTAATCTGAACAGAATTTCTGGAAGCCCTGCTGTATTTCTACCGGATATGGATACATGGTTTTGCGCGGATATACCAGTATCAGTTTACTATAGCGCCTCAGCAGATCTGCACCTTCGCGCAGCGAGTCATATATATCCATTTTAAAATCCTGGTATATAGAAGCGATGTCGCGCTTTAGTTCGGGCAGGTAATTATCGAGGAGTATCAGTTTGTCTTCCGGAATTTTTCGCAATGCTTCCGTTACATCGCGGGTAATACTTTGGTGGGAGAGATGCTGGTCTTTGAAATGTGGCATCACCACGTAGTAATCATATCGCCCGGCATTGTCATTCAATGTATCGAGAAAGAGTTTGGGATCGCAGTGGTATATATTCAGGTCTACGTGCGCCTGACTCCCCAGTCCGCTGACAAAGGCATTATATATACCTAATTTATAGGAGCTGAGTTTGTTCATGAGAAACAACACCATGATACGCGAAGGTTGTATAGAACGTGCTACATAATAGCCTTTGCCTTTTGCCGATACAATGATCTGCTTTTCCTTTAGCAGATTATAAGCCTTCTCTACCGTGTCGCGCGAGAGATAGTACTCTTCACTGATCTCGTTGATGGATGGAATGCGCTGACCGATCGTGAGCAATCCTTTTTCAATATCTTCGATAATGGAGTTGACGATCTGGTGATACTTGGGAATGCGCGATTCGCTGTCGATCCGGATCTGATGTATCTGTTCAATTTCCTGTGCTCGCATAAAGGATTTTCATTTGGCTGGCTAACCAAAGTTTAAAAAATACAATCGTTTTTCCCAACATTTCAAACGGTATAGTACAGGATAGTGCT
>NZ_DATCSD010000088.1:0-15647 GCF_036568665.1 Ohtaekwangia sp. | reverse complement strand
TGTCCACGCTCTTGTTCGTGTTTCTCACCAACAAGGTCACCACCAACAAGCCACCATCAGTCCATACATTTTAATACCATTTTAATCCGCATTTAAGATGCTCTTTATGTGCGCACATTAGTTTTACGTGCAATTGGTTTTTAGTCGTTTACAGGACGTCCAATTCATTTGTTACAAGAGAAACCCACTGATCATACTGCGGTGGGTTTTCTTTTTTATATTCGAAGTGTCACAAGGTGCCTGGTAAATATCCAACCTCTGCGTTCAACATGAAGATACTGGTGATTGAAGATGAACAAAAAGTAGCAGCCTTTCTGAAAAGCGGACTGGAAGAGCAGGGCTATGAAGTACAACTGGCATACGATGGCTATACCGGAGAGAAGCTGGCACTGAATAAAGACTATCAACTTATTTTGCTCGATGTAATTATACCGCACACCAACGGGCTCGAGCTCTGCAAAAAGATACGCACCGTAAAACCTTCCGTACCTATATTGATGCTCACCGCTCTCGGTACAACAGATGATAAGGTAACTGGCTTTGATGCCGGTGCCGATGATTACCTGGTAAAGCCCTTCGAGTTTAAAGAACTGCTCGCACGCATCAAGGCTCTTACCAAGCGAAGAAAAGATACAGCACAACCGGAATCGGAAGCGAATATATTAACCGTTGCTGACCTTCAACTGAACCTCGATAAAAAAATAGCGATCCGGGGCGATAAAAGTATACCGCTTACAGCCAAAGAGTTTTCGCTGCTGGAATTTCTCATGCTGAACAAAGGTCGTGTTCTATCAAAAGCCGAGATTGCCGAACGCGTATGGGAAGTAACGTTCGATACCGGCACCAACGTAGTAGAGGTATATGTAAATATACTACGTAAAAAAATCGACAAGGAGTTTACGCGTAAGCTCATCCACACACGTATAGGGCTGGGCTATGTTATACAGGATGAATCATGAACATACGCAATAAACTTACGCTCCGGTTCATTCTTATCGTAGCCATTATTACGTTTATGGCATCCGTACTCATCTATATATTTTCTGCCGATTATCGCAGGGAAGATTACTATACCCGCCTGCACAACAAAGCCAATAACACTGCCACATTACTCATTGAAGTGGATGAAGTAGATGTGAACCTGCTGCGCAAACTGGAAAAAGACAACCCGATCAGCTTACCAAATGAGCGAATTATAGTATATGATTTTCACAACGAAGTAATTTTCAGTACGGATGAAGACAAGACTATTCATGTAGACCAGGATTTGCTGGATCGTATCCGGCTGGAAGAAGAGATCCGGTATACACAAGGCGATTATGAAGTGCTTGGCTTCCTGTTCAAAGGTCGCTACGATCGCTTTGCTGTTATTGCTGCGGCTACCGATATATATGGATTTAATAAATTGAAAAACCTCCGCACTATTCTGTTGCTGGTGTTTGCTTTCAGTATTATAGTGGCTTCTGTATCCGGTTGGTTCTTTTCAGGTAAAGCTCTGCAACCTATATCAAAAGTAGTAAACCGGGTGGATGAGATCAGCATTACCAGTCTTAACCTGCGCGTAGATGAAGGCAATGGTAAAGATGAGATTGCCTTGCTGGCCAAAACATTCAACGACATGCTCAAGCGACTGGAAGTATCTTTTACTATTCAGAAAAATTTTATCGCCAATGCTTCGCATGAGTTGCGCACGCCACTTACAGCCATCACGGGACAGCTAGAGGTTACGTTGCTAAATACACGTTCCACAGATGAGTATATAAAAGTGCTGAACTCGGTATTGGAAGATATTAAAAGCCTCAACAATCTTTCGAATCGCTTATTGCTATTAGCGCAAACCAGCACCGAAGTAGATGAGCGAAAGATGATCGACCTGCGCGTTGATGAACTTCTCTGGCAAACTCGGGATGAACTCGCCAAACGAAATCCGGCCTATAATATTCACATAGACTTTCATCAAACACTGGATGATGACGCAAGCCTCACCATGCGTGGTGATGAACATTTGATTAAAGTAGCCCTCTCTAACATCATTGATAATGCCTGTAAATATTCCAGTGATCATACCTGCTATATATTGATACAGCCGGCCAACACAATGCTTACACTTACCTTCCGCGATCATGGCATTGGTATACCGGAAGAAGATCACAGCAACATCTTCGAGCCATTTTATCGCGCAGGCAACACCCAAAGTATAAAAGGACATGGTATAGGATTGTCGATGGTAAATCGCATTGTAGCACTTCATCAAGGCACTATACAGTTACAATCGGTGGTGGGCGAAGGCACTACTATTATTCTGTCGTTTCCGGCAGTATAATCGGGCAGGAATATTAAGCCGCTTTTAATTCCCTTTTAACTCCGTTTTGAATAGTTGCATACTTCTTTGCAACATGGTAAAGATTTCGGTTATCATCACAACCTATAATGCTGCTAAAAGTATAGCCAGAACGTTAAATTCTGTATTGGCGCAGGATGGGCTCGGCACCGACTTTACCATGGAGATAATAGCCGTTGATGATTGCTCTACCGATAACACGACTGATATTCTGCAAAAATTTAATGTTACTATATACTATACTTCTTCCAAAAATAAAGGTGGCCCTAATTATGGACGAAATATAGGGCTTAAGAATGCTACAGGAGACTATATCTGTTTTCTTGATCATGACGATACCTGGCAACCACAAAAACTGCTGCTGCAGTTAAAAGCTGTTCGTTATGCTTCCATTGTTACCTGTGGCTATGAAGTGATCGATTCACCCGCGGGTACACATTTGATGTTAACCGATAGAGAACCCGCTGTACAGCTATACAAGCCTAACGAAACATTCCTGAAGAAGCTGGCCAAAGAAAAGCAGAACGTGCAGCATACATACCTGAGCTCGATCATGATTACGAAGGAATTAAAAGATATATTCTTCGAAGAACACTTTGGTATGCTGGACTTCGATTGGCTGCTGCGGCTCTTCGAGAACAGAACCTCTGCCGAAGTGCCCATAAATCTTGTTACGCGTTTTGTTGATGGCAGCAATCTCTCACTCAACCACGACTATCGTAAAAAAGATTATTACTATTCATTGATGTGCCTGGAGGCTTTTGAGAAAAAATATCCGAAGGAAGTGGCGCAGGCAACCAGGCGCATCAATGGAAGCAGGGCCCGGTATAGTTACCTGGTAGGCGAAATGCGCGAGGCTCGTAAATATTTATTAAAGGCTATGCCGGGCTTGAAAGAGTTGCTTTACTATATCACTTCGTTCTATGGAAGCAAGTGGGTAAAGAAGCGCTTCATTATTTTCGGATAGAAAGTTTAAGGTGATTTTAACACGGAATTAATACTGTACTTAACTCGAAGAGGTTGATTTAATCTTTTAATTCTGCATGACTGTTAACAACACAAAACGAAGCAGTATTCTGGCAGCAGTGGCCATACTGTTGCTTATCGCCACGGGCATGTATCTCACCGTTGTATTGGGCCAGAAGGCCCGTCTGGAAGATGACATTAAAGACGAAAAACTTACTGCGGAATCTTTACTCTCTCAAAAACTTTCGCTCGACAAAGAAATTGTAAAACTACAGGCTGAGATTGTTTCGCTGGAAGAAGGGAATTTCGGATTGAATAAAACATTAAACACAACGCTTTATAAACTGGAAAGCACGCAAAAGGAGTTATCAAAAGCGCAGCAACAGGGAGCATCTGCTGCGCAGCTAAAAAATAAATATCAGTTGCTGGTTGCATCGGCTAAAGAACTTGAGCAGCAACTTGCCTACTACAAGAATACAGTACAGGAGCTTCGAACCTCTCACCAGGATTTTGAGAGCCTGGTAAGCTTTCTTCAGCAAGAGAATAGAGATCTCGCCAACCAGCTAAACATGGAGCGGCTCGCCTCATTGCGCGGAACATCATCAGAGTTCCTTACCCGAAAAGGAAAACTTACCGTGCGAGCCAGGCATGCGAAAACATTTATAGTTGAAGCTGAAGTGCCTGCAGGCATAACGAATGTTTCTTTTGTCATCACCAATCCATCGGGCACTATACTTACGGAGCATAGCGGACAGCTGAGTATAAAACCACTCACCGAACAAATACCGCTGGCTTCTTCTGCCAGTAGCGGCACCGTGGTATTGCCTGCTCAGCAGACTATACAAATGCGCTACACTTCGCAGGTAAAACTTATACCCGGTATATATACTATCGAGATGTTAACAGAATCCAGGTCTATAGGAAAAGTAAAGATGAAGTTAAGGTAGGTTAGTAATGTATGTAAGCAGGTGTAGGTGCTTACTTGTCTTAGGGCAAACCCGGCTAACGTATAGTGGCCGGGTTATTTTACTCAGTGCCATTGTGCAGAAATCACCATTGAAGCGACCGAAAGCGGTCAGTTCGTAAGGCTATAATAACGTTAACCGCTATATATTTTCGTTAAGTTTTGGCGCGAAAGCCTCCAACAACTTACAACAGGTAAAAAAACACGTAAAAAAATATAACTTTGCGTCCTTTATTCTACCTGAACCACCGATGAAAAAGATACTGATTGTATACTACACACAGTCCGGTCAGCAGTTGTCCATACTTCAGTCACTGTCAAAACCGCTTGTAGAAGCAGGCCATACCGTACATTATGAAGAAATTCAGCCGCAGGAAAAATTCCCCTTTCCCTGGAGCGCTTATCAGTTCTTCAATGCTTTTCCTGAAACATTTTCACAAAAGCCGCTGACATTAAAAAGTTTGTCAGCACAAGCTTTCGATAATTACGACCTCATTATTATGGGCTATCAGCCCTGGTTTCTTACACCATCACGTCCGGTAAGTTCGTTCCTGCAGAGTGACGATGGCAAAAAAATTCTGAACGGCAAACCAGTTGTTACCATACTAGGCTGTCGCAATATGTGGTTGGGCGCACAGGAAAAAGTTAAACAGCGACTGCTCGATGCGCAAGGTAAACTTGTAGGACATATAGCCTTGGCTGATCGCTCCGGCAACCTGACGAGTCTCATTACTATTTTGCGCTGGATGTTTACCGGTAATAGAAAACCATTCTGGTTCTTTCCACAGGCGGGTGTTTCTAACAATGATGTGCAACATGCAGAAGCCTTCGGCAAGCTGATCAACAAACACCTTGCTATCAATGATTTTGCTTCGTTGCAAGACGAACTTCTCCATGAAGGTGCTATCGACATCAAGCCAAACCTGGTGTTGATGGAGAGACGCGGTCAAAAAGCTTTTTCAGTCTGGTCTAAATTTATTGCTTCCGGTGGTGCCGTGCATTCAACAGGCCGCAAGATCAGAGTCTATATATTCATGTACCTGCTGCCAACAGCGATCTTCTTTTTATCGCCTTTACTTTGGACGCTATCAAAAATTCTGCTCACCGTAAAGCGCAAAGAGCTGATCCTGGATGTGGAATATTTTAAGCAAAATTCACTGCGGAAAAAGTAAAGCTCTTGTCTCCGTTCTTTAAAAACTGATCAATCATTACAACTGTACGAAAAGAACTTTCAATAACGGTTGATAATGTGACCCACCGGGGGCTGAAGTTTTATATTTTACGGGGAATGAAGTACTTTCGGGCTCAAATTCAAAATTGAAAAAACAGATATAAAACACGCATAATAGAGGATGAACAGGAGTGTTTACATTACAAAATTAGCAAGCTATTATCCTAACGGACCGGTTTCGAACGAGGATATAGAGAAGTTCCTTGGGCTGATCAACAATCAATCTTCAAAGGCCCGGCCTCTGATCCTGCGTAACAACCAGATCAAGACCCGTTATTATTCTTTCGACAAAGAAGGTAAGACTACTCACACGAATACAAACCTGACGCGGTTGGCCATCGAAAAACTTTTCGATAAGGATTTCAAACAAGCCGATATAGAGTTGTTGTCATGTGGTACAACTACACCTGACCAGATGCTTCCTCCACACGCTGCCATGGTTCATGGTGAGTTGGGCGGAAATCCTGTTGAGATCAACACAGCTTCCGGTTCCTGCAGCGCGGGTATACAAGCTCTCAAGTTCGGCTATATGTCTGTGCTGTCTGGTAATACAGATAATGCTGTGTGTACGGGATCAGAACGTTTCTCCAAATGGATGCAGGCCAAGTTCTTTAAGGAAGAAGCTGAGAAAGTAGCACAACTGGAAGGTGGCGATGGCATGATCGCTTTCGAAAAAGATTTTCTGCGCTTTATGTTGTCTGACGGTGCCGCTGCTGCATTACTGAAAGACAAACCCAATACAGAAGGACTATCACTGAAAGTCGAGTGGATCGAACAACGCTCCTATGCACATGAGCTTCCGGCTTGCATGTATTACGGTGCTGTTAAAGATGAATCAGGTAAATTCATTGGTTGGAATGATCTCGAACAAGAACAGTGGACAGGTAAGTCAGTATTTGCACTGAAACAGGACACAAAACTGCTCGGTGAATTTATTGTGAAGAAAGGTGGCGAGCTCATGAAAGAGCTGGTGGAGAAAAAGAAAGTCGACATCAAAAACCTTTCATACTTCCTGCCGCATCTTTCATCCAATTATTTCGCATCGCGCATAGCCAAAGAACTCGAAGTGTTAAACATTGATATACCATCGTCCAAATGGTTTACCAATTTAACGTGGGTAGGTAATGTGGGAGCCGCCTCTCCGTTGCTGATGCTGGAAGAATTGTTTAACTCTGGTCGTCTGAAAAAAGGCGATACAATTCTGATGATGATCCCTGAAAGTGCACGTTTCAATTATGGTTACGTGTTTCTTACAGTAGTATAGCCGTTATTCGTTAATAGTTACACGTTCATCGTAACATAAAATACCATTAATGATGAACGTATAACTATTAACAGCCAAGATAACAAACAACCCCACTCGTTATGAAAAAGGAGCAGGTACCTCAAGATCAGGAAAACCTCAATGAAGGTAAGCTGGCCAAACTGTATTATGCTACAGATGAGAATGGCCAGTACGTAAAGGTAAACAGCATTGGCTGGGAACCTGAAACAGTTGCTATGCAACAGGCCTGGGATGTTGTGAATGATGATGTGGAGAATGCTCGCCTGAAAGTAATAGAAGGTAAGGCAAGCCCGCTGCTATACTGGATCAAGAAAAACATTATGACCACCAGTATGGTTGCTGCCTATGCATCTACATTCGGGTTTATGGTGCGCCTGCACTGCACGCCTTTTTTCTTTAACAAGCTTGGCAGAAAGCAACTTGAAAAGTATGCCTATACTTTTCGCATCTCCGTGGAAGAACTGACAGACATCGAAAGACTGAAAAAACAATGACCGTTAATTTCAATCATAAACAATCAGCTCACTGCGAAAGTGGTGTGGTATCGAACCTGCTTCGTTTCCACGGAATGGAGTTCGATGAGCCTATGGTATTTGGTATAGGCTCCGGTCTGTTCTTTACATATTTACCTTTCGTTCGTGTAAATGGTATACCAGGCGTTGCCTATAGAATATGGCCAGGCCAGATCTTCAAGCGATTCTCTGATCGCTTGGGTATAAAGATCGAACGCAAAAAATTTTCCAATCCTGCCAAAGCTATGGATGAGCTCGACCGTATGCTGGATAAAGGCCAGCCGGTGGGTATGCTTACTTCTGTATTCTTCCTCGATTATTTACCTGCTGCTTATCGCTTTCACTTCAACGCACACAATATAATTGTATTCGGTAAAGAGAATGGTCGTTACCTGGTGAGCGACCCGGTAATGGAAACTACCACCGAAATATCATACGAAGACCTGGCACGTGCGCGCTTTGCCAAAGGTATGCCTGAGCCGAGTGGTCGCATGTATTATCCTATACAAGTACCGGGCGACTTTAGTGTAGAGAAAGCATTGTGGACGGGTATCAAACAAACCAGCGATCACATGACGCGTATACCCATGCCGTTGGTTGGTACTAAAGGCATGAAGTATCTGGCAGGCCGCTTGCGTAAATGGCCTGAACGTATAGGCGATCGGAAAGCTATACTCTGGCTGGGTAATCTTATTCGTATGCAGGAAGAAATTGGTACCGGTGGTGCCGGCTTCCGGTTTATATACTCTGCTTTTCTGGATCAGGCTTCGCGCAAACTCAATACCGATAAACTTGCTGACCTCTCCCGTCAGCTTACCAAGAGTGGCGATCAGCTCCGCGACTTCGCATACTATGCCGGTCGTGTATGCAAGAACCGTAAATCCGATACCAAGACGTTTGCTGAGCTTGGCGATATGCTCGAAGCATGTTCACAACAGGAGAATGCTATATTTCAGGAACTATACGAAGTGAGCAGGTCAAAATGAGCATGAGTGCAGTTCGACTTGAGGGGCTCACGAAACAGTATCCTAAATCTAACAAAGCGGCTGTTTCCAATTTGTCGCTTCATATACCAGAAGGTTCAGTATATGGTTTACTTGGCCCTAATGGTGCCGGTAAATCTACAACCGTAATGATGCTCTGCGGACTTATGCGGCCGGATGCCGGTTCTATCGCTGTATTGGGAATGAACATGGCCGAAGAAAGTATAGCTATACGAAAACAGATTGGTGTAGCATCACAAGAGATCGCGTTATTTCCAACACTTACTGCTTACGAAAATCTTTTTTACTTCGGTCGCATGTACGGAATGAAGAGTTCTGTGATCCGCGCACAGATCGATAAATACCTTCATGTATTCGGACTGTCGGAGAAATCGAAGAAGATTGTTAATACATTTTCCGGTGGTATGAAAAGGCGGCTCAACCTGATGGCTGCTTTGCTGCATCAACCCAAACTTGTTATACTCGATGAGCCAACGGCCGGAGTAGACGTACAATCGCGCAACATGATCCTCGATTTTCTGATGGAGCTGAAACGCGAAGGCACAACCATAATATACTCTTCGCACGTGCTGGAAGAAGCCGAGCGCATCTGTACACACCTCGGTGTAATTGATGAAGGCAAACTGATTGTAGAAGGTACACGCCCTGCTATAATGGGCACACATACTGACTGCCAAAGTCTCGAGCAGTTGTTCCTAAAACTTACCGGTAAAAACATTCGCGATTGAAAACACTGGCTACTATATATAAGGAATTTCTGTTGCTGATCCGCGATCCGGGTGGACTGGCATTGATCTTCATTATGCCATTAGCGTTAGTGATTGTGATGGCGCTGGTGCAGGATGCTCCCTTCCGCGATTACCAGGAAGTAAAGCTCGATGTACTCTTCATCGATCAGGATGGCGATTCGCTCAGCACCAAAATAAAAGAAGCATTCAACGCTTCTCCCAATGTAAATCTGATTGTACAGACCGATACTGCCGCAGCAAAAAAAGCAGTGCGTGCGGGCACCTATAAAGCGGCTATCATTATACCGGCAAAAGCAAGTGAAGCCTTACGCGACAAAACACGACAACTCATCGTGAAGGTATTCTCTAACTTTGGTTTGATACCCGCTCCGGCAGATTCAGCCGCGATCGCTTCGGTAGGTATACGCGTATTGTTCGATCCTGCCATCAAGTCAAACTATAAACAGGCACTTACCGGAGGTGTACAAAAAATTGTTGCCGGCATCCAGGCACAATGGATATTGGATGAATTGCAAAATCAACTCAGTGAAGGTCGCACCGACACCAAACGTGCTGAGGTAAATCTTACCGATATAATACAGGTAAAGGAGCAATATGCTTCCGAGAATAAATACCAGGGCCTTATGCTGAATTCTGTTCAGCACAACGTACCTGCATGGACGATGTTTGCTATGTTCTTTATACTATATCCGCTGGCCGGTAATTTTATTAAAGAACGTGAAGAAGGAAGTATGCTGCGCCTGCGTTTGATATCCGGTTCGCAGTTCCCTGTTATATCCGGTAAATTTGCTTTTTACTTCCTGGTATGTCTGCTGCAATTTGTATTGATGATCGCCGTAGGTATTTATATCATGCCGATGCTCGGCCTTTCCAAACTTGTATTGGGCAGTAATATAGTTGGCATTCTGCTCACTGCTTGTTCTGTAGCCATGGCTGCAACCGGTTATGGTGTATTGATCGCGGTATATTTCCGCACGCCACAGCAGGCGCTATCCTTTGGTTCTGTATCGGTAGTTATACTCTCCGCTATTGGAGGCGTGTGGGTGCCGGTATATGTAATGCCCGAAATTCTGCAGACGCTTAGCCGATTTTCTCCTATGAGCTGGGGCCTCGAATCCTTTAATGATTTATTTTTGCGTCAGGCATCTATACAGACTATTTTACCAAATGTATTGCGATTAACGGGGTTTTCACTGGCAACTTTATTTCTCAGTGTTATCATCCATAAATCAAGAACTATTTTATAGCACGAATTTTTAATTACCCCATCATGAAGAAAACGATTGACGAACTTTGCGTAGAGCTCCGTGCAGAACTCATCAAGCAATTGAACCTGGAAGATATGCTTCCCGAAGGTTTTGATGAGAACACTCCTTTGTTTGGAGAAGGTCTTGGATTAGATTCTATTGATTCGCTGGAGCTTGTTGTTCTCCTCGATAAAAACTATGGAATCAAATTGAAAGATCCGAAAGAAGGTCGCCACGTATTTCAAAGTATACGTACTATGGCTGAGTATATTCACCAGAACAGCCCGCGTGTATGAGTCAACGTGTGTTTATCACAGGATATGGTCTCATAACATCCCTGGGTAAAGACGCGTCAGAAAATTTTCAATCGCTTGTTCATCGCAGGTCAGGGTATGGCGAACTCCGTGTGCTCGATACCATCCATCGCACAGCTTTACCTGCCTGTGAAGTAAAAATTCATGATCAGCAATTACAGGAACTAACCGGTGTAGCAGCAGGTATAGGATTTACACGCACAGCGTTACTGGGACTTGCTGCGTTACAGGAAGCCATTCGCATGGCTGGTCTTTCTGAAACAGAAGTACGTGCTTCCGGTTTACTCTCGGCTACAAGCAATGGGGGCATCCGCGAGTTTGAAAAATATTATTACGAGCTGATGGATCCGCAGCAGCGCGGAGACTTTGTTCGCTTTACCGATACGGCTAATCCCGGAGAGCACTGCGAACGCATGGCCGATTTTATCGGTATAAAAAGATATATAGGCACCATCAGTACAGCATGTTCATCCTCTGCCAACAGCATGATGCAAGGTGCTCAGCTCATTCGTCATAAAAAACTGGATCGTGTTATCTGCGGTGGAGCTGAAGCATTATCCAAATTTACTCTTAACGGATTTAACTCGTTGATGATCCTTGATCCGGAACACTGTCGCCCGTTTGATAGTACGCGTAAAGGATTAAACCTCGGAGAAGGCGCAGCCTATGTTGTATTGGAGTCGGAAGCGGAAGTATTGCGCAGCAAACGCAAACCTCTTGCTGAATTGAAAGGTTATGGAAATGCCAATGATGCCTTTCATCAAACAGCCTCTTCGCCCGATGGTAAAGGAGCTTTTCTCGCCATGGAGCAAGCACTCGCTATGGCTGGTATAGCACCCCAACAGGTAAGCTATATTAACGCCCACGGTACGGCTACGGAAAACAACGATCTCTCGGAAGGCCTGGGTATACAGCGACTGTTTGGCGAACAGGTTCCTGATTTCAGTTCAACAAAATCCTATACCGGGCACACACTGGCAGCAGCCGGAAGCGTAGAAGCTATATTTTGTTTGATGGCCCTGCAAGAGCAAATGATCTGGCCGAATCTAAACTTTACCAACCCCATGCCGGAGCTTGCTATACGCCCGGTAACATCGCTCAGGCAGCAGGTAAAGCTCAACTATATATTATCCAACTCCTTTGGGTTTGGCGGCAATACATCTTCTTTACTCTTAGCATCGGTGTAGTATGAAAGATCAGCAAGCGTATTACATAAATGGTATAGGTATAGTATCGCCTCAGAAGACGTTCGATCCTGCAGATTTTCTTACAGAGATCACAGCCTATCATGAAAATGTTCTTCGCTCCGTTACGCCCGATTTCAAAGCCTATATTAACCCGATACAACTGCGAAGACTTAGTCGCATGCTACGGATCGGCCTTACTGCAGCAACGATCTGCCTGCGCGATTCCAAAATACAAACTCCTGACGGCATCATTACCGGTACAGGCTATGGCTTTCTGGACGAGACCCATAAATTTCTGATCGAGTTACTGGAGCAGCAGGAGAAACAATTAACACCTACGTACTTCATGCAAAGTACATACAACGCACTGGCCGGACTCATTGCGTTGTCAGTGAAATGCATGGGCTATAACAACACGTATGTAAGCAGAGGTCTCGCTTTTGAAAATGCACTGGACGATGCCATACTGCAATTGCAGGATCGCCCCAACGCCAATTTCCTGGTAGGTGGTTTTGATGATGCGTCTGAAGTACAATATATAGCCAGCAAACGTAACAGTCATTTCAAGACAGAGTATATTAATAGTCTTGAGTTATTTCAAACATCTACCAAAGGCTCTGTACAAGGCGAAGGCGCTGCGTTCTTTATGCTCTCGCGCAACGCTGCGGACACCACCTGGTGCAAACTGCTCGACACAACTTTTATCTATAGTCCATCCGGCAATGAAGAAGTAATCGAAAGTATTGACGCATTCCTGGAGGCTAATAACATTTCTATACAAGATATAGATCTTTGGATTGATGGGGCCAGTGGCGATGCAGAACACGATCGCATCATGCACGATCTCTCTCAATCACTTTTCAGCAATACATTTCACACTCGCTTCAAGCATTTATGTGGCGAGTCGTGTACAGCATCTTCCTTTGCGTTGTGGCTTGGGGCTGCCATATTAAAAAATCAACAAGTGCCTGCTATCGTAAAGGTACATCCGGACAAAAATCCTGAGCGTCTTAAAAATATTCTTATCGTGAATCAATACATGAATAAGAATTTCTCTTTCTTTCTGCTGCAGCAGGCATAAAAAAATATACCGGACAAAATGGATCCGGTATATTTGGTGGTTATATATACTATATCATTCAGAACCCCGGGAATATCTGCCAGTAATATTCATCGCGAAGAGTGGCCAGTTTTGCATAGCCCCCTGGTGATGGCGGGCCAACAACTTCATTGGTAACAACATTTATATAAGAGAAGTATCCGCTCTGCGTGCCATAATGAGTTACAGACTGATATAAAACATCGATGGCTGCGTCTACATCCTCTGTTGTAAGCCTGTTGGGTCCGTCAATCTCCAATCCCTGAAGTTTCAATCCCGCAGGGAAAATTGTTTCTTCCCATAGCGGCAGTGCACCCAGCCAAATGTATTCAAGCTTTGTATTGTGCGAAAAGTCAAACACAGAAGGACTCACGCCCATATAGCCTGCACCAAAATATACCATACCCGTGAGATGCCGAAGATCTACACGTGTAAAGCGTGCATCATCATAGAAGAATCTTTGATCCACTATATTTTTCAGATCGCCCGTTACGCTCACAAAATATCTTCCCGATTTTGTATATGTATGAAGTTGATGTCCCCATTCCGTTACAAGCTCAATCGAACCATCGCCCCAATCTATCGTGAATGATCCTGTGGTTTGATTCAAATCAAAAACATACGGTGATGGCGGATCGATCCAGCCCGGAACGTCCGCTACAAATGTAAGCGCAGGTTTAAGTACTACTACTAAGGGGCTTCCATCCAACTCATCCTTCAATTGATTATAGGTAAATATTTTTGCATAACGACTGTAACCATCTTTGCCAATCACCAGTTGCAAGGTATCATCCGGATTCTCTTCAAAAGGTATAGTATTGGTTTTGGCTTCGAGGTCATGTATGTGTATAGTATCACTATCATCCACTATAAACGCCTGCGCGTTCGTTAATGTCAGACCACTGTTATCATCCGGTATAAATACTGACACAGCAAATTTCCTTACTACGTCTACCGGGAACGATACATAACCAAAGTCTTCGGGGTTGCTCTCATGTACATCTACCACCTGCACAGCTTCCTGCACCAATGTATTTCCGGATACATGGAAAGCAAATGGCAACGGCCGATCTACCAATGAAGCAAAATTAGACTGCGCTTTGGGTGCTGCATATAGCATTACTCTTCCGGGACCTACCACCCAAAAATCCGTTAAGTTATAATTACCGGATTTCAACACAATAGGATCGCTGATATAGCCATTACCTGCCTGCACGAGATTGATCGTTTCGCGCGTAAGTATAGCACGACCACTCTGATCTGCTATACTTACAATGAGGTACGACCCTGCAGGGAAATCAGACGCGACTCGCCCATGAGGTGCTATAGCTTTACCCGGATCAAAAGCAAACTGGACGGTGCCAGTAACAGAGGACTGATTTTCTTCTTCGGTACAAGAATGTACCAGCATAACTGCACACAGCAGCCATGACAGTCTGATAAGATGTCGCATACAAAGAGAGGGGTTTATTATATACTAATACTAACTTGTTACTGGAGAAAATGCGCCATGCACTCAACCGGAGACAAATGCCCGATAATATTCCCTATATCGCTCGTGAAAGATTCAGCCTGCCAATTCCTATTTTGCTAACGCAGGCATCTGTAAATCCGGATATGAATATACTTCTAAACGATCAAACATACTTGCACGTTGTATATATAGTTTGTTAGAAATTTTGATTGTCTAAACAAGCAGCATTTAGTTCGATACAAACTTCAGCCCAACAATGGAGGCAATTAATGTTGCAATAAAAAGTAAGCGCCAGAAATCAGCAGGTTCTTTAAAGAAAACAATACCTACAATCACAGTGCCCACGGCTCCTATACCCGTCCACACCGCATAGGCCGTTCCCATTGGCAACGTAAGTGTTGCTCTGTAAAGCAAGTACAGACTGATAGACATGGTAACAAAAAAACCGATCAGCCACATCAAAGAGGTTGTGCCTGTTGTTTCTTTCGCTTTGCCGAGGCAAGTAGTAAAACATACTTCAAAACATCCGGCAATGATCAATATGATCCAGTTCATACGCTGTTTACAATTTGTGGCAAAGATATCGATCCGTGCGATACTATCAGATTCTTCTGTCTTTTTCGCGCACTACACTAAAGTGAATAAACGCGGTGATCATGTGTGCATTCAATCCATCGGAGCGATGATAGAACGCATAGCGAAGTTCTACTTCATTGAATGTTGTAGCGCCTCCCCTGGCAAACGGAGCATAGCGCACACCAAGACCTGTTTTATAACTGCGAAACTTGGAAAGATCGTAATCCGATGTATAGTACTCGC
Organism: Ohtaekwangia sp.; assembly: GCF_036568665.1. Classification (GTDB taxonomy): domain Bacteria; phylum Bacteroidota; class Bacteroidia; order Cytophagales; family Cyclobacteriaceae; genus Ohtaekwangia. The sequence continues at coordinate 455 of NZ_DATCSD010000088.1, read as the reverse complement.
TGGATGCATCCAGTTGTTTATAGGGGCGGAAATAATCAGCACCGGTTTGTGTATATAGCCGCACAAAAGGTGTAAGAGTAAATATAGCATTCAGCTTTACCGGAGCCTCCACACTTACTGTGTGAGCCGTTATACCAAAGTTGTCCCAATAAAACCGATAGGCCGATCGCAATATCCATCGTGAGCCTACAAAAGTATTAAGCTGCAGTCCCACCGGAATCTTCAATCGCTCTTCCGGTAAATTTTCAACACGCTCAGAATCATCCGTAAAATATACCCGATGGAACGGTGTGGAGAGTAATCCTTTCTGATACGTTATACCGGGATATATACCCAGCGCCATCCTCCGGTTGATGATCTGGTATATACCCAGATCTATGTTAAACGAATTGCGCCTGTAGTTATGGAACCACTTCTTATAGCGAAGCTCCACCGGGTACACCAGCTTCTGCGGA
>NZ_DATCSD010000087.1:0-10785 GCF_036568665.1 Ohtaekwangia sp. | reverse complement strand
CCTTCAAACACAAGAAATTGAAATAGGAAGCAGGAACAAGATCGATGTTCAGCTTTCACAAGATGTTACTCAACTCTCTGAAGTTGTAGTAACCGGTGCAATGGGTCTGCAAAAGCAAGCGAAAGAGCTTGGTTATGCAGCTTCTACTATTTCTAATAAAGACTTGACAATGGCGAAGGCTGTTGATGTTGCACAGTCTCTGAACGGAAAAATATCTGGTGTGAACGTAACGACTACAAACAGCAGTGTTTTCCAAAACTCAAAAATCAACATCAGAGGTATTCGTTCTTTAACAGGTAACAACCAGCCTATGCTTGTTGTTGACGGAGCGCAGGTTCCGCTCAGCTTGTTATACTCCATCTCTCCGGAAGATATAGCAGACATGACTGTATTGAAAAGTGGTGCATCTGCTGCATTGTACGGACCTGATGCCGTAAACGGTGTGTTGGTTGTAACAACCAAAAGAGGTAGAACAAATCAGAATCCTACCGTATCAGTAACATCTTCATACCAGGCTTCACGCGTTGCTTACTTCCCTAAACTGCAACATGAATTTGGCGCAGGTGCCGGTGAAGTTATAGATCAATACGGAAACTATGGTTATGTTCCTTACGAAAACCAGTTATACGGTCCTCGCTTCGATGGAAGCCTGCAGGATATTGGTGTGCCAGTAGAAGATGGAGATATTCAACGAGGTCCATACAGCAACCTTCATAAGAATGACAAAAAGAATTTCTGGAATACAGGATCTATATTCCAGAACACTATTTCATTAACAGGAAGCGATTACTTCTTGTCTGTTCAGGATGCTAACATCAAAGGCTTAATGCCTCAGGATAAAAACAGAAGAACAACCATCCGTTTCAATGGAGATAAGAAGATCAACAAATTCTCTGTGGCTTACGGTCTTGGTTACACCATGCAAAATTCTGATGTAGTAAATGAAAACCAGCTTCAGAATTTATTCCAAGGCTCATACTCAGGAAGTATCATGTTTGCTGTATTGCAAACACCTGATAACGTTCCTTTGTTGGATTACAAAGATCAGAACTATAAGTGGGCGAAGTATGGAAACTATTACAATGAGTTTGCTATCAGCCCATACTGGATTATCAACAATATGCGTTCAAAAAGCAAATCCAATAACCTCATTGGTAATGCTACCCTTGGCTATGAAATAGCTCCATGGTTGAAAGCTACAGCGAGATTGAATGCAACTGTAAATGATGTAAGAACCGATAACACACAGAACCCTTTGGATCCGGGAGATTGGGCTGTAGCAAACAGAAACAGCACAACTTATTTCAGAGCAAAAGGTGCCGTGTTTAATGACAATGCTCACGCAACATTGCTGAACATTGATTATTTCTTGAACGGTAAAACCAATATCACAAACAGTCTTTCTGTTAGTTACCTCGCAGGTGGAAACTTTAGACAGACCACTGAGAAGGATGTTGCTATAGGTGGTAACAACCTGGTGGTTCCTGGATTATATAACGTATCAGTTCGTAGTGGTGATGCTAACGTTCCAGGCTATGGTTTTGGTTCTCTGATTCCGTATAGCAATGCGAACAACTATAACTATACGCTCTTAACAAAAAGAGTTTCTGCTTATGGTACATTAGGCTTTGGCTTTAAAGAGTGGGCATTCCTCGAACTTACTGGACGTAACGATTGGGATAGCCGCTTAGCAAAAGCAAACAGATCATTCTTCTATCCAAGTGCTAACTTGTCATTCGTATTGTCTGATGCGATCGCATCTTTGAAAGAGTCTCCAGTATCTTATTTGAAAGTAAGAGCTGCATATTCTGAAAGTGCTAACGTAAACGTGAACCCTTACTCACTGCAGTCTACGTATTCTCAACCTGCAGGTTTCCCATTCGGAAGCACAGTAGGTTTCACAGCAGGTGCTACTATACCTTCTCCTAACCTGAAACCTGAAACAGTAACTAGTAAAGAAGTTGGTTTGGAAATTGGTTTGTTGAACGGCAAGTTCGATTTGGAAGCAACGTATTTCAATCAGCAATGCGATGACCAGATTCTGCAAACATCACTGCCTTCAAGTACTGGTTATACAGTAGGTTTGGCAAACGCTGCATCCTTCAACAACAAAGGTGTTGAATTAGATCTGGGTATCGCTCCTTACAAAATCGGTAAAGGTGGTTTGAGCTTTAAAATCAACGCTACTTATAACACCAACAAAGTTACATCAACACCTGATGGAAGTCCTGTAGTTATCGGTGGTACATCTAACTATATACAGATATCAAGATCATCTCCAACAGCTAACAACATTGCCGTAGTAGGTGGCCCTGCATTCCAATTCCAATTGAGCGACTACGTAAGAGATCCTGAAACTGGAAAAGTTATAGTTGACAGATATACTGGTAACCCTTCTCAAAGCACAGACCTGGTTGTTACAGGTAGAAGCTTACCGCTTTGGGTAGTTGGTTTTACACCTACTTATACTATAGGAGGTTTGTCAGTGTCCATGACTTGGGATTACAAAGGTGGTCACCAATTCTATTCAGGTCTTGGATCTGATATGGACTTCTCAGGTATATCAAAAAGATCAGCTTCTTATGGTCGTCAACGTTTCGTAATGCCAAACTCAGTTTACATGGGTGATGATGGTAAATATGTAAACAACACCAATATTCAGGTTCAAGATGGTAACTATGGTTTCTGGACTGGCTCAACAACCAACACTGGTATAGCAACAAACTACTATGCAGATGCAACAGCTTTCCGTTTAAGAGAGGTTAACATTACTTATAACCTGCCTCAAAAATGGGTGGCTACAACCAAGTATATCAAGAAAGCATCACTTAGCTTGATCGGAAGAAATCTTTTGTTGCTTGTTCCTAAGTCTAACCAGTGGGGAGATCCTGAGTTCAACTATAGCTCTGCCGGAAATACTTACGGTTTGGGTAGTGCATTCCAAACTCCTGCTTCCAGAATGTATGGAGCTAGCTTGAATCTTACACTTTAAGAGGCCTAAACAAATTGACAAATGAAACACACATATAAGATATTAACGGTGTTTACGCTGGCATCACTGCTAACAGCATGTGAGTTGGATGTAAATGATGACCCAAACAGAGTAACGGAGAGCACCGTTACTGGAGAGCTTATTTTTCCGGCAGGTGCGCATGAAACAGGTCAAAGAGTTGCCAGCGGTAACTTTACCTTTTTGAACAACTGGTTAGGTTATTGGTCAGGTTCAGGAACATTTGCCATTGATGCAACTGAAACTACTTATAACATTACACCAAATTTTGGAAACGCACTTTGGCAGAACCACTACAATACCTTGTTTGATCTGGAACAAGCCAGAGCTAAATCTGAAGCAAGTGGTGATCTAGTATTGGCAGGTGCTTCTATGATTCTGTCGGCAAGACTGTGGCAGGATCTGGTAGATATCTATGGAAATATACCTTACTCACAAGCTTTCAAATATGCTGAGTATCCTCAACCTGCTTATGACAAGGGACAAGATGTTTACAATGATCTGCAAAAGAAACTTGATCTGGCTATTACCTATATGGGTAAAGATGAATTAGCATCTTTTGCAAGCGTGGATATTGTAAACCATGGTGATAAAGCGAAGTGGATTAAATTTGCAAACACGCTGAAGTTAAGATTACTGATTCGTCAGACAGAAGTTAACGGTTTTGATCCAACAGCTGAGATAGCAAAGATTAAAGCTGCTGGTGGTATCTTAGGCAAAGGCGAAACAGTTGCTGTTAACCCTGGCTACACCAATGCTACTAACAAGCAATCTCCATTCTATGCTAACTATGGTTTAACAGTAAACGGTGCTGATGCGGCTCCTTCTGTAAGAGCAAATGAATATTTCGTTGATTTATTGGGCAGCAATGAAGATCCAAGATTATATCAATACTTTACATCTATTGGAAACAGTGTTGTAGGTACAGTATATGGTCTTGCTTCGGGAAACCCGTTAACATCTTCAGGAGTTGGTGCAGGGCTAGCACGCAGTGCCGATCAGGATCAATGGATATTCACTTCTGTAGAGAGTCTGTTCTTGAAAGCAGAGGCTATAGAAAGAGGCTGGTTTGTTGATAATGATACAGACCCGGCAGCAGCGTATAATACTGCGATAACAGAATCATTCATATTCCTAGATGTGCCAGATGCTGAAACAGAAGCTTCAACCTATCTTGATAACTTCCCATATACTGGAGATATTAAAGATCTGATCTTCCAGAAATATGTTTCATTGGCGGGTATCGGACCTTTGGAGTCATGGAGTGATTTGAGAAGATTAGGATTCGATATTATACCTGATGGTTATATCACAGTGAATCCTAGTACTATATCACAGACAGTTCCTGTAAGATTGCTGTATCCACAAAACGAGTATACTACCAATGCGACAAACGCAAACGCTCAGGGAGATATCAATCAGTTTACTTCAAAAATATTTTGGGACGTCAATTAATCTGACTACGTATGAAAAAAATAAGTATAAATTATTTCTTTGCGAGCGCGCTTCTGCTGTTGGCAGTTGCTGGTTGTAAGGATGAGGATTTTGAAAATGGTAAGATTCAATCCGTTGACAACCAAGGCCACGATCAGAATATTATCAGTACCGCTGTTACTTCTACCAGTAACTCTGAGTTTATCGCTTACTCTGTAGATGCATTAACAACTGAGTCTGAGATTCAACTTATTCCGGTTGTTCTTACAGCAGCAGGTACTGCATCTCAGGATATACATGTGAAGTTTGTGCCTATTTTGGATAGCTTGGATAGTTATAATGCTGCGCACCACACTTCTTACATAATGCCAGGTGGAGCAGGTACGCCTGCCTTTACATTACTGGATGATGGCGTGGCTACTATACCGAAAGGATCAAGCGTTGGTTATTTGAAAATAAAAACTGTGACCAATGATTACTTCGGTGATGATCAGTATGCTTTTGCATACAAAATAGAAAGCGTACAGGAATCAGGATATACCATCAGCGGCAACCATAATTTTGGTATTGCGGCTGTGATTCCTAAAAATGATTATGATGGACTTTACACGTATGGCCCTGGAAAAATCGAAAGATTTACTGCAGGTACACCCAATACAAATGATCCATTACAAGGAGAGTATGAAAGCCTGGATGATGCACCACTGGTTACAACTGGTAAATATTCACTTTCATTCAAACCTATCTGGGCTGATAATAGCGGTGGTGTAGGGGGGATAGATGGTACTACAATCACCATCGATCCCGTGGCACAACCGGATGGAACACATTTAGTAACAATGGCATCCTCAACAAACCCAAGTTTGATAAACATGCCAGGTGAGGTTAACTCGTATGATCCTGCTACCAAGACTTTCACATTGGCGTTCACATGGGGAACAGCTAATAAGAGAAATCTTTGGACGAAGCTGACATTCAAAGAACCTAGATAAGCCTAAGGCTGAAATTAATAAAGAGGCAAGCTCATTGAGCTTGCCTCTTTTGTTTTTTTTGAGGACAGGTATGCTTTAGATTATAAAAGTGCATTCGTGGAGTACTTTGTATATTTGTGTGCAAAACAGGTTAACGAAGATTAATTCTAAGAATGATCTACATCTCCCGCAAAGAACATTTCAACGCAGCGCATAAGCTTTACAATCCTAAGTGGACGAAGGAAAAAAATGCTGAGGTATTTGGTCCTTGTGCTAATGAAAACTGGCATGGGCATAACTTTGAGTTGATTGTAACGGTAAAAGGAAAGCCTGATCCGGATACGGGCTTTGTGGCTGATCTTAAAAAGTTAAGCACCATGATTCGTGAGGAGGTTATCGAAAAACTGGATCACAAAAACCTCAATATGGATGTTGACTTTATGCAAGGGAAACTGGCAAGCTGCGAGAACCTCGTGATGGAGATATGGAAAATACTCGAAGCAAAACTTCCTTCCGTTACATCGTATGGAAAGCTTCATAGCGTGCGTCTCTATGAAACTCCCCGTAACTATGTTGAATACTTCGGGGAGTAGATGAGTGAGGCATTTATACTTTGGTAATTTATATTTTTAAGAATGCGTTATTATATCATTGCCGGAGAGCGTTCGGGTGATTTGCATGGTGGCAATCTGGTAAAGGCTTTACGACAGCACGATGCATCCGCTACGCTCCGTGGGTTGGGTGGCGAGTATATGAAGAGTGCAGGTGTCGATCTGATGGTGCACTATAAAGACATGGCATTTATGGGATTTGTAGAGGTGATTACAAATCTCAATAAGATCTCTGACTATATAAAACAATGCAAGCGAGATATACTGCAGTTCAAGCCCGATGTTGTTATACTCATAGACTATGGAGGCTTCAACAGGCGTATAGCGAGGTTCGCAAAGAAAGCCGGTGTAAAAGTATTCTACTATATCCCGCCTAAGGTATGGGCGTGGTATCAGAGTCGCGCGTTGGAGTTGAAGCAGAATGTTGATCAACTGTTTGTAATCCTCCCTTTCGAAAAACCTTTCTTCAAGAAGTTTGATGTTGATGTCGATTATGTAGGTAATCCGGTTTTGGATGCAGTAAAAGCGCACATAGGCGATAGCAGTTTTTTAACAAAGCATAATCTTGATGAAACGTCTCTAGTGGCGCTTTTGCCGGGAAGTAGAAAGCAGGAATTAAAGACCATCATTCCATTGATGGCTGGTGTAGTGAAAAACTTTCCGAAGAACCAATTTGCCGTTGCAGCAGTAAGCAATCTTGATGCGAACCTATATACTGCATTGCGTGAGTTGCCCAATGTAAAGTTTGTCTTTGAAGATACTTACAATTTGCTTCAGCATGCTAAAGCGGGTATTGTAACATCGGGAACGGCAACATTGGAGACTGCGCTTTTCAGAGTCCCACAGGTTGTGGTCTACAGAACTAACTATATAACTTACCGCATAGTAAAATGGCTCATCAACGTTCCCTATATATCATTGGTAAATCTGATTGCCGATAAAGAAGTGGTGAAAGAATTGATACAAGGCGATGCTAATGCCGAAAAAGTTTCTAACGAATTAGACAGACTGCTTAATAACGATGATTACAGAATGCAGATGCTGGATAATTATGATAGCATTATCAAAATTCTCGATACAGGTTCTGCATCAGAGAATACAGCCAAACTGATGATAGGATATTTACAGAAGCGTTAATTACTAAGAGTATCGATATACTCCTAGTAATTGCTTTATGCTACTTTCAGCTTGCTATACTGCGACTTGCTGAATTTCTCTTCTGCGTATGCACGATTGATAACGAGGCGATCCGTATTCTTATCAGAAGGTAATTCAAACATAGCATCGTTGATGATAGCTTCGCAGATACCGCGGAGTCCGCGCGCTCCAAGCTTGAACTCCATCGCTTTCTCTACGATAAAATCTATAGCACCTTCTTTAAATTCAAGCTCGATCTCTTCCATGTCAAACAATTTTTTGTATTGTTTGATCAAAGCATTTTTAGGCTCTGTGAGAATGCGTTGAAGTGTTTCGCGATCCAGTGGATTAAGGAATGATACCACAGGCAGACGTCCAATCAATTCCGGAATAAGTCCGAAGCTCTTCAAATCCTGAGCGGTAATAAACTTTAACAGATTATCTTTATCAATCTCACCTGGGTGCAGACCTTCATGACCGGCTACAAATCCCAAGGGACGTGTATTCAAACGATTACCTATAAAACGAGATATACCTTCAAATGCACCACCGCAGATAAAGAGTATATTTTCAGTATTCACGGTGATCATTTTCTGATCGGGATGCTTACGTCCTCCCTGAGGGGGAACATTCACAGCGGTACCTTCCAGTAATTTGAGCAACGCTTGTTGAACACCTTCTCCACTCACATCGCGGGTAATAGAAGGATTATCAGACTTGCGGGCAATCTTATCGATCTCGTCAATATATACTATACCGCGTTCAGCAGCCTCTACGTTGTAGTCAGCAGATTGTAATAAACGCGTTAAAATGCTTTCAACATCTTCACCTACATAACCGGCTTCTGTTAATACAGTGGCATCGGCTATACAGAATGGTACCTGTAGAATTTTAGCGAGTGTACGGGCAAGGTATGTTTTACCAGTACCGGTTTCGCCGACCATAATGATATTTGATTTCTCTATGGTTACATCGCTGTCGAGTTTGCGCTGCATCAATCGTTTATAGTGATTGTATACAGCCACCGACATAACTTTCTTGGCCTCATCCTGACCGATAACATATTCATCCAGAAACTTTTTGATCTCGCGAGGCTTCACGAGTTTAAAGTTGGGAGAGAAGCCAGCTTCCGTTTTGCTTTTCTTCTCCTCGCTGAGAATCTGGTTAGCCTGGGTTACACATTTGTCACAAATATGAGCATGTATACCGGAAATCATCAGGTCTACATCTTTTTTGCTTCTTCCGCAAAATGAACAGGTAACTTCAGCCATACGTTAAATTAAAAATTAAAAACCGATGCTCAGAATAACTTCAAAGGTACTGAATATTCTGAACATCGGTTGGATACAAATCGTGCGTAAACGCTAGATTTTCTTACGTTCCAGCACTTCGTCTATAAGACCGTATTCTTTTGCTTCAAAAGCGCGCATCCAGTAATCGCGGTCAGAATCCTTTTCAATTTTCTCATATTTAGCACCGCTGTGTTTCGCCAGGATGTTATACAAGTCTTTCTTTACTTCCAGTGTTTGCTTCAGCGAGATTTCCATATCGGAAGCCTGACCTTGCATACCGCTCATCGGCTGGTGAATCATTACGCGGGCATGCGGAAGAGCCGAACGCTTCTTGGCAGCTCCGGCAGTCAGCAATACAGCACCCATAGAAGCCGCCAGACCTGTACAGATCGTAGCAACATCCGGATTTACATACTGCATGGTATCATAGATACCGAGACCAGCGTAAACTGACCCCCCCGGGCTGTTGATATACATAATGATATCTTTCTTCGGATCGGATGATTCGAGGAAAAGCAATTGTGCTGTGATCAGGTTCGCGATCTGATCATCAATACCCATTCCCAGGAAAATGATACGATCAGAGATAAGACGTGTGAATACATCGATAGCGCGGAAATTTCCAGGACGCTCCTCGATCACATATTGTGTCATGTTCTGAATTTGCTGTGCATAACTGTCAACGGTATTACCGCTCATGCCTAAATGATGTACGGCATACTTTCTGAATTCATTGTTATAATGCATATAGATAATAGATAAGTACGTTGTAAAATGGATTTGAAATAATGGTAATCTTAGCTATCCGGGTTCAAAATTCCAACCCTCCGCCTTGTTAAACCCATTTAAAACGAAAATGGTTTTAACCCGGGTTGTTACCGGATTAAAACCATTGACGCAAAGCCTGTTAAATTTATTGTTCACTGATGGAAGACGCTTCCATCACACAGGCAGATATATTCTAATGTTTGTGTTCAGCAACGAGTTTCTTAAACTCATCCACCGATACTTTTTTCTCCTGGATAGAGATATTGTCTTTTATAAACTTCAGGATTTTCTCACTGCGTAACTGATTGTACAAGCGCATAAAGTTCTGGCCATTTTCATTCTGCAGATAATTATCGGCAATGCCATCCAGACGGTCGCCTAATTGTTCAACGAAAGCCTGACCACCAAATTGAGCAGTGATAAGTTCTTTTGCCTTGTTACGAACTTCTTCAGCTTCAACCGTAATCTTGTTATCGTCAGCGATACGATTTTTAACAAGATCCCATTTCAAACCTCTCTTATAGTGTTCAAACTCTTTATTGATCACATCATCAGTCACTTCACCATTGCTGCTTGATTTCAACCAGCTTTTAAGGAAATCGTCTGGCAGGTTGATCGATGTATTTTGGATAAAGTGATCTTCAATGTGGTGCTCCAGAAAATGATCAGCTTCACGCTTATAGTTTTCGCTTATCGTTTCCTTTACTTTATTGATAAACTCTTCTTCTGTAGTAACAGCATCTTTACCAAATACGCGGTCGAACAGCTCTGTATTGATAGCAGCAGGTTCTACACGGCTGATGGTGTTGATCTTGAAAGTATATTTTCCTTTTGCAGCCTTCGCTTCTTCGTCAGAAATACCCAGTAATTGTGCTACATCAGCATCTTCAGCAAACAGTTTGCTTACTTCAAATTCTACTTCTTCGTCTTTTTTCAGACCGTTGAATTTCTTCTGCTCTTTCTTCTCTACTTTTTCAGTAGCAATGAATGCATGTTCTTTTTTGAAGTCACCTTCTTTGGCACTCAGCTCTCCGAATAAGTTATCGCCAACTTCTGATGTTTCAGGATAGCTTACTTTACCAAAGCGTTTCTTCAGATCATCGATCGTTTCATCGATAGTCTTTTGATCAACATCAATCGGGTAAGATTTTACTTTTACTTTAGAAGATACATCATAGCTGAAATCTTCTACCATACCGATCTGGTATTCGAATTCAAAATCTGTTTGTGTATCCCAGTTGATCTCGCGAGCCTTCTCCTGGTTAGGAAGCGGATCACCTAAAATCTTGATGTTGTTATCTTTAATATAGTCAGAAAGCTTGTGCGAAAGCAGGTGATTAATCTCGTCTACAAGAATAGATTTCCCAAACATTTTTTTGATCACACCGCTTGGTACTTTCCCTTGACGAAAACCTTTGATATTGGCTTTGCGCGAATAATCTTTTACTTTTTCTTCAACGTGGGGTTGATAATCACCTTCGGTTAATTTAATTTTAATTACACCTTCAGTGTTGGTCTTTTTGTTCAGTGTTATTTCCAAAGCTTATAACGTTTGATTATTT
>NZ_DATCSD010000086.1:0-20605 GCF_036568665.1 Ohtaekwangia sp. | reverse complement strand
AGGAAACGATTATACCCTGTATTCGAATATAGTATATCGGGATCTCGCTCAAATATACCTTTCTTTTCATCTTCCGTGCGTTCTTGAAGGTCGAGTACATAGCGGGCTATGGCATCGCGCTCCTGATCACTGAGATGTGTAAATGCAGGCATCACACCCTTCCCTTTTAGTACAAATTGCTTTAGACTTTCTTTATTGAATTTAGGTTGAAGGTCTCGTAATGCCGGAAACACGTGGCCATCACCCCCGCGATCTATACCATGACAGGTAGCGCAATGCGTGCGATATAACGATATACCGGCCCATGCTTCGCCCTTCATGCGTACGTCTACCATCGTAAGTATCCAGGGCATTTCGTTAGCGTTTACATATAGTATACCTGTTGCAGGATCGAACGATGGGCCTCCCCATTCAGCACCTCCGTCAAAGCCGGGAAATATAATGGTGCCTTCTTTACTGGGCGGTATAAATTGTCTTCCGGTTCGCAGTCCTTTGAATTTCTCTTTCACATACTCCTCTGCTCCGGGGGTAATGTTGTTGATCATGTCTTCCGTAAATGCCTGGCGTGCAAAAGGTAAAGGTTTTTCAGGCACTGGTTGGGTAGGCGATGCCTGTTCACCATCCAGGTCAGATGGAGGAACCGGTATTTCTTTTACAGGAAACAATGGTTCACCTGTATCACGATTCAATAAGTATACATACCCGCTCTTGGTAACCTGTGCTACGGCATCTATATCTTTACCATCGTGAACAACTTTTGTTAATATAGGGGATGCCGGAAGATCGCGGTCCCACATATCGTGATGAATAACCTGGTAATGCCATTTACGTTCTCCGGTCTCTGCATTCAGCGCAAGCACACAATTAGCAAACAGATTATTACCCTTTCGGTTGCCACCATAAAAATCAAATGATGGAGATCCTGTTGATGCAAACACTAATCCTCGCTGATGATCCACAGCCATACCACTCCAGGAGTTTGCTCCTCCAATTTTTTTCCAGGCTTCTTGCGGCCAGGTGTCATACCCAAACTCTCCAGGTTGTGGTATAGTATGAAATACCCACGCAAGTTTACCCGTACGTATATCGAATGCACGAATATAGCCCGGTGCAGCAATGGGGCCTTCGTGAACACGCGACCCTACAATGATGAGATTTTTATATACAACGCCCGGGGTATTGGACAACACCATCAAGTTAGCGGCTCTTTCTCCAAGTCCTTCTTTTAAACTTACCTTACCACCGGTGCCAAATGTTTCAATCTTTTTGCCGGTTCGTGCATCCAGTGCATAGAGATATTGACCGAAAGAATATAGTATTCGTTTGTCATCGCCCTCCTCCCAATAGGTTACACCACGGTTAACGCCAAGTCCATCGTTCTTTTCTTCGGGAGAAAACTTCCATACTTCTTTTCCGGTTGCTGCATCAATAGCAAAAGCTTTCAATGACGCAGATGTACCATAGAGTATATTATCGATGATGATAGGATTGCACTGAATCTGAGTACGATTATTCACTGTATCAGCGTCACCACTGCGATACGTCCACGCAGGTTGAAGCTGTGATACATTTAGCTTATCCACTTGTTTCAAAGATGAATACTGTATACCATCGGCAGTGCCGCCCTTTATGCGCCACGATGAGTAAGGATCAGTCTCAGTCTTTTGATTACAACAAATACAGAAAGCCATGCAGGCTAACAGAACAAAAGCAGATTTCATAGGTCTGGGTTGAGCTCTACGAATCTGTAAAATATAGTGGAAGATAGCAAGCATCCGGTGATGGATGGTTACCATAGGAGACAAGCTTTAATTACATGGCTGTGGCTTCAAGAAAATCTTTTTCAGAGATTGTTCCGTTCTCCGATGAATCAGAGTCTACCAAAATTTTCCATGTTCCGTTTTCTTTACGAAGCACAACATGAAATTTACCATAGAAACTCCGGCTTTCACCCTGTGCGTTTATCACCGTAGTTTTATATATACCTACTTCAAACGCCTGTGTAGCGCTGGCTATGCGCTCGAGGAAGCGAAGTTCAATGGTGCGCTGGGATTTCTTTTCACGCGAGCGGGCATCGCCTTGCTCATTTTGACTTTTATATTGCTCGTAGTTGGATATAGTCTTGGAGTCGCGCGGAGAACGCACTAAATCTTTGGAGTGCACCGACATGAAGCTTGGTGTATCATAATTATCGAAAGCTTTTATGAAAGGCTTCCATACCTGATCGTTTATCTCTTTTTGAAAATCCTGGCTATACGTATGGAACGGTATAGCAAACAGGAGATATACAATCAGTTTTTTCATAAGAGATGTCAGGACCTTTGTGCGGATTTACTTTCGTACGAATGCAGATATACCTGTTTAAATACCTGGTCGCTGGCTGTATCGCGATGATGTATAGGACCGGTTCTGTATTTGAGAAATCCTCCGGAGCGATTGGCAAATTTACCCTGTATCTCTGCTATGATTGAAACGGCTATTTCATCGGGAGCTTCTGCGCCTATATCAAGACCAATGGGCGCGTGAATGCGATGACGATCGTTAGCCGACAGCACAATACCTTCTTTCGCGTATTCATCCACCATTTTGTCAAAACGCTTTCGTGGCCCAAGTATACCTATATAAGGAGTTTCGGTCTTCAATAATTTTTTTAGAACATCACGATCATACTCATAGTTGTGCGACATCAGTACGCACGCTGTATAGGCAGTGATCTCAAAATTATGATCTACATATTCTCTGTGGCAAAGTGAAAGATTATCAGCATTCGGAAAGAACAAAGGCGCTATATGTGCTACACATTCATCCGTAACCGTTACATCCCATCCTAATGATTTAGCCAGGTGACTCACCGGTCGCGCATCAAAGCCTCCTCCAAAAATGATAAGTGATACTGACGGTTGAATCAACTCGATGAATACTTCAATCTCTTTTCCGTCAATAGTATATTTTCGGGCTTCTGATTTTTTTGTATCAAACAAATTTTCAAGATCAATAGATATAGCTTGTTCCAATGCTATATCTTCCAAATTATGAAGTTGGGTGGCACCGGGCGTAAGCAGCATTTTTCTTCCGATCGCTTTGCTATCCTCGTGTGCAAAGACAGAAGCCAGTGCTACCGGTATATTCATCTTGATGATGTTCTCAAAAAATACAATCGGGTTATCGCTATCCTGTATATCTACGGGTTCTATGAGCACATCAATAACACCATTGCAGCCGAGCCCTATGCCTAAATTTTGATTGCTCTCTTCGCGTGTGTCGTATGTTACCGTCATCGGTTCCTTGTGCTGCATAACGTGCCGGGCTTTTCGTAAGGCATCGCCTTCCAGGCATCCACCGCTGATGGAACCAACCCATTTGCCATCATCACTTATCAGCATGCGTGCACCGGGACTTCTATAGGATGAGCCTCTTACTTTTACCACGGTAGCAACAGCAGCTTTGCGCTGGCTGAAATCTATTTTGGCGGATTCCTGTACAATTGTTTTGAGCTCTTTCATATAGATTTCGCTTTACTCTTCACTATCGCTTTCTTCACTATATATCAATCTGCCTGTATAGCCACGCAATGCTCCGATATCAGTAGTATCTTCCCGTCACGCTTCAGGTATACCTGTCCGCATCGCTGGTTGTCGTGTATAGAATCTCCTTTCCATATAAGTTCTCCTTTCCAGTGCGAACTTACTACTGCTGTATTTCCGGTTACTTTAACTTCAACTTCAGAACGTTTCGCATCGAGTATTACATAGCTGCTGTCGCCCAGAAACTGAAGTGTTTCTGCCCGCGTGCTCAAGCCTCCTACAGAATTGAAGTATATATAGTCTGGCCCCAGTATTTCATTTACTTTAAGTGTGTCCTTACTATTCCATGCCTGATCATACTGGTTCACGAACGATGCAACTTCTTCTTTCGTAAGCAAACCCTGCTCGGCATCCTGTTTCTTTACACAAGCACAGAGAAGTAAAAGGCAGAATATATAGCGTTGCGTCATAGTGTTATTTATCGGGCAGCCTTTACTTCTTCTGGCTTTACAGCATCGCTTCCTTTGTTGCCCCAGCTATTGCGCACGTAGTTTAATACATCGCTCACCTGTTCATCGGTCAATTCAACCGCAGGCATATCTCCGCTATAAGTAACACCATTTACTTTGATCTCGCCACTTACACCGTGAACGATCTGCTGAATAGAACGCTTTTTATCCGCCATCATATAATCTGATTTTGCCAGGGGCGGATATACTCCTTCCAACCCTTCTCCTTGTTCCATGTGGCAGGTTATACATTGTGTAGTATATACTTCTTTTCCACGGGCGATACTTGCCTTGAGGTCGAACTTCGGCTTTTGCTGAAAGGCTGCCAATGAAAAACCGGATGCTGCGATCATCGCTATCGCTACGTGTGTGGATCTGAATTTTATCTTCATGCTTTTTATATAGGTCTATTAGAAAGTATAGGCCATCTGTTACCGATGGCCCCTGTTATTGGTTGATTTATTTTTCGAAATATATAGGTGTTACACGTACTGCTATGCTTCTTCCAGGTTAAACGGAAGTTTACGGATACGTTTGGCAGTAAGATCAAATATAGCATTCGTTAACGCGGGGGCTATTGGCGGAAGACTTGGTTCTCCAACACCACCGGCTTTCTCTTCGTTATCCATAATGTGTATTTCGATCTCGGGTGTATCCATCATGCGCGGCATTTTATAAGTGTTGAAGTTTTGTTCAACAGCTTTACCATCGTTGAAGTGCGTGGCATGCACCGTAGCAGCGCCCAATCCCATAATGATGCTGCCTTCAATTTGTGCTCTGATAATGTCAGGGTTAACATACCAGCCACAGTCCATCACAGCCCATACTTTATCAATCTTTACTTTGCCATCAGCTTTCTTGGATACTTTTACTACTTCGCCAACAATGCTGGAAAAACTTTCTGCTATAGCTACGCCATAGCCTTCATTTTTCTTTCTTGATTTCCATCCGGATACCTGTTCAAGTTTATTTACCAGTTCATGATAGCGGCCATCCTGAAAATGCTGCTTGCGAAATTCCAACGGATCTTTACCTGCTTTTATCGCCAGTTCATCCATAAAACTTTCCAATGCAAATGTATTGGTAGAAGCATATACTGATCGCCACCACATTACCGGTATAGGTACATCCAGCGGAGCATCGGAGAAGCTATAGTGCGGAAGTGATTCAAAATATGTTTCGAGGAAACCTTCTGTTGCAGAATTGTTATAGGATTTCTTATCGGCATTAGGCCATTGGTGATCCATATTCTGGCCTGCAGAACGCATAATGAACGATTCAACTCCACCACCCGAAGTAACAGAGCCTTTGCATTGATACATCATACCCGGACGGAACGGTCCTTGTGTTGTATCATCTTCACGCGTCCATACAACTTGTACAGGTGCTTTGATCTCTTTTGAAATTATAGCGGCCTCATGCGGATAATCCATAAAAGCTTTTCTTCCGAACCCACCACCGAGGAAAGTCATATTTACAATGATTTTTTCTTTTGGCAGTCCCATCAGCGTACTCAAAAAATCCTGCACCCAGTCTGGTCCTTGTATAGGTCCCCATATTTCAAGTTTATCGTCCTGGTAGTGAGCAACACAATTTACCGGCTCCATACAACTGTGCGACTCATACGGAGTTTCGTAAATCGCTTCTACTTTACCGGAAGATTTCTGGAATACACCTTCGGCATTTCCCCTGGTGCGCACAGAAAGACTCTCACCACCTTTCAGTGCATCGCTCATGCGTGCGTATAGCTGCTCCGTGTTAAGATGCTCAAAGCCGGAGTCATCCCATTCTACTTTCAATACTTTACGGCCTTGCATCGCTGCCCATATATTATCAGCTACTACTGCAACGCCTTCACGCGTCATGCTGAACACACTCATCTTTACCGGGAACACATGTTTAACACCAGGTACTTTTTTCGTTTCGGTGTCATCAAAGCTTTTTACTTTTCCCTGAAAGCGCGGGTTGCGTTCTACCACGGCATACATCATGCCGGGAAGTTTTTTATCAATACCAAATATAGCCGTGCCGTTAGTCTTCAACGGTGTATCCTGACGTGGCAGCGGTTTGCGAAGTATTTTATACTCTTCAATGGCCTTCAGTTTTACTGACTTCGGTGGCTCAAGTTTAGAAGCCTCCAACACCAGTTCTCCATAGTTGAATTTTTTACCGGAAGCTTTGTGAATAACAAAACCATTTTCGGCATAGCATTCCGATGGAGTTACGTTCCATTTTTTAGCAGCGGCCTGTATCAGCATCTCGCGTGCAGAAGCACTCAGGTGTAACAGTTTTTTATAGGAGCCACGAATGGTGGAGCTACCTCCGGTGATCTGACTTCCGTACTTGGCATTATTACCTTGTGCGAAAACTATACTCACGTTGTTGAGATCAACTTCCAGTTCTTCAGCAATGATCTGCGGCACAGACTGAAAAGACCCTTGTCCCATCTCCGAGCGATGGTTGGTAATGGTTACTTTGCCGTTGGTATCTATACTGATCCAGGCGTTGAGGTCTATGCCTTTGCTTTCGGCTGTATCGAGTTTCATTACTTCAGCTTCTTTACCTGCTGCCGGAAAATAAAATCCGAGTGTAAGAGCAGCACCGGTCATGCCGGAAAGCTTCATGAAGTTTCTGCGGGATATATTCTTTTGTATAGCACTCATAATGTATATGTGTAGAATTTGTAAATATTGGTTGATGATAAGTATATCTATACCGGCTGTTGCGGGCAGCTATACTATATTTCAGAAACCACTATTTGACACTGGCTTTTTGGTTCATCAGTTGAGATGCAGTTTTGATGGCTTTACGAATGCGAGGGTATGTACCACAACGGCAGATGTGACCCTGCATAGCGTTATCTATATCTTTATCAGTCGGGTTGGGTGTTTTCTTGAGGAGCGCTGTTGCTGCCATAATTTGTCCCGACTGGCAATAGCCACATTGCGGCACCTGCTCAGCGATCCAGGCTTGCTGCACCGGATGAGAGTTGTCGGCAGATAAACCTTCGATGGTTACAATATCTTTATTGGCAGCAGCAGAAACTGGAATGGAACAGGAGCGTACGGGTATACCTCCCATGTGCACGGTGCAAGCTCCACATTGGGCAATTCCGCAACCGTACTTTGTACCTGTCAGTCCAACGAAATCACGAATAGCCCAGAGTAAAGGCATTTTCGGATCAACATCGATGGTGTGACTTTGGTTGTTGATTTTTAGTGTAAGAGATGCCATGATATATAATTTTGGGTTGGAATTAATGAAAGTTACGAAATTACTCTTGATATGATACTTCAAATTGACAAGGGGAGCATCTCAGCGTTCGAAAAAATGGTTATAACGGATGAACGGTTGCCTGTAGAAGACAAATGACAATATTTACTGGCATAATTTTTACCGCGGATACTTCTGCCAGTGAACTGGTAAAGTTTTATATATTGAATTTTAAACGAGACTAAATATGAAGAAGCTGATAATGGTGTGTGTCGTGATAGGTGTTACAGCAAGCGTAATGGCACAAACCAAGTTGCAGGTAACGGTGAAGAAAATAAAAGGACATAAGGGAGATATCCTGGTAGGACTCTTTGATAACGACAAGGACTTTCCGCGTAATGCCAAAGAGGGTAAAATTGCCAAGGCAACGTCTGACCAGGTAACGGTGGTGTTTGAAAATCTTAAGCCAGGCAAGTATGCAATAAGTGTATTGCACGATGCCAACCAGAATAAAGACATGGATAAGAACAAGCTTGGAATACCGAAGGAAGGTTTCGGTTTTTCGAACAATGCCATGGGTGCTGTGGGGCCACCTTCGTTCGAAAAAGCGCAGATCGATCTGCTACCCGATCAAAAAGATCTCGACATTAGTATTGACATGAAGTATATGTAGAAGTATATACCAATGAAAAGGCCGTCTTGAAAAAATCAGGACGGCTTTTTTTATCCTTCTATCTCTTCTAATAAATCTGTGCAGCGCTTCTTACGCGGTATATCATCCGGCTCTTTAGGCGATAAGGCTATCGCTTGCTTTAAGAGTTTTATAGCTTTCTGATCTTCTTGTTGATAATGAAAAGCAGAAGCTTCTCCATAGAGAAACAAGATCGTGTTGGGTTGCAGGGCACTGGCTTTCCTGAAATTTCTTACGGCCGCATCCATCGATATACCTTCGGGTAAACCACCGAAGAATAATTTACAGGCTACCTGCTCCACCCAGCTTAACTTGGCCAGCTCAAAATGCCATTTGCCCAGAATAAAGTATGCAGCGGCAAAAGTAGAATCGAGCTTGATAATGGTTTCTGCTTCTGTTCGAATGATCTTGGCATCGTGTATCTTATCGCGTGGCGAGCCTGCTACTTCGGCCATTAACCCCAATGAAATAATATAGGCCAGGTGTGCATCTATATTTTGCTGATTGAGCGGTATGGCACGCAGGGCATAATCCTTGGCTTTTTCGTAGTACGCTCTCTTTTCGTCTTTCTCATCGAGCGGCAGACGCCCTCCGATGTTAGAGAGCATACGGCTCGCGTGTGTCAGTGCCGGTGCGTGATGCGGATTGGCTTTTAAGAATAACTCATACTTTTCGAGTGCCGCTTCTACCTTGAAATCTTTTTCAAGAGCCAGTCCCTGAGAATATAGATCTACAGCTTGTGCAGAAGCTATATATACGGTTGCTACGCACAGATATAGGCCGATGGCACAGAGTATCTTTTTCATATAGCAGACTCGATGATCTATTGACAGCGATGAAGTATAGCACTCACTTCCTTCACATCTATACTATCGCGCTGGTGGCCCCAGTTGTTATAGAGATACGTGGCGATCTCGGCAATTTCGAGATCGGTGAGTGAAGGTATACCGGGCATTTCCTTATTAAAGTTCTTGCCGTTTACTACCAGCTCTCCCTTTATACCGTTTCGCATCAAACAGATAACCGACTCAAAATTATTATCCACGAAATCGGATTTTGCCAGGGGTGGATATAGCAACCCGAGCCCTGTTCCCTTGGCCTGGTGACAGTTACTGCAGTTCTTCAAATATAGCTGCTCGCCATGCACATAGTACTGCTGTTCCTTTACTGTCGATATATTCTGCACTGATGATTCTGATGATTCCGCTTTTTTCTCTGAACAACTTATCAGAAGTAAAAAGCTGAAAGCCGAAAGTAGAAAGCTGAAAGCAGAACCACCCAGCCTTAGGCTGGAAACGTTGAACCTTAAACTTTTAGCTTTACGCTTTAAGCTTTCTGCTTTAAACCTACTTTGCATATTCTTTTTCCAGTCGCTGTATATCTGCCAGCAGGCGGTTCACATCTTCTTCTTTGGTGCCATCGTACTTACCGCGAATACGTTTTGCTTTGTCAATCAACAGAAACGCTCCGCTGTGAATAAAGCCATCGGGTTCTGATTTGTCTTCGAGCGCGGTAGCAAAGTAGCTCGTCTGGGCAATTTTATATATATCCTCTTTATTACCGGTAACAAAGTGCCACTTGTCACTTTTTACACCAAGGCGTTCGGCATAATCATGTAGTAATCCTACTGTATCATACTCCGGGTCGATGCTGTGCGAGAGTAATAAAACATTCGCATCGTTCTGTATCGAATCATATACCCGCAGCATTTGTGTTTTCATAATCGGGCAGATGGTGCGGCATGAGGTAAAAAAGAAATCCGCTACATATATCTTGTCCTTAAAAGTATCGTTCGTTACTTCCGCGCTATCCTGATCAACAAACTTAAACGTGTCGATTGTGTGATATACCGTATCGGTTCCTTTCACTTCGCGCTCGCCAAAGATCGGCAGGGGAGGTTCTTCTTTTTTAGCACATGACGAAAACAGGACTGTGCCCATGAATAGAAAAGTTACCGGCACGATGGCACGCATAACGGATCTCGCACACCAAGACTTCATTACATTAATCATCTTTTCTCAATTTTTTATAAATCTTTATACCTGCCATGATCAGAATTGTTACTCCGATCAATCCTGCAATTCCCCAGAGCATACTCAGGGCATCTTTGAGAACGATCAAAAATACAATACTGATCAGAAATAACGTTGATACTTCATTCCATATACGCATCTGCTGCGAAGTATATTTCACCACGCCATTCTTAAGCTGGCGCTGCAGCACATGCAATGAAAAATGATATACATACAGCAGAAACACCAGCGTAAGCTTAATATGCATAAAGCCCATAGAAAGCCACTGCGGCTGGTTGATTAATAAGGATGTGCCCATGCCCGCAGTAATAATAGCCGATGGCCACGTAATGCCAAACCATAGACGTGACGCCATCATATTCAGTTGCCTGAGTAGTATAGACTTTTCCGGCTCCGGTTTATCGTGTGTTTCAATGATATATACAAACAAGCGCGGCATATAGAACAGCCCGGCGAACCACGTAACAATAAAAATGATATGTACTGCTTTGAGATATAGCGATGTCATGGTATAGCGATCATGTGGTTGGCAACTGTGGAGAGTACATTTATAGAATCACCAACTTGAATGGGAAAGTGATTTATAGCTACCAGGTTTTGTCCGAAGTATATTTTGTTATTGCGATTGCGATAGGAGGCCAGTGTTTTAAGAGGCTCTGCACCTTTTATAGCAGTATCCTGATTTACGGTAGTGAGTACGCAGCGCGCACAAGGTTTAACGCCAACAAACTCGTTCTGCCCGACAGAAAAATTTCTCCACGTATCTTCTTCGTATGGCTCACCACCGGTAAATACCAGGTTGGGGCGGAAGCGATTCATCGGCACAGGTTCTTTCAGTCGACTGTTCAGGTCATCGAGCGATGACTGACCGATTATCAGAAAAGGATATGCATCGGCAAA
Source organism: Ohtaekwangia sp. (assembly GCF_036568665.1). Classification (GTDB taxonomy): domain Bacteria; phylum Bacteroidota; class Bacteroidia; order Cytophagales; family Cyclobacteriaceae; genus Ohtaekwangia. The sequence goes on along the minus strand of NZ_DATCSD010000086.1, from coordinate 9,735 downwards.
GCTCACGTGCTCGTCATTTACTTTATACTGCGGATCTACCGGTCGTTCATTCTTTTCCGGGAAGAACATAAGTCTGCACGATAACCCGAGGCGTTCGGAGAACCACTGGCTATAGGATGGATGAACTTCATGCGCCTGCACCGTGTTGTCCCATATCTGTACCGTGGTATCCGGAGTATGTATTTCGGGGATAACCGGTAAAGTAAGGGTCTGCTGTTGGTACTGAACGGTGAGGGTGGAGTCGTGCATAGATAATTTGAACAACGCCATAGCTGGATAAACACGCTGAGTCATAAATTTGCCTTCATTATCCACCAGCATAAATCGCCTGTCATATTGAAGACCTTTCTCCATAACTTTAGCCGATGATAATCGTATTCCCCCCAACGATTTTATCGGATAAATCCAGATTTCACTAAGCCTGAGATCCTTCATGAGAGCACATTCATTTTTTGTAAATTGAAAGTTATGTCAAACTCCGCAGCAGCACTTTGGTACTTTGAAAGCGTGAATCTTTATAACATTCTTTGCCCGCACAAAGTAAAGAAGATGGGCGATAAGCACGAGTTTATCCGCTATAAAAAAGATCAGTTTATTTATGTGCCTGAAGATGCCGCCTCCAACATTTATCTGATCGTGGACGGTCGTATTAAAATAGGGCATTACCTGGACGATGGTAAAGAAGTGGTGTCATCTATTCTTACCACGGGCGAGATATTCGGAGAGCTGGCCCTGGCGGGTGAAGACAGACGCAGAGATTTTGCCCAGGCTATGTGCGATGCCGTGATCTGCCCGCTTACCATACTGGAATTAAAAGAGCTGATGTTTGAGAACCGCGAGCTGAGTTTAAAAATATTAAAGCTTATCGGTCTGCGCCTGATGAAGCTGGAGCGCAAGCTCGAACTGCTCGTATTTAAAGATGCCCGCACGCGTGTGATCGAATTTCTGAAAGATACTGCCGCCTGGAAAGGACGCAAGGTTGGTTTCGAAACCATGATCCCTACCAAGCTCACGCATAAAGATATAGCAGCCTTAACCGGCACTTCGCGGCAAACCGTTACCACTATTCTTAATGAGCTGAAAGATCAGAACCTGATAAACTTCGATCGTAAAAAGATTCTGATCCGCGACCTCGATAATCTGCGATAGACGATCTTTAAAAAGATTTTAATAAATTTTAAAACAGGGCTGTAACATCTGCTATACCCTGGCGTCTTGTCTTTGAATTTCAACGGATGAATCTCGAATCATTTCAAAACCGGGTATTACCTGTCAAGAACAAGCTCTTCCGCTTTGCCATGAAGTTTGTGGGCAGCGAGGAAGAAGCCAAAGATGTAGTGCAGGAAGTATTTATCCGTGTTTGGAATGGCCGTGAGCAGATGAATGAAGTACAGAACTGGGAGGCCTGGTGCATGCGCATCACCAAGAACCTTTCGCTGGATCGCATTCGCTCCATAAACCGGAAACAGACGCAGCCCATTGAAGAGAGTTTTAATGTTCACAACGAAGCGTTAACGCCTCATGAATCAACCGAAATACATGAGAGTATGCAGCGGATTAATCAATTGATTGCAGCGCTGCCGGAGAAGCAGCGTCAGGTTATACACCTTCGCGATGTTGAAGGGTATAGTTATAACGAGATCTGCGAGATACTCGAATTGGATATGAACCAGGTAAAAGTAAACCTGTTCAGAGCCAGAAATGCTGTGCGCGAAAAACTGATGAAGATCAATGCTTATGGACTCTAACCGGATTGAAGAACTTTTAAACAAGTATTGGAACTGCGAAACTTCGCTGGAAGAAGAGCAGCAGTTACATACTTACTTCAGGACCGGAAATATACCCGACCACCTGAAAGAAACAGCCGCACTGTTCCGCTACTTTGATGAAAGTAAAAAAAAGACACTCAATGATCTGTCTTTTGATAGCGCGTTGGCTAACAAGATTCAGGTAGCACCGCGTGGCAGAATGGTAAAGATCTTCTATAACTCTATGCGTATAGCGGCAGGTCTGGCAGTATTGCTCATGGCTATATGGTTTGTGCGCAATGAAGTTCGGCAAACAACACCGGCAGAAGTTGTAGACACCTACGATGACCCGCAGCTTGCTTTCGAAGAAACCAAAAAAGCATTGCTCATGATCTCCAAAAGTTTTGGTACAGCCGAAGAGCAGGCCAAGAAGATAAACATGTTTAACGAGGCACAGGAAGAGATACAGAAGAAAGCAAAAGAAAAGAATAATAAACTCTAGAGTATATATCACACCCTATATCCCGCACAGGCACACAGGAAAATCAATAACCAGAAATTATACTACTATGAAAAAGATATTTGTGATCGCATTGATATTGGTAGCTGTAAATGGAGCATTTGCACAAGACGCTATCTCTAAATTCTTTACCAAATACCAGGGCGATGAATCCTTCACACAGGTAACTGTAAGCAGCAAAATGTTCAGCCTGTTCACTAACATGGAAGTGGAGAGTAAAGAGGACCAGGAAGTACTCAACGCCATCAGCAAGCTGAAAGGACTGCGTATACTAGGTAAAGAAAATACATCGGATGCACGTGCCTTATATAAAGAAGCCTTCGCGTTGATACCGGGCAAAGAGTTTGAAGAACTGATGTCAGTACGCGATAAGGATAAAGACATGAAGTTCCTGATCAAGGAAAGCGGTGGAAAGATATCGGAGCTGGTAATGATCATGGGCGGCACAGATGATTTTATGATACTGAGTCTCTTTGGCGAAATTGATCTGAAACAGATATCCAAGATCGGCAAGAAGATGAACGTAGAAGGCTTGCAAAAGCTTGAAAAGATGAATGACGGTGACAAGAAGCACTAAGGTGCTATAGATGATCCGGTGATGTTGAGAGTATATATCACCGGATTTTTTTCTTCACGATGCAACCCTCCCGATAGCAAGTGCATCTTCCGGTAAATATCAACCCCAAACCCCTTTGGCTTATGAAACGTATCGTAACACTCCTGCTTGTAATGGCCTCGCTCTCCTCGTTTGCTCAAAGCAAAAGTTTTTCAACCCTGAAACAAAAATTGAATGGCGCAGAAGATGCTGTATCCTTTAGCATTGGTGGCTTTGTATTGCGCACAGCCCTGTGGTTGTCAGACGAAGATGATGACTTTGGTGTGATCAAAAGTGTTCGCATCTTCCATGTACCTATGGATGCACTTCGCGAACGAGAACTGAAAGTAAGCGGCTTTCGTAAACTGTTGAAGAACGATGCCTTTGAAGAAATGGCTTCTGCCAGTGAAGACGGAAATTATATAACCGTTTATATGCAGGAACACGGAAAGAAAAACAACCTGTATTTTATGTTGGTGGAAAGTGATGATGAGTTGACAGCCATAGAAATAAAAGGTTATCTTGATCCTAAGAAATTGCTTGAAGAGAAATCTCACGAACGACTAACCAGTCTGTAACCCCATGCGATACATTGCCATGATACTGCTCGTAGCAGCAGTAAATTTAGTGCAGGCACAAAGTGCCACTACCGAAGCACTGCATAAGAAATATAGCGAAGCTCTCTCGCTGTTTTTTTACAACAACACCCTGCGGATGTTGAACCAGAAAGAGGATAAAGATTTTGATGCGTTGATCAAGGACATTGAAAAAATGAAATTTCTGATGATCGACAAGAAGAAAGACTTTGCTTCGGGTGACTATAAGAAGATTGTTAGCAACTATAAAGCTGATTCATTTGAGGAAGTGATGACCAGCCGGCACGAAGGCAAGAACTTCGATATATTTGTTAAAGAAAAAAATGGCGACACCAAAGGCATGCTGGTGCTGATAAACGATACCGAGAATTTGTTTGTGCTGGATATAGTGGGCAAGATCGCACTCGACAAAGTTACCAAGCTATATTCTACTCTGGACGAGAGTGCAGACATCGGAGCAAAAATCCGAAACTTTACGAAGGATAAAGACGAGGAATAATGTAATTCCCATACGCTTCGGTCTACCTATATATAGCTAACATTACAACACTTGGAAGCAGTACTCTCCATTAAAAATCTGACCAAACATTTTGGCAGGATAAAAGCCGTAAACAACTTGTCGCTGGAAGTAAAACCCGGACAGGTTTTCGGAATGTTAGGTCCCAACGGCAGCGGTAAAACTACTACGCTCGGCATGTTGATGGGAGTGGTTAATCCAACAGCAGGAGAATTTGCCTGGTTTGGTGAACCTCCTACACATCACATCCGCAAGAAGATTGGTGCTGTGCTGGAGCACCCTATATTTTATCCGTACCTCAGCGGGCAAAAGAATCTGGAGCTGAATGCCATGATCAAGCAGTGCCCGGAAGCTAACATTCCGAAAGTGCTGGAGTTGGTAGAACTATACGAGCGCAAAGACGATAAGTATCGCACCTATTCACTGGGTATGAAACAGCGCCTGGCAATAGCCTCTGCGTTGTTAAACGACCCCACGGTGCTTATACTGGATGAACCTACCAACGGACTCGATCCGATGGGTATAGCAGAGATCCGCGAGCTGATCAAAAAGATTGCTGCCAACGGAAAGACTATTATACTGGCCAGTCACTTGTTAGATGAAGTGCAGAAAGTATGCACACACTTCGCGGTGTTAAAGCGTGGCAATCTCGTGCACGTTGGGCCGGTAAATGAAGTGGGCAGAGGCGAAGAAACAGTAGAAGTGGCAGCATCTGTAGAAAACCTCAATGAAATCTTGCTGGCCTTTGCCGGAACCTCTTCTATATCGCGTGAGAATGGAAGTTACCAGGTAGCCATGCGCGAAGGCTTCCACAGTGTAGATCTCAATAAGTTCCTGTTCGAGAAAGGTGTGGTAGCATCGCATCTCATTACCAAAAAGAAAACACTCGAAAAGCAGTTCCTCGAAATACTGGCAGGTTCGTAAGAGATTAAGGGATATATACTCACAGTTTCAAACTATATATTTATCGTACTATAAATTTCACCGGCACGCTATGTTGCACCTCCTGAAGATAGATTTGAAGAAAATGACAAGCTACCGTACCTTCTGGGTAATTGGTGGTTTATACTTCATAACGTTAGGGCTGGGGGCCGCCAGCGGCATGGAATTTTTGAAGTGGATTGCCCGCACCTTCGAAGATTTCGGACAGAAGATCAACATCAATCGTATACCGCTATATCATTTTCCGGATGTTTGGATGAACCTCATCTGGTGTGCGGGATTGCTCAAGATCGTACTTGGTGTGTTGATCGTAATCTCGATAACAAACGAATATACCTATCGCACCGTAAGGCAAAATATCATTGACGGATTAAGCCGTCAGCAGTTTCTGTTATCCAAGATCATTACCAATGCATTGCTTAGCCTGGTAAGCGTTGTCATGATCTTTGTTATCGGTCTTGTTACCGGTATGATCTATAGCCCTTCGCTTGAAATCAAGCAGATGCTAACGGATCTGGAATTTTTCCCTGCCTATTTCCTGGAGCTGTTCTACTTCCTGTCGTTCGCGTTAATGTTAGGTATACTTATACAACGCGCAGGGCTTACTATTATACTGCTGCTATTATTCCCGGCTATAGAAGCCATTATAGCAGCCAAAGTAGATAACTATTTACCGGAGATTATACCCTTCTTCCCGATGCGTTCTATCTGGTATTTGATACCGTGGCCATTTCCCCGCTATGCATTTCAGGAGATACAGGACTATCTCAAGTTATCGTCTATAGCGATTGTACTTGGCTGGACGCTCCTCTTCAACTATGCAAGCTATCTGAAACTGAAGAAGGCCGACATCTGATATACAGGTATACCAGTGCAATCGCTTCGACAGAGAAAAAATCTGCAATCGTTTTAAGTTGTAAGTAGTTGAATAAAATTACATGAACGGTCTTACACCGCAACGTTTAGCTAACTTTGTCGTGTAAAGAAGTGCAAAAGCTTTTTACAGACCCTTATGAATACAATTCAACTGATAGGATTAGTTGCCGGTGGTTGCACCACAATCGCTTTTCTGCCACAAGTTATTAAAACCTGGAAGTCGCGTTCTGCCAAAGATCTATCGCTTAGTATGTTCTCTATTTTTTGCCTGGGCGTAGCGTTGTGGCTTATCTATGGTATTATGGTGCAGGATATACCCGTTATAGCAGCCAACATGCTTACGCTGATGCTGGCTTCTACACTGCTATATTTCAAGCTCCGTTTCAAAGAGTAAGATCGTCCCAGCCCGTTTTCTTGTACGACCGCAGCAGCAGGTATATAGCACCCAGCTGCACGGGTACCATCGCTAACAATACAAACGGTATTTTCGAAAAGATATAGTGACCGAAGCCCAGTAAACCAATAAACAGAAAGGTGAGAAGGGAGCGTGCTATATTTCCCGATTGGCTGCGAACATTGGGAGCCATTGACAATGGCAGATGCCGCGTGCTGATCAGCGAAAATATCAGCACCATTAAAAAGTTGTTGAACAAGCCGAAGAGTATATCGGCAACGGCATGCGGTCCCCATATAAAAAGTATCAGCGCACTAATGGCGCAATAGCCCGGTATAAACAGGCGCACAAAGATTGCCTTTACCATGCCCGATAAAATCTCTCCGGGCTTATCAAGCGGAGCCGAGAAATATACCCAGCTCGCCTTGAAATCGTCTGAATACGGAATTTCATGAAGCGCTACCTGCAAAATCATAAACGACAGGTATATCAGCATAATATGATAGTGCGTTTGGGGCAGCTCGTGCCACGTAGCTACTATATCTCTTTTACCCTGCATGGTAAAGATCGCCCCGAAGATGAGCACATAACCAAACACCGGGTATATCTTTAGTTTTATCTTCCGGTCGCGTCCCAGAATTTTATAGATCAGGTTAAACGCTCCCTGCTCAAAAGGATTGTTGGTGATCCACGCACTTACCTTGTCGATATAGCTGGCTTTTTCAGTTTTGGCTTTTTCAGTCTTCTCGGTGCTGCTGGCCATGCTGCCCAGTCGCTTACTGAATATAGGCGACAAGTATTTGTTAACCAGGTATGCACCCGCTATGGGAAGCAATAGGGCACACGTTGTAAGTGCTATGTGTAACGAATCGGTGAGGTGAAAATGAATTGTCTCCAGGGCACCGGCCATCCATACAGGCGGCAGTAAAAAACTCCACCACTTTATTTCAAATACATAGTTTGCTATATCCATGCGTTCCAGTATGCGCGGCAATATCTGGTAGCCACCCATAATGAACACCGCCATCATAATCTGGAAATAGTTGATAATGTTCTTGAGCTTTTCTTCGCTGGCAAATTGCATGATCAGCAGATAAAGCGCATTGGTAGTAAACACCGCTGTAAGAACCGAGAGTATAACACCCAGTAGAAAGAATGCAAGCAGTATAAAGCCATACTTCATAATTACAACGATAGCCGGCAGAACTGTTAATCCGATAGCAAGCTGCCCGAGGTATAGAAGTATATGTGTGAGCCGTGCGGCAAATAACGTCTGTCCGCTTACAGGTCGTGGCAAGATGATCGTGTTGTCGCTGGTGTCGAGTAGTATAGAAGAAAAGTCGGTGATCAATGTCATCGCGATCATAACAATGATATAGCTGAAGAACACGACCAGCGAAAGAACAAACGAGGGAGTGAAGTATAGCGCCAAGGCTACAAAGCCTCCGAAGACGCTATAGATGAGCAGCGTCATAAGAAACGAGTTGCCAGGCTCCTGGTCGTTCTTGCGCCTGTAGGAAACAATCTGCCTGCGATTGTCCATCGTAAGTTTGATATCTACAATGGAGCGGAGCTGTGCATAGTCGATGCCCAACCGATTATATAGCCAACCGAAGAGATCGAGAAATTTCAGGAGGAAAATATTCATGCTCATCAGTTCTGAAGAATGTTTATGAATTGACCTGCAGCATGCGTATGTTCTTTATTACCGGTGAGCTCTGTAAATATATTTTCCAGGGAGCCTTTGGCTTGTGTGTTCAGTTCTTCAAATGTACCGTTAGCAATCATTTCACCTTTGTTGATGATCATGATACGATCCGAAATTTTTTCAACAACGTCCATTAAGTGCGAGCTATAGAATATAGTTTTGCCACTGTGTTTCAGTTGCGTGAGTATTTCTTTTACCAGTATTACGGCATTAGCATCAAGCCCTGAGAGTGGTTCATCCAGAAAGAGAATGGAGGGGTTGTGTATCATACCGGCTACGAGCAATACTTTTTGACGCATCCCTTTCGAGAAAGTCGTCATGCGTGCATCGGTATATCCGCTGAGGTCGAACACATGGAGCAGCTCATGTGCTTTCTTGTCAACATCGCTGCGCTCCATCTTGTATAGTTGCCCGATGAAGTGAAGATATTCGATCGGTGTTAACGTATCGTATAGCGCAGCATTCTCCGGTATATAGCCTATTCTGCGTTTTATCTCCAGCACATCTTTACGTATATCCAGGCCGAGTACAGAAGCCTCGCCAGTAAAATCAGGAATGATACCAGTGAGTATTTTTATAGTGGTACTCTTGCCGGCACCGTTCGGGCCGATATACCCGATAATCTCTCCGGCATTTACCGTCAGATTTATATTCTTTAAAACCGGAGCATCGTATGTCTTCGACAGGTTTATAGTGGTGATAACAGGTGAAGGGCTTCCCATAGTATATAAGCTATACTACAAGTATACTAATTATTGTGGTGAGAAACATTGTGAATACCTCAGGAAGTGCAAGGTATATTTAGCAGGATTAATGAAGTGGCGGCAGAGTACTAACATCAAGCAGCAGTAAGGATTCATACGGATCGCCCGATAAACCCAGTGCCTGCGCAAAGGCAGGTTCTGTTTTTATGCCCGCTTGTTTTAGTTGAAGCACCTGTTCTTTTAGAGGCTTGCCATAGTGCTGCAGCAAGCTATACTCTATACACAAGTGCCGAAAGGCGTATTGCTTTTCTACCGGAATGGCCTGACAAAATAGCTCGAACAAAAACTCCTGGTATTGGAACCTTGCAATAACCGAGGGTGTTGCGCGTATGTTTTTGCGTGTTATTTCAAATGCCGTATACGATGCAAACGCGTGCTCTACTATTTGTTCAAATAGCGAAAGATCGTTAGCAAAACATACTATATCTAAATCGCTTTTACCGGCTATAAATAAGTCTAAAGGTAGCGTACCCGTTAGCACTGCGTGAAAAGCTGCTAATTTTTTAAGAACATTACACTCCTGTAAAATTTGCCATCCTCGCTGCTGTACAAGCGAACCTTTCAATAAGTATTCTACGTTTTTAAAGTCGTGTAACATAGCCGGCTTCCAAGATAGCCAAATTGTCTAACCCGTTGTCGTTTTGACTTAGATAAGAAGTTGGTATAGGGATTGAGTCATCAGCAAACCAAGAAGGAGAAACATAATCATGGATAAGAAAAAGTTTCAGGATTTATTAACCTCTGTGGATGTACTGAACACATTGCACGGAGGGATCAGTGAACCGGCAGTGTCACTCCAGCAACAAGCAACAGGTCGCGAAATACGAGTACGCGTGCCTGGTATAGAGAAGGAAGCGTTACAGGTAGAAGTGCATAACAATACACTCTCTGTATTCTATCATATTCCGATCGAGTCGGCCGGTAAAAAAATCAATATGCCCGTAGTGATATATAACAAGGCTATACCCTACTTCATTGACATCAGTGAGATAAAGGCAACCTTTGAAGGCGATGAGTTAGTAGTGCAGTTGCCCTACAACAAACTTTCCAGCGGGTATAACAAGAAAATACAGAT
>NZ_DATCSD010000085.1:0-5936 GCF_036568665.1 Ohtaekwangia sp. | reverse complement strand
AGCGTTAGTTTACGCTCATCTACATTCAAAACAACCTTTACTTTATCGCCATCCTTTTTGCCAATGGCTTTACGCATTGTGCCATTTACGGGCAAAATAAAACTCCCATCGCCCATAGGAAGTATAGCAACCTTTTCGAATGCAAACTGATCTATACTTCCTTTTACGCGAAAAGAGACTTTAGTGTCGGGCTTGAGTTTTTGCGCCTGCGCTGCCGAGATCTCAATAAATGTCCAGCCGCTCTTTTCGCCTTTCTTATTAAACTTTAAAAGAGTTGTGTTGTACTGAATCATAAAGAATATCCTGTCAAAACAAGTTTACAACTATTTTGTGAATGACGGAATGTTGTATCGACAACATTTGTTCTATCTTGGTATGATCAACCGAATAACTATGCCACTCGAAGACGATATCAAGCAAAGCAAATTCTCAAGCGAGTACCAAAAGGCCAGTATCAACATTCTTTTTACCGGAAGCTGGCTCTATAATATTAATGCGACTGACCTGAAAAATTTTGGTATTACACCCGAGCAATACAATGTGCTTCGCATTCTTCGGGGCAGCCATCCCCAGACGATGATGCTGGCAGAAATTTCTTCGCGCATGATTGACAAGAACAGCAATTGCACCCGACTGGTAGAGAAGCTTCGTCAAAAAGGACTTGTAACACGCGAGCTCTGCGAAGGGAACCGCAGGCAGGTGGATATTGCCATTACCAATAAAGGGCTTTCTCTTCTCAAAAAGATGGACGTTGAAATGACCTGGCAGAATACTTTTGAAAACATCTCCAAAAACGAAGCAAAAGAGCTGAATCGCATATTAGACAAACTCCGGGGTTAGTCTTATCAACAATTGTTGTATCAACAACAATTGTTATGAACTTAATTGTAGTGGATTTGTTATGTAGTCAGAAACATTTTAGGAACAATTAAAAAAACCAATTATATGAATACCGTACTCCATAAAGCTACCACCCGTGGACATGCCAATCACGGCTGGCTTGATACCAACCATACTTTCAGCTTCGCACATTATTACGATCCTACCCGCATGCACTTTGGCGTGTTGCGTGTTTTGAATGACGATTTTGTAGATGGCGGCAAAGGCTTTGGCACACACCCTCACGATAACATGGAAATAATTTCTATACCTCTTCATGGCGACCTGGAACATAAAGACAGTATGGGAAACACTGCGGTTATCAAACAGAACGATGTTCAGATTATGAGTGCCGGCACAGGTATATATCACTCTGAATACAATAAGAACAAAGATCAAAAAGTGAACTTTCTGCAGATCTGGGTATTTCCAAAAGAAAAGAATATACAACCCCGGTATGAGCAGAAAACATTTAAGCCTGAAGACAGAGTGAATAAACTTCAGGAAGTAGTATCGCCTTTAAAAACATCCGAAGGTGTATGGATCAACCAGGATGCGTGGTTCCATCTCGGCAATCTGAAGAAAGATTTTCAGACCGAGTATACTATCAAGCAAAAAAATAATGGTGTATACATCTTCGTGGTAGAAGGCGATGTCACCATCAATGGTCAAGTATTAAATAAACGTGACGGTTTCGGTATCTGGAATACTGATAAACTTTCCATCACTGCCAACAGTGATGCTGAAGTACTGCTCATGGAAGTGCCCATGAACTAAAGAATACATGCAGCGCCCAATATATACCGGGTGCTGCATATTGTTGTATAAAACAATTTATTGCTATGAAAAACAGAACCGTATCAACATTGTTATATTCTCAGGTGGTGAACATGGGAGGGATGCCGGTTCGTCAACCATTTCCTACTCAGCGTGTAGAACAACTGGATCCATTTCTGTTGCTGCATCACCATCGCATGGAGGCAAACGAAGATTCTCATTGGGAAGGAGTAGGAGCACATCCGCATCGCGGATTTTCTCCTGTAACATTTATATTCGAAGGCTCACTTCGCCATCGTGATAGCCGTGGTAACAATAGTGTTGTAGAGTCAGGTGGTATTCAATGGATGAATGCCGGCATGGGTATTATCCATAGCGAGCGTCCAGCCGATCCTTACAAGAGTATAGAACTGATACAGATCTGGATCAATACACCTGCTGAACACAAAATGGATCAACCTCAATACCATCCGGTAACACGCGAAGAAGCTCCTGCTTTTCGAAGTGAGGATACTTTAGCTTCGGCTCGTATATTTTCCGGAGAGCTGCTGGGCATAAAAGGTAAAATAAATCCGCTGAGTCCTATAAATGCAGCAACTATAGATTTCAAGAAAGGCGCTAAACTTTCTATTCCACTTCCGTCAGAACATACTGCATTTCTATATCTGCTAGATGGTAAACTTTCGGTTGGTGGTTTCGGGTTAGTAGAAGATCATCACGCTATAGTATTTAATCGTGATGGAGAAGGGATTACCATTGAAGCGTTGGAAGATACCCGCACACTGTTAATGACCGGCAAACCTCTTGATGAACCGGTAGTATCGTATGGGCCATTTGTGATGAATACTCAGACTGAGGTAATGGAGGCTATGCGGGATTACCAAATGGGTAAAATGGGAATTTTAATAGAAGACTGATCTGTTATACCGCGAAAGCAATTGTATAAAAAATGCAATTGCTTCTTGCTTTTCAGAATGCGTACTTTGAATCTCGAACCAGACAAAGAAGTGATGGAAAAATCATCCAGCATAGACCACCCTGTACTTGATCTTATTAAAAAAAGAAAAAGTGTCCGCGCCTTTTCAAGTGAACCAATTGAAGCCGATAAGATCAACTCATTGTTTGAAGCTACACGTTGGGCTCCCTCCAGCAGTAACGAACAACCCTGGGTATATATCTACGCCACGCGTGATCAGACAGAATTGTGGAGTAAACTTCTTGACCCATTGAACGACAGCAACAAGATATGGGTAAAGGATGCTCCGCTTCTTATACTAAGCCTGGCGCGAAAAACCTTTTCGCGTTTTGGCAGTGCTAATGCACATGCTCTATATGATTTAGGAGGTGCCAATTCTTTTCTCTCACTGCAAGCAGTAGAGTTAGGGTTGCAGGTAAGGCAGATGGCCGGATTTAATGTTGAGAAAACTATTCTGAACCTAAATATACCCGATACCTACGAAGTGGGCGTATTTATAGCGGTGGGATATCCGGGCGACCCCGCCAATCTTCCGGATCAATTAAAGCAAAGAGAAGCAGCTCCTCGCGAGCGATTTCTTCAACAGGAATTTGTTATGAACCGTACTTTTTAAATGATACCCGAAAAAACAGCTATAGCAACGATCGGTAAAGATGCGTATGCTACACAACTTGAAACAACTTCACACACACTAACAGCCGATGAGCCTGTTGCAGATGGTGGCAAAGATCTCGGTCCGCAGCCAACGGATTTTCTTCGCATGTCGTTGGCTTCATGCACCGCTATAACGCTTCGCATGTATGCCGACAGAAAGGGAATGAATGTAGAAAAGATCAAGGTTACAATTTCAACGGAGACTATAGATAATAAAACGGTATTCCACCGCTCGGTAGAAGTTACCGGTGCTATTGATGATGAGCAACGTAAGCGCCTGCTTCACGTGGCTAATTCATGTCCTGTTCATAAAATACTAACGAACCCGATCGAAGTACAAACGCAGCTTTCATGAAAGACATTACGAAGAAATATACCAATGGGGAAATTACGATTATATGGAAACCCGCTTTGTGTATTCACTCAACGTTATGTTGGAAGGGACTTGGAGAGGTATTTGATCCTCGTAAGCATCCGTGGATCACACCCGAAAAATCATCCACCGAAGCTATTATAGATCAAGTGAAGAAATGTCCTTCAGGTGCATTGCGTTATTACTACAATGCGGAGAAGGAAGATAACAATATTAGCCAGCAGTAACTATATATATTTACCGGGTTAATAGATCAGCTAATGCTTTCTCCAGTGTATCGAACTGAAATTTGAATCCAGCCTGTTGAATTTTTTCTGAAGATACTTTACTGCCTTTTAACACAAGGTTCGCCATCTCTCCCAAAAGCATTTTCAAAGCGAAAGCCGGCACAGCAGGAAGGAACAGCGGCTTATGCAGTGTTTGTGCTATCGCTTTTGTTAATTCACGATTTGTTACCGGATACGGACCTGAACCATTATAGGCACCGGTCATCTTTTCGTCTTGTATAGCTTTTATAAAAATCGAAACGATGTCATCCAGGTGTATCCAGCTTATATACTGTTCACCCGATCCTAGCGGTGATCCTGCAAAATACTTTATAGGTTTGCTCATTTCCTTCAATGCGCCCGCCTTTTCGCTCAGCACTATACCTATACGAACTTTTACAACACGTATACCCAACTCCTGAATCCGATCTATCTCAGCCTCCCATTGCCTCACCACATTAGCGAGGAAGTCGTTTCCCGGTGTATCATTCTCACTATATACCTTTTCGTTATTCTCAAAACCATAATACCCTATAGCGGATGCTGATACAAACGTCTTTACCTGGTGTCCGCCTTTTTGAAGTTCGTTGAAAAGCAACTGTGTGGATTGAGTGCGGCTCTTCAGTATCTCCCATTTGCGCTCATCTGTCCAGGGTTTATCGGCAACACCAGCGCCTGCCAGGTGAACTATAACTTCCGTTCCTTCGAGCGCATGACGATCAAATTGGTTTTTATCAACATCCCACAAAAATGTTTTAGCAGATCCTGATCGATGGTTACGGCCAAGATGCGTTACACGATGCCCTTCCGCAAGCAACAATTCTGTAAGGCGTGTTCCTATCAAACCGGAAGCACCTGTGATCAATATATTTTTTAAACTCAAGGTGTATTTAGTTTAGTGCCTGTTAAAAACATAGGTGTTATCTATTGTGCAAACATCACCATTCTATATAGATCGCTTTGTTAATGAAAGCTCAATTATTGTTAACTACCTGTTAAAGTGTATACCGTACCGCCTGCTTTTACCGCTGTACACTATGACAACTTTGTGCGTAGCTATCTACATTAAAACCGATACTACACAATTTTTTATTTAGTTTTGACGTCTGTTAAAATTATAATACCAAACATGCATTGCCTCAAAAAGTTTCTACTATTTGCTACAATCTCTCTGATATCATTCTCTGTTCACGCGCAAACTGTTACCGTAAAAAAGGAAAGCTCGCGCATTAAAGGAGAAAATACCGAAGGCTATGAAACTCTGCTGGACGGAACATCGGCAGAAGTAAATACTTCGTTTACAAAATTCCTAAAAGCCTATGGCAAAGTAAAACAGAGCGAAGGTATAATTATACTAAACGAACCCACACTAAGTGGCAGTACATTTACCACACCCATTTATGCGATGGTAAAAGACAAAAGCCAGAAGACATCTGCCTGGATCGGGATTCGTGCAGACAGTTCTACAACTGATGTATCCAAAATAAATAAAGAGCTGGAGAAAATTCTCCACGAATTTGGCGTGAAGTTTTATCGTGATAAAATCCAAGTGCAGATTGATGAGACTACTCGTGCTACACAGGCTGTTGAAAAACAACAGCAACGCATGATTAACGAAGGTAAAACACTTGCAACTAAACTAGAAGATAACAAACGCGAAAAGATTCAATTGGAGAAAGCATTAGAGAATAATAAAACACAATACGAATTGCTGTTAAAGAAAATTGAAAAGAACAAACACGATCAGGATTCTATCGCCATAGCAGCTGAGCAAATCAAGAAGGTTACTGCCATGCACAAGGAAAAACAACAGAAGGTAAATTAACACATTTACCTTCCTATATATCTATTGAACTCTCAAACTATCCATCAATATATCGCGCCATCGTTTTGTAGCTTTATCAAACTGAAAGCGATCATCCGGAAATTCTATATAGCGATCGCCCTTATACTTGGAACGGAACGGAGTAAGGTCTTCTCCTTTTACCATCAGATCGAAAAGTTCAAAGGC
>NZ_DATCSD010000084.1:0-10930 GCF_036568665.1 Ohtaekwangia sp. | reverse complement strand
TACTCCCGGTCACCATACCTTCATCAGACACGAAACGCCAACGTAAACCAAATTTTACGAGCACAACTCCGCTTTGCGATAAATGGAGGGATTTATGCGAAGAATGTGTTGAGGTGTTGGTGTGTTCAGGTATTGAGGTTCGTCACATCAACACCTGAACACTTCAAGACATCAACACGGTACTACAGTGTAAACGAAATCCCCACCACGCCATTCACCCACGAAAGGGGTTGCTTGGTTACGAGGCGGCCTGCGCTGTTGGTGCGGTTTTCGTTGTCGACTTTTATACCGTTGGATTTGAAATAGTCTGCACGAAAGAGGAAGCCGAGATGATCGCTCAATGCATAGCGAAAGCCTGCACCGGCTTGCCATCCGAAAGCTGAACCGGTTGAACTTGCCTGTTTAAAAGTAGATTGATCTTCGAGCTGCACGGTTACTTCCGGTGTTGAAAAACTTTTTACTACACCGGCCATTACGCGTACATCGATGGTGAGTTTATTCAATGGTAATGAAAACTGTGGTCCGGCCATTACGTTGAGTGAACGATAACGCTTGCTTGTGCTCACGGTTGATTCATCTACAGCGAAAGCATCGGTATAGCTATCGCCTAATGTAGCAGCGTCAGATTTACTCAGTGCACCATGATCAGCAAAGTATAACGTACCGGCTATACCAAACTTGGGCAATATATAGTATGCACCTTCTACACCAATGGTAAAACCTGTTTTGGCAAAGCCTGCTTTGTTATTCCAGTGATTGAATGTACCGGCATCCGACTTTGAGAATGCGCCTACCGGTGCAGAGCCGCCCGCGGTAATGGCTATATAGTGTGGTTTATCCTGCGCGGTGGCCACTGTCACCATCGTGATCGCTATAATACAAAGGATGAATATTCTTGTTCTCATGTGTGTACTGTTTATACTTCTTGAATCCGTTTATTATTGAATGCTCACATTGAAACCTACATCCAGGTCGGTTGAGCCGGGCGCGAATGTTCCGTTCTTTACATTCGGTTGATGACGCAGCACAATACGCAACCAGCCAGAACCTGTTGCCCCCGTAACAAACTTCGATTCAAGTCCTACAGGATATTGCTCCGGGTTGGAGTCATGATCGGTGATCGTTACTGTCAGATTCAGATCATTACCGGCAGGTATAGGTGTCGGAATCGGCTCCGGGTATATATCGTTCGGATCAGCGGGATAATTGTTCGGTATCACCAATGCACTGCTGGTTGGAAGCGGCTGGTAAAAGAACAAGTGATAATTAGAACGCTCTTTTATTTCATCCGATACATTGAATACCGGAGTTTGTGTTTTATCCAGCAGAACAAGCGAAGCAGTATAGGTTGCGTTTGCTTTCAGTGTAAGGTTTGCTTTACTCACATCTACCGGTAATGGATTGCCGTTGTTATCGAGTAACTGCTCCCATTGTGCTGTGGGTGCATCTGAGGCATCGGCTATATTTACCAATTTTAGCTGCACCGTAGTGAGTGCTTCGTTCGAGATTGTAGGTGATACAACTTGTTCGTCTTTGTTACAGGAGAAAATCACCCAGGCACTGGCGGCCAGTATGGCGAATGTTTTCAGTTTGGTCATACGTAATGTTCGTTAAGATTCTTTTCGTTAATTATTTGTGATTAGGTTGTGCTATAGCAAAAGGCACGCGTACGCGCAATGTAAAATTTCGGCCGGGCTCATCTGTAAAATACCGGAAACGATCCATGTAGTCGCGGTAAGCAACATCGAGTATATTATTTACCGAGACGCTGATATTTACCATCTGACTGTTTACCGGAACGGAGAAACCTACATTGGCATTCAACAGCATATAGGCCGCGGGTGGTGCGAGGTAATCGCTGTTAGCCGGCACGAGCTTCTGCCGTGCAGTATATATATCCGTAACACTGATATATACCTGCCGCAGGCTACCATAATTACCTAATCCATAGCGCAGCGATGCTTCAAAGCGATTGCCTGGTATCAGCTGCAGGTAATCGTGTATCGTTTTGTTCCAGGCATATAGTAATGATACTTTACCGGTAAGACTGAGTGAATCAGTAAGATTATACGTACCGGAAAGATCCACTCCGCGAAAGCGTGCATTCACCTGTGTATAGGTAAATGTAGGGTACGATCCGCGAATGGTATGTATATATTTCAAATCGGGCTTCAGAAATATATACCCGTCAATAATATTGTTATAGAGTCCGAGTTCGCCATGAAACCGGTCGCTATGATAGTGCAGCGATGTACTGAAATTATAGGCACGCTCCGAATGCAGGTTGGGATTACCGATCTCATAAGCCACTGCACTCTGGTGCACTCCCTGCGACATTAGTTCGTTTACTGTTGGTGCACGCCAGGCTGTACCTATATTTACCGCCCACGACAGGTTGGGCTTCAGATAATATTGTGAACCGATCGTTCCCGTTACGTTATTAAAATCCCATGTAGGTGTAACAACCTGTGCCGTGTTGTTGTCCAGGGTATATACCCGTAACCAGCGATAGTCGTATCGTGCACCGGCTTCGAGCACCAGGCGATCGCTCGTCCACTTGCCGATATAAAATATACCACCGCCATAATTCCGGAAATTGGGGATGAGCATTTCATACTGCCGCACATTACCTTGTGTTATACCGTTAAAGCCAAGCGTACCGGTATATTTACCGATGGCCGCATGTTTGTAAAGTATATCAGCCGTATGCGTTACCAGTCGCAGGTATAACTCCGGGTTGAGTCGCCCGCTCAGGGGAACAAAATCATATTCCGAGCGTTCATTCTGCTGGCGCGCTACGATCACATCGAGCCGGCTCTCATTTCTGAAAATATAGAAGGCACTCGCTTTGGCCAACTGATGTTTTACCTGTTGATACGGCCGGTCAATCTTATAGCTGAAGTACGAAGGCGTGATGGGCTCCGGTCGTTCAATAGCTGCCTGCAGGTCAGATATAGTCTCGGCATGTGTACCGGTAAAGATGCCCAGCTTGGTGTTGAACTCGCTATAGTATATATCACCGCCATAGTTCTTTCGTTTATAGCCAAGCGATCCTGAAAAATTACCCTCCTG
Organism: Ohtaekwangia sp.; assembly: GCF_036568665.1. Classification (GTDB taxonomy): domain Bacteria; phylum Bacteroidota; class Bacteroidia; order Cytophagales; family Cyclobacteriaceae; genus Ohtaekwangia. Next base: position 7,858 of record NZ_DATCSD010000084.1, on the reverse strand, counting down.
AAAACCGGAGTTCTCCAGATAATAATGCGGTGTTTTCGAATTACCGGCCCTGCGATACGTGCCTTGCAAACTCCACGTGAGCCCGGTAAGTTTTTTACCGAATGCTCCCTGTAATATACCTGAAGTAACGCCCATGCGGTTGTTGCTGGCGCCCACTATATTTACTTCGCCACGCACACCTGGTGTAGCGTTGGCCGGAGGCGGCTCTACTAAAATTACACCGCCTATAGCATCAGACCCATAGCGTATACTGGCAGCACCGCGTATAACGGAGAGCCTGGTGGCCACAAAGGGATCGATCTCGGGAGCATGTTCCGATCCCCACTGTTGTCCTTCCTGCCGCACGCCGTTGTTAAAGATCAAGATACGATTGCTGTGTAAACCGTGTATAACCGGTTTAAAGATGGTTGGCCCCGATTGTAATGTATATACTCCCGGCACACTCTTCAATGCTTCGCCCAGTGATGTGCCACGCATACTGATCAACTCTTCGTTCGCGATCTCCGCTACCGACTGTGATACCAGTGCGCGATCGTCATCACGTTTTCCTTCTACTTCCACTTCGGTAATGGTGGTTGCTTCCGGCTTCAGGTAAAAATGCTGTGTTGTATTTCCCGCTATGGCAAGCGTTACAGTATCCGTTTTATACCCGAGCAACATGCAGATCAAGGTATATTTACCGGGGCACAGCGCGTGCACCTGGTAATTCCCGGAGCCATCAGCCGTTACGCCTTCGTTTGCCTGTATATATATAGCGGCAAACGGCAACGACTGTCGTGTGTCCGCATCATATACTCCTCCCTTTATAGAGAGCGAGCAAGCATCTTGCGACCTGGCATAAGCCGGTATCAACATGATTACCAAAAACATTTTGATAAATGTATTCACAGATTATAAAGTTGTAACAAAGGGAAATGTGCTTCCGGAAGAAAGCAGCCGGCATGATCACGGTGTGATGATCAGAAAGTTATTGCCGGAATTTATACTATAGCAACAGGAGGAGCGCGGCCTTGTGCAAAGCCTGTAAATGTGCAGTCAAGATCAGCGTGAAATACAGGATCTTCTGTTTTCAGAAATTGGACAACGGTTGGCTGCACTATATTTTCATAGAACAAGCCAGACATGATCTCGAGCGAACATACCTTGCAGTGCTGCACATGCTTCTGCAACGTTTTATCTTTTTGCTCAAGACCCGCACGCGTGCGGTATGCGTGATGATCGTGAAAGAAATTCAGCGCCACCTGGCTGAACAGCAACATCGCTATCAGCAGGAAAGACAAGGCACGATGAATGATCTTTCGCTTCACAGTTTATTAATAATGTAGCAAAGGTATGAATCTAAAACATTCCTGCAACAATGTTGCACCGATGTTTTTCCAATTTCCCTGAACGGTAATTAAAAAGAAAAGCCGTTCAGAATGACCTTCTGAACGGCTTTCTATAGCATTACAGGTATAATGCTCTAGTTACCTACCAGCTCCATATCTTTAATACCATCGAATGTTGGTTGAATAACCCAATCGCCTTTGGTATCGATCAATCCCCATTTATCGCCTTGCTTGGCAGCAGCATAACCATTTTTGAAATCGCGTGTTGCATCAAACTTGGGTTCTATTACCCACTCACCTTTCGTGTTGAAGAAACCAACTTTATCGTTCTTTCTCCCCTGCGCTAATCCGTTAGAGAAGTCGCCCCACAGATTGGTATCCTTTACATATACCAGCGAGCCGGACTTGTTTACATACGCCCACTGATCGGCATTCTTGACGCGCGCCATGCCGCTCTTGGCATCAAACTCTTTCGCTACATCGAACTGAGGTTTTATAATCCACTCGCCTGCAGTATTTATATATCCCACTTTTTTATCCATCGACTTGGCCCAGGCCAATCCACCGGAAAAATAGCCTACACTTTCAAACTGTGCCGGTATAGCTACTTTACCTTGTTCATTGATAAAACCAAATTTCTTATCGGCAGCTCTGAAAGGTGCCAGCTTCTCTGCAAAAGGTTTTACATCGAGCACACCCGGTATATCTATAGTGGTTTCGTTACCATGTTTATCTATCACTATAAATTTAGAATCTTTTTCTACTATCGCATGGCCTCCGTTGAACGCAGAGGTATGCTCGTACTTGGCAGGTATAGCGATCTTTCCATTGGTGTCCAGATAGCCCCACTTCTCGCCTTGTCTTATCGGTACTAAACCATCTTCAAAACCTTTCAGGTCAAAGCCCAACCCATCAATAAGTTTAAAGTCTTTTATTTCGGTTGCCAGCTTCTCTCCTTTCGTATTGATGAAATAATACTGACGCACTTTCGTATCGTATATCGGTGCATAACCATCAGACGAGAACTCATAACATTTTTCATATTGAGGCTGTATAATGATCTCGCCTTTCAGATTGGCGTAACCCCATTTCTTGGAGTCGGCAGGCTTTACCTGTGTGATCAGTGTCTGCGAAGAAGCGTGCCATGTAATAAGCATCACGCACGCCAGGCTGTAGAGGGTTTTCGTTTTCATATCGTGTTGTATTTATAGAGAATAAAAAGTATTGCGAATAGAACGTAAACCACGGACAAATGTTTTCTCCCTGCCACAACCTTTCCTGTTTTGTCGCGAAGCGAATTTACATAAGAGAACGCGGTATTGCTAACGCTATTATATATCTTATACCGCATTACTTATACCGGTATTTCTTTAACTTTAGCTTTTTGCAATTCCTGTGATGTTCTTTCGGAAATTCTTATTGAAGATACGTGCCCTGCACCGCGTAATCATTGCCTTGTGTTTTACTGCGATCGCCTTCCCGATGGTATATACAGCCGATGTATACCCACTAGTGAAATATATACTACTCTGGGATGTATTTGCTGTTTTCTTTTTACTGACCAGCTGGATCATTTTTCTGCACCACTCCACTACGCAGATACAAAAGATCGTAGCACAGGAAGACAGCAGTCGTTTTTTTCTTTTCCTGCTGATTGTGATCGCTTCGCTTGCCAGTATGCTTACGGTTATATTGTTAGTGATGTCGCGCGATTCTTTTCATAACAATCACAGCATCTATCTGCCCGCTGCCATTGTCGGCATGTTGTTATCATGGGCCATGGTACATACGGTGTTTACCTTTCACTATGCCCATTTATACTACGATCATCGCTCAGTGGTTATGCGAAACACACGCACAAAAGGATTGGTATTTCCCGGTGAACAAAATCCGGATTACCTCGACTTCGCCTATTTTTCGTTTGTAATTGGCATGACCTTCCAGGTATCGGATGTGAACATTACCTCGCGCAAGATCCGCAGAAATGTATTTGTACACGGCCTCATTTCGTTTGCACTCAATACATTTGTAGTAGCACTCACCATTAACCTGCTGGCCGGCAATACCTGATAACAGAAGTACGAAACATACTGTTAATGTTTTGTTGATCTTCTCTTGCAATCATAACGAAATTGCCCCTATACCTTTGCTTCAAATTTTTCAAGACACCATGCATGTATTAGTGGTTGATGATGTTCAGGTTGACAGGTTCATTTTGAAAAAGCTTCTCATGCCATCCTATGGTGTAACAACACTGTCGTCTTCCAAAGAAGCTGTTGCTTTTGCCCTCAGTCACAACTTCGATATAGCCCTGCTGAATGTAACACTGAAAGAAGATATGGACTGCCTGGAGCTCCTCTCCGATCTGCGCAGCATCAGTCCTGTACCATTCAAAGCATTCGCTACTACCTGCCATGTAGATCGCCCACGCTATAAAAAATTATTGCAGTCAGGATTTGAATCGGTTATGCTGAAGCCTTTCGATATCGATCGCTTCCATCAACTGGTACATACGCATCCAGCGACTGCGATCACACAATGATTCCGTCCATCCTGATTCGGGCCACGATTGATCCTGATTGCTTACATTTGACACTTTATATTTCATCGTCTCTTATTCTATGAGAAAACTCTTTCTATTACTCTTTGTGCTGGCAGCATCGCGTGCCGGTTTTTCGCAGGTATATACTTCGTCTTCCATTCATGCCCATAATGATTATGTGCAACCCATACCTTTCTTCGCTGCCTATTACCAGCAGGTGGGTTCCATCGAGGCCGATGTATTTCTGCTGAATAACGAGCTATATGTAGCACATACTGATAAGGAGATCGCTACCGATAAAACACTTGATAAACTATACCTGGCACCGCTGGCCGAAAAAATAAAATTTCACAACGGTGGGGTATACGCCAAAGGCACACCGCTCAACCTGCTTATCGATCTGAAGACCGAAGGTATACCTACGCTGCAGGCACTCGTAAAGAAACTAAAGAAATATCCGGCACTCACAAACTGCAGTGCACTCACTATTACGATCAGCGGCTCGGTGCCCGATCCTTCACGCTGGGCAGAGTTTCCAAACTATATACATTTTGATGGCCGGCCAACCGTGGTGTATACACCTCAGCAGCTTGCACGGGTAAGTATGATCAGTGATGATTTCTCCAGCTATACTACCTGGAATGGAAAAGGCATTATACTCGCACCCGACAAAAAGAAAATTCAGGATGCCATTGCCAGTGTACACGCACGCGGCAAGAAGATACGTTTCTGGGCTACACCCGACCAGGTTAATGCATGGCGCACATTGCAAAAACTACAGGTAGACTATATCGGCACAGACAATGTAACAGCACTTGCCACTTTCATTGCCAAAGCTCCCGAAGCATCGTTTCAGAATGATACCTTTCACGATGTGCGTTCAACAAAACCAGCACATACAACAACAAACACAAAGCGTGTTATACTCCTGATCGGTGATGGCATGGGACTCGCGCAAATGTATGCTGGCTATACTGCGAACGGTGCCAAACTAAATCTCTTCAATATTCCAACGATTGGTTTCTCGCTCACCTATTCAGCCGATAACTATATTACCGATTCTGCTGCAGGTGCTACTGCAATGGCCTCCGGTACAAAAACGCGTAACCGTGCTGTGGGTGTAGATACAACCGGCAGACCACTTCTTACTATACCTGATCTTGCATTCGACAAGAAGATACGATCGGCTGTAATTTCTGCCGGTGATATAACCGATGCAACACCCGCAGCATTCTATGCACATGCACTCGATCGTGCTTCGAGTGAAGCAATCGCTAGCGATTTTATTGGCGCACACGTAGATATACTCATGGGTGGTGGTGTTACTCATTTTACTACACGCAAAGATGGCAGCAGCCTGGCACCACTGTTACAACGCAACGGGTATACGGTGGCAACCAATCTGCAGGCGATGGATACGATCCGCTCATCGCGTTATGTAGTATTGGATAATGCCGCTGCTAAATCCATGAAGCAGGGCCGTGGTAATTTTCTTACCAAAGCATTACAGAAAAGTCTGAACACTTTTACGAAAGACAACAGCGACTTTTTTATTATGGCCGAAGGTGCACAGATCGATCATGGCGGACACGCCAACAACATGGAATTTGTAGTGCGCGAAATGCTCGACTTCGATGAAGCTATAGGCGCAGCCATGCAATATGTAGACGAGCACCCTGAAACGCTGCTCGTAATTACAGCCGACCACGAAACCGGTGGACTCACATTACTAGATGGCGATATGAAGAAAGGCTATATCTACGGAAACTTCAGCACACAAGATCATACCTCTGTAATGGTTCCTGTATTTGCCTATGGAGCAGGTGCCAGCGAATTTAGCGGAGTATATCAAAACACCGCCATCTTCGAAAAGATTGTACGCATTATGAATATAGGGAAGTAACCTCACCCTAAGTCCCTCTCCAAAAAGGAGAGGGACTTTAAAGCCCTTCTCAGAAGGAGAAAGGTTCGGGATGAGGTACTACCGCGCAGTGCGCACAAAAAGAATCAACCCCAGCACCGATACGGTTAATACACCCAGTGCTGCAAACAGCATAACACCATCGCGAACATTTTTACCGGCCCAGTCCATGAACAGATATTTATGGAACACGGCAAATGTATAGCCTTCATTACGGTCGCTGTCCTCTATGCGTGCAGCCAATCTTCCGGTAGCAGGCTCTATATAATAGCTTAAATGCTGTGGTGTATTATAATCCAGTTTTACTACAGGTAGTCGCTTGTTCACAAACCCATATTCACGATTGAATGCCGTAAGAAAAGCGGCTTGCTGAAAGGCAGGCATAGCCGGTGCATTGGCTTCCTGGTAACTTTCCATTACTTCGCAACAAGCCGGAGGATTGCTGGTAAGCGATGCCAGGAAAAACTTCTTAGCCAGTTGACGCGCATATACTATATTTCCATCCCTCAATTGCCCACCGGTAATAGCATTCAGGTACATAATATCGCTGGGCTCATCCTCAGTACGGGTATAGAACGCCTGGTAAAATACTTCTTTACCAATTTTAGCCAGTGCTATATTTGACACCCGTTCCCAATTTACGGGCAATGCCAGGCTGGAAGTAGTAACTTCATTTGAAAGCAGCACCGGTTGGTGAATGTATTCCTGTCGGTCATCCGGAGTATATTTCATCGAGGCGTGATAGGCGCCACTAACAGCAAAGGTCAATGTAACGAATGATACCGCTACACCAATCTTCCGATGATGCCTGCGAAGATAACTCGTTCGGTTCTCAACAGCCGGTTTACTGAAACGCTTCCAGAAGAAACCATATACCACCACACCACTTACCGCTGATGAGATAATAACAATGAGCAACACGATCATAATGGTAATACGAAGCCAGTTATTGGTCATATTGCTAAGCCACTCCCAGTTATGAAAGTTGCCAAAGATCCAGAGGAATACTTTACGCTGATTGTTGTTAAAGGTACCAAGTCGTGTTTGCTCTGTATCGATATATACATCCATGTTATCGTCACGCTCGAAGCTTACCTGCCACACAGGCAACAAGCGGTTTACATAGCGATACTGCGGAGTAAACTCCGTGATCTTTTCCATCCATGCTATTTTGGAAACACTGTCGGCCAGAAAGTAGCGCGCGAGTGACTCTGCATAATGCCTGTCGCCATCCGGTAAACGCGTGCCATCTATAGCGGAGTAATAATCAAGATTATATACTTCGTTCTTGAGTTGATAATACGGAGTATCCTCCATCATCACGATTCTGACATTGCGAAATGAACGGATGTTGTTCTTCGCCAGTATATCCTGCAGCGAGAGTATAATTTTATCCTTTGGTAAAGGCGTTGGCACGATAAACTCGTGCGGTATAGCAGGCTTAAACCAATGCGCCATAAACGGATGCATGCTACCACTCACCGTCCAGCAGATAACGGGTATAATGGTAATGATACCGATAATACGATGCCAGCGATATATATTTCGCTTTATAGTCTGTTGGATACGTTGTGTTGCACCCTCTGTTGCAGGTTGCACCGACTCAGCGGCTTTTTGAAACGATACAGATGTTTCTTTCATGAATGATTCAATTATTTCTTACCTGAAAAATTATACTGTATACCCATCACAACGGTGCGCGGTGCCGCAGGTGTATAGGTAGTGCGGTCTGTTGCATTGTTGCCGCGAGTCGCAGCATTCGCATATAGCTCGTCCGTCAGGTTCATCGCGTTGGTAAACAATTCGACACTCTTCCAGGTATAGCCTGCGCGCAGGTTCAGGTAACTCACGCCTTTCATGCCGAGAAAACCGCGATCATCATATTTCACTTTGCTGATCTGATCCTGGTACCACGTGCTGATGCGCTGCCACTCCACGGCTATACGCAACCCTTTTATATACTTTGGCTTGTATGTTACTTCGCTGTTGGCTATCCAGTGCGGGGCTTGTGGCATATCATTGCCATTTACATTCTTCACCTGGTCGCTGCTGCGTGTGCTTAAAGCA
>NZ_DATCSD010000083.1:0-19123 GCF_036568665.1 Ohtaekwangia sp. | reverse complement strand
CAGCATCATGCTGAGGCCCAAAGCAGAGAGCGGCATCCAGCGCGATGCCGGAGTAGCCGGCTCGTACAGCGTGTAGGTCTTCAGTTGGTGCGTTGCAAAACGACCGCACGTGGGTTGTTTTCTGTTTTTGAAATATAGTTTAATCTGCTCATCCGTCCAGGTGCTAAAATCAATTATCTCCTTCTGGCAGCTGCCGCAGAAACCTCCTGCTGAAGTTTTATTAAAGCTCTCCCATTTTTCTGAACAAGGCTGAGGAACAGATATACCCAATGCGTTTTTCATACGGCTGATCATTAAATTCAACAGTAAGATTCAGCTCGCACCGATATTCCATAAAAAGATATAAATTATTTTTCACATCGTTTCAAATTAAAAAGTCCCTCGAGAGGGACTTAAGTGTTGTCAGGTGTTCCCAACTGACAACCTGAAAAAGGAAAGCTATACTTCTATTAAAAGAAATATAGCCTATTTCATATACATATAGTCAACCGTAACATTTAGCATGGCCTTTAGCCCTGTAAGCATACCACGATCGTCCATCATAAAATCAGGTGTGTGGTGCGATGCAGCTTTTTCTACCGGTATCTCCGGAGGGCACGCGCCCACAAAGAAAAAGAATCCGGGTATTTTCTTTTGATAGTATGCAAAGTCTTCTGCACCGGTAACGGCTGGTATACGCGCCACATTCTGCTCGCCAGCAGCTTTATTTAAACTCGCTACCATTTTTTCTGTCAGTGTTGGATCGTTGTACGTAACCGGAGTCATCTTCGTGATTTCCACTTCTGCGCGCGCGCCTGCACTCTCTGCTATACTTGCAGCGGTGCGCTTGAGACGTTCATGTATATCTTTCTGCATGTTCTCATCAAACGTGCGAATGGTGCCGGTCATTTCGGTATATTCGGGAATGATATTCTGGCGTATACCGCTATGGATAGTACCAACCGATATAACGGCAGGTTCTTTCGTTAACTCTGTCTGGCGACTGATAATGGTTTGTATACCATTGATAATTTGTGCCGATACTACAATGGGATCTATACCGAGCCACGGTGCCGAGCCATGCGATTGCTTGCCATATACTTTAATCGTAAACCAATCGGAAGCCGCCATCATGCCCGCAGGTTTATAGGCTATCTGCCCGAGCTTGCGTATACCTTGTATGTGCATGCCGAAGATCACATCTACTTTTGGATTTTCGAGTACACCTTCGCGCACCATCAGGTCGGCACCACCTTCTTCACCTGCAGGAGGTCCTTCTTCTGCCGGTTGAAATATAAATTTGATTGTGCCCTTCAGATCTTTTTTATTCTTTGAAAGTATCTCTGCTACACCCATCAATATAGCTACGTGCGAGTCGTGACCACAGGCGTGCATCACACCGGTCTCTTGTCCGTTGAAGACTGCTTTTTCTTTCGAAGCAAATGGAAGACTGTTGCGTTCTGTTACCGGCAGTGCATCCATATCAGCACGCAGGGCAATCACGGGTCCGGGCTTATCTGTTTTGAGTAATCCCACTACACCGGTATGCGCCACTCCGGTTTGTACTTCAATGCCCAGTGCCTTCAGATGTTCCGCCACATAGGCCGCTGTCTTTACTTCACGGTTTGATAATTCCGGATATTGATGAAGGTGTCTGCGCCATTCTATAACTTTACTTTCAATCTCTTTGGCTTGCTGCTCTAACTTAGCCTGCACTTTGGGATTGACCTGCGCTTGCACAGTAACAACAGCGAACAAAAGCGCGAGGCTATACAGAAATTTTCTCATCGACATAGGTATGGATTTAGATCCGGACAATATATTCATTATCAATCACGCAACCAACGACAATACATGGAGTGGATAAAAATCTTTGCCAATGATACAGAAGCACGCCATAGAATTACACAAGACAGACCTCAACTGCTGGTAATTCATGGCAAGCGTATTTGCCTGGTGCTGCACGCAGGTAATTTTCAGGCGGTGCAGGATGCCTGCTCGCACAATGGAGAGTCGCTCAGCAAAGGGCAGGTAAATTTCCTGGGCGAGATTATCTGCCCCTGGCATGGCTATAGGTTCGATCTTAAAAGCGGAAGAGCCTGCGACTCCTCTTCGCCTGACCTGCACACTTACCCGGTGAAATCGGATGATTCCGGTTTTTTTATTGGCATTTAAAATAGATTAATACCTATTTTCGTTTTTTACTCGCTTCCGCGAATGGAAGCCAGATGGCTAATCGACTGAATATCTATATGCAAGTTCGTTTCCTCATCCCTATATTTCTTGTTATCAGTCTGCATACTTTGTATGCTCAACCGTATTTCCGGGAAGAGAACTGGATCGATCAGTTAAACCTGGCAGGAGGCTTACCCGAAAAGTTACTAAGCACGCGCACAGCTGTATTCTACGATTATACCCTGACGGAAAAAGACCTGAATACCGTGCAGGAATATTTTCAGCGGTCGGGTATCGATGCCGTTGCCTACCACGAGCTGGATATGCTCATGTCCGGAAAAGATATAACGCGCGCGTTCTCCGATTTTTTGGAGAAGCGCGAGATCACCAATATTGTATTGATTGAGAAGAAAGAAAATATATACCGGATTGTAATCACATTCTTTAATGGAAAGGATAACATCGTTGATCCGAAGCAAAATGCATGGAGCGCTTCCAATGCTATACTTACAGAATTATTAAAGAATGTATACCGTACAACCTCCGGCCAGCAAAAGAAACTGAACCTGCTGATAAACGATGTGCCGGAAACAGGACTTACTATAAATCCTATACTGGGCAAGCGCAATGAGTTCTTCGCTATAGATCTGAAAGTAGATCCGCTCGCTGTGCCCAAGTTTGGCGATGAAGCGCTCGACAAAAGACTTGAAGAGATATTCAAAGAGCATTACCCGCTCAAGTATAAACTCACTGAACCCGGACTAACCGAAAAAGAATTGCGCAAACAAGGATCGCTGTATGTTCTGTGCATTGTTCATACACGAGGCAGTGCCTTAAAAGAATTACTCGGCTACCCGATGACAAAATCCGAGAGCGCACTGGTATCGGTAACTTACCCGGATACACAGCAGCAGCTTAAGAATATACCTTCTAACACACCGGTATATAAAGTATATTTCAAACATATAGATTCCGGCAATGTATTCCTCGGCACCAAGTGGGATTCGGATGTTACGTGGGAGCAGGCGCTGATCAATCACATCAAAGGATTGAAAGCAGAACTCAAATTAAACTGATATATACTTCTGTGAGTTCTGCGGGAAATAAATGCATTTTGGTTCCTACAGAACTCACGGATTTACACAGATTAATACATTTTTTCCCGCGGATCTCGCGGATGAACGCAGATAAATACAGAGAGATTGGAAGCTTGAATATACTTTGTGCAACGCTGCGTCTTCTGGATTTCTTTAAGCTTTACACTTTCAACTTCCCGCTATTAATCTATACCAGCAGCACGTAGCTTGTTAATATACTCTGCTTCCTTTCGCAGCATCTCTTCGTTCGTGGCGGCAAGCTCTTCCATGTTTTGGCGCATCTCTTCTTCCTGCGAATGCAGTTGTTGCGTTTGTGCACGCATCTGCTCTACCATAGTGCGCATCTTTTGTGTAGCCCGCACGGTAGATATAGCAGCAGCCATATACTCGGTAGCTTTCTCAGCAAAGATCTGTTGATACTCCTGCCACTCGGTAAAGCCCGCCAGTTCCAACACGCCTTCTATTTTTTCGCTATACTTCATCGGTACAATCAGTATACACGAAGGTGTGGCATCGCCCAACCCGGAAGTGATCTGCGTATAGCCATCGGGTACGGCTTTCATAATTATCGTACTTCCTTCCAGAAATGTCTGTCCGATAAGTCCCTGCCCTATATCTATTCTTTTCTCTACAAATTTCTTTTTATCAAAGGCATAGCAGGCTGTTAGTTCGAGGTATTGATTTTCTGCTTCATCTTCCTGAAGTATAAATGTACCGGCCTGCTGCGCTTCGAGGTAACGCACCAGGAAACGTGTTGCATGATCAGCCAACGCTATAGCATCGTCCTGATGCTGGCGAATGAGCTCGGTAAATTTCGTAAGTCCTTCGGTTGCCCATATACGTCTGCCATCTTCTTCCTGTATACGCTTCATCTGGTCGCGCATGTTGATTAGCGTAGCCGAAAGATTTTCGTGATTGAGGGTCGAGTTCTGTTCATTCAGTCCGGGCCATGTAGCACCAAAATCACCTGAAGTAATTTTCCGGATAAAGTCCGAAGCATTTCGAATATTCTCAATGGAAGTATCCAGTATAGCACGTGCATCTTCATTTACCGGTGTACCCGGATCAAACACTAACTTCCGGTTATTCTGTTCGAGATTTAGCAAGAGCGATTGCCTGTGCGACTCCTGCCCGCGAATGCGATAGAAAATAATATACAGGCAAGGTATACCCAGTACCAGCAACAATATTTGTATAATAACATTGCTGCGCACAGCAGCGGTATAGCGATTCTCTGCCTGCTCCTTCAAGGCGCGCTCATGTGCCACAAAATCAGTAGCAAAGCCCTGGTATGTTTTCCACACCTGAAAGCCGCGGTCTTCCGCCATCAGTTGTTTAAACTGTGTCATGCTATCTACTTTTGCGAGCGCAATCATTTGCCGGCAGAAGTCAGCATATTCATGTATAACCGTTATATACTTTTCAAAATTCTGTGTCGGAAATTTCTGCTCCTCCATAATCCTGCGAATGGTATCCATATCAGCAGGATTACCTTTCATAGCAATCGTAAAAGGATCCAGCAACGGATCTGTTTTTCCCAGCGCATAGCCGCGCACTCCGAGGTCCATCAGATTCAGCCAGCGTATCAGTTCAGTACTCTTGTTCAATGCGAGCTCTGCTTCCTTTACCATTGAAGTTGTTTCGTGCATTATGCGTTGATTTCGAAATGCAAACAGCGAGGTGATCAACATCAGAATCAGGATCACAATCACTGCGAGGTAAATAATGTTCTTCTTAAAAAATGCTGTTAGCTTGATCATAAAAAATAATTAGGGGCTGTTTGAAAGAAAGGGCTCTTAACGAAATGCTGATATTAAAGAAACGCCTGCAGAATAGCAATAGAAATATAGCGAGCGCACAGCGATCGTAACATGAAGTAAAAATGTGTGGGATCATTTAAAAACAAAACAGCCCCTGAACAAAGTCAGAGGCTGCTTCTATCGAGTGGTGTTGATTGGATTGCGATCTAATGACGAATGCCACACACTTTGCAATACTTCATTTTATTCGGTGGTCTTTTCTTTGGCGGACGTTTATGGCCGAAGTACATCGGGTTAGAATACTGCGGCTTCATCATAAGCCTTTCATTCCTGCGTATAGTCTTTACCGTTTCGCGCATGCGTGCTTCATACTCGTCTTGCGATTCGTATGTAGGGCCACCCCCTCTTTTTTTGTTGCGTGACTTTTTAGGGCCATACTCTTTTTTTGGATAGTATGGTTCGAGCGTAGTAGGCGAGTTTTGTTCAGATGCTTCCGAAGACTCTCTCCTTCGCTTCTTCTTCGAAGACTGCGCATCGGCTGTGGCGCATGCTATCGCGATCAGTAACAGGGTAAGTAGGATTCGCATAATGTTATGGCAAAGATATAACTTGTAATCATTACCCCCTAGTATAGTTCTATCGACCGGGAGTCGATATTACCGATCAAACACGGTGCCGGAGCGGTAAATTTTTAAGAGACAGTCGACAGTTTAACCCAAAACAACTTTTGGTTAATTTTAAAATCTGCAACACAACAACCCTTTCGCTTATGAAGAACGTTCTTTTTCTCATTCTGGCTCTCTTTTCAACGGCACTATATGCCGTAACAGATCCTGCACCGCTTGAGATCGGTGCTGCCGCTCCTGATTTTTCATTGCCGGCAACCGATGGTAAAACCTATAGCCTGAAAGATTTCAGTCAGTATAAATTTCTGGCCATTGTATTTACATGCAACCATTGCCCTACTGCGCAGGCGTATGAAGACCGCATTAAACAACTGGCAACAGACTATAACTCGCGCGGTGTTGGTATAATAGCCATCTCTCCCAACGACCCCAAGGCTATACGCCTGGATGAATTAGGCTATACTGATTTGAGCGATACGTTTGAAGAAATGAAGATACGTGCTAAAGACAAGCAGTATAATTTCCCTTACCTGTATGATGGCGAAACATCGGCTGTTGCCATGAAGTATGGGCCGCAGGCAACACCGCATGTATTTATATTCGATGAGAAGCGAACGCTGCGCTATACCGGCCGCATTGACGATGGCGAAAAGCCCGGCACTGCCAAAACGCAAGACACGCGCAATGCGCTTGATGCATTACTTACCGGTAAATCTGTACCGGTAGAGAAAACAAAAACATTTGGTTGCTCCATCAAGTGGCCGGATAAACGTGACTATGCAAACAAAGCCGCAGAAGAATGGGCGAAAGAACAGGTAACGATCGAAGACATTGATCTGCCTCAGTTAAAACAATTGCTCAAAAACGAAGGCATGAACTATAAGCTCATCAACGTATGGGCTACATGGTGCGGCCCGTGTGTTACCGAGTTCCCGGAGTTTGTAAATATGAACCGGATGTATCGCAACCGCGAGTTTGAGTTGATCACAATCAGCCTTGATGACATTAATAGGAAACCCAATGCACTCAATTTCCTCACCAAGAAACAGGCTTCTACCAGGAACTATATTTTCAAAGGCGACAAGTATGCTTTCCTTGATGCATTAGATAAAAAGTGGGAAGGCTCATTACCGTATACACTATTTATAGCGCCAGGCGGAAAAATTATATACGGCAAACAAGGTTTGATCGATCCGCTGGAGCTGAAGAAGATTATTGTTGCTAACATCGGGCGTATTTACTGAGAGTACATATATAGCACCGGTCAAATTCTGTAGCGGTGACATGACAATGACCGACGCGCTCCCGTTATTACATAAAAAAGGCTTGAATATATATTTCAAGCCTTTTTTATATACTTAGTTGATATTTACTTGTCAAACAGATCAGCCTGATCTTCGGAGCGTTTCAATAAATTAGAATCTATACTCTTGCTGGCGCGTGCACCCAGCTTCTTCAGGTCTTCTACTCTGCGCACGAGGTTTCCGCTTCCTACGGATAATTTTTTCATAGACTCTTCATAGAACTTCTTCGAAGAATCAAGATGGCGGCCGAGCGTAATCAGGTCTTCCGAGAAGCCAACAAATTTATCATACAGATCTCCGGCTTTGTTCGCTATATCCAGCACGTGGCGTGTCTGGTACTCCTGCTTCCATGTGTTCTTGATCAACTGCAACGAAGGTATCAACAGCGTTGGGCTCACAAATACAATGCGTTTCTCCAATGCTTCTTCGTATAGTGTCTTCTCACTTTGAATGGCCAATATATAGGCAGGCTCGATCGGTATAAACATGATCACAAAATCGAGACTGCTGTCGCTGATGTTCTTCTGGTAATTTTTATCGCCCAACAATTTCATATGCTGGCGTATAGACGTGAGGTGGCTCTTCAGGGATTGTACTTTCTCTTCTTCCGACTCTGCATTCACAAAATTGTTATACGCTGTAAGACTCACCTTCGAGTCGATGATCACGTGTTTACTCTCCGGCAAACGTATAATTACATCCGGACGAAGTCTGCCCTCTACTGTAGTGAATGATTCCTGTATAAAATACTCGCGGTCTTTTTCGAGTCCGGATTTCTCCAGAATACTTTCGAGTATAAATTCACCCCACGCACCTTGTGTTTTTGTATCGCCTCGTAAAGCACGCGTCAGGTTCTCCGCTTCGCGCGTCATCTGTACGTTGAGCTTCTGCAGATTTTCCAATTGCTCGCGCAGCGCAGAGTTACGCGATATATTATCCTTATGCGTTTCTTCTACTTTCTTTTCAAACTCCATGATCTTTTCACCCAACGGCTTGAGCAGATCAAACAGGTTTGATTTATTCTGTTCGGTAAATTTCTTACTCTTCTCTTCAAATATATCGTTAGCCAGGTTCTTGAACTGCAGGGTAAACTTCTCGTTGAGTGTTTCCAGTTCTTTGCGCTGATCCTGTAATTTTTCCTGCAGGTTACGATAGTCTGCTTCCGAAGCGGCAAGACTATTATTTGCTTCCAGCACTTTGTGTCGCTCGGCATCCAGCTCGTGCTTTAATTCGCTGAGTTGATTATGTAGTCCTTTATTCTTTTCCTGCTCCAGTAGTATAGAAGAAGTTGCCGACTGTGTTTCGGCAGACGATTTGAATTTGAAAACGAGCCATGCAGCAACTGCACCGACACTGACACCAACTATTAAAAAAATAATTTCCATGCGCTGTAAATATATTAACAACCCGAATGAGGGCCAATAACGTTCAATCTTTATCGCGAGTTATTCTGAAACGGAGTGGGCTGTATTTGGTTCAGAGCATCTTTGCTGAAGACCTATTGATATTTTTTAACAACAAAATTTCTAAAGCAAAACATTTTCTCCTGATCACAATTTATAGCTGTAAAGCGCCTATAGCATAAATCCCGCGAGATAATCAGCGCTTTTATACGTAATACCATCTTTACTCCTAACGAAAATAACTTTTGCGATAATACAATCATTTAGGGTTTCACACACCTATTTGATAGATTTGTAATATATAATTTTGAAATTTTATGATCGAAACAATTAACTCCAGCCAGCAGGCAATTCTATTGGAAGATAAGTATGGTGCGCATAATTACCACCCGCTTCCCGTAGTGTTATGCAAAGGCGAAGGAGTGTTTGTTTGGGATGTAGAAGGAAAACGTTATTACGATTCGCTTTCTGCTTACAGTGCCGTGAACCAGGGCCACTGCCACCCGCGCATTATCAATGCGATGATCAACCAGGCAAAAGAGCTTACACTTACTTCGCGCGCTTTCTATAATGATAAACTCGGCATTGCCGAGAAGTATATCTGCGAAACATTCGGCTATCAGAAAGTTTTGTTCATGAACAGCGGAGCGGAAGCAAATGAAACGGCTATCAAACTTGCGCGCAAGTGGGGATATACCCGAAAAGGTATACCTGATGATCAGGCCGTGATCGTTGCTGTAAAGAAAAATTTTCACGGTCGCACAACAACAATCATCTCTGCCTCTACCGATCCGGATTCGCGCAGAGGCTTTGGTCCGTTTATGCCAGGCTTCGAAATTGTAGCGTATAATGATGTAGAAGCATTAGCCACTGCGTTGGCCAACCCGAATGTATGCGGGTTGTGGATAGAACCTATACAAGGTGAAGCCGGTGTATTTGTTCCGGCAGAAGGCTATCTGAAAACCGCTGAGAAATTATGTCGCCAGCACAATGTATTGCTGATGATGGACGAGATACAAACCGGTATAGCACGCACCGGAAAGATGCTGGCATCCGATCATGAAAATGTAAGACCCGATCTGCTGATATTAGGGAAAGCACTCTCCGGAGGAGTTATGCCTATATCTTGTGTATTGGCCGATGATGAAATAATGCTGGTGATAAAACCCGGTGAGCACGGCTCTACATTCGGAGGCAACCCGCTGGCAGCAGCCGTATGTATAGAAGCACTCGAAGTTGTTAAAGATGAAAAGCTGGCTGAGAATGCTGAGCGACTCGGTATAATTTTCCGCGAGCGTATGCAGGCGCTTATCAGGAAGACATCGCTCATCACATTGGTTCGGGGTAAAGGATTACTAAACGCTATTGTTATTAACGATACACCCGAAAGCGGAACCGCGTGGAATCTTTGTGTCGAGTTTATGAAGCATGGCCTGCTGGCCAAGCCTACACATGGCAACATTATTCGCCTGGCGCCTCCTTTAGTTATTACGGAAGAACAGATCCACGAATGCTGCGATATTATTGAACGCTGCGTATTGAACTTTAAAAAATAACGACCTCATTCTTAGCCCTTCTCTTTCAGTGAAGGGCTTTATTTTTTGAGAGAGGTATAGATAAAGTTATTTCAACCGCTGTCTTACCACTTCATATATACCTACACCGGCTGCAACAGATACATTCAACGAGCCAATCTTTCCTCTCATTGGTATCTTGGCGAGCTCTTCTGCTTCACGCAATAACGGATCACTGATACCATCTTCTTCCGAACCCATGATCAAAGCTATCGGTCCGCTCAGATTTACTTCGTATAAATTCTTGCTCGCCTTTTCCGTACACGCTACTACGCGTATACCGCTGTCGCGAAGAAGCTGTAATGTTTTTTTCAGATCGCGTTCACGGCAAACAGGCAAATGGTTTAACGCACCTGCCGAAGTCTTCATCGCATCGCTGGTTATAGGAGCACTTCCCTTCTCACCGATCACAATGCCATCAAGCCCGGCACACTCTGCCGTACGGGCAATGGCTCCAAAATTTCGTACGTCAGTTATACGATCCAGCAAAAGAAAAAACGGCTCACGACCTTCGCTGAAAGCGCGATCGATTAAATTTTCCAATGAAGCAAAAGATACTGCTGCCAGCAAACATATAACGCCCTGGTGATTCTTAGACGACATGCGTTTCAGTTTCTCTGCAGGCACAAAAGTAAACGGCACGTTATTCTTCTTGGCAGCGTTGATCAGCTCCTTTATCAGGTCGTTGCTAAGCCCTGACTGGATCATTATTTTTTCGATTTCCTTTCCTGCGGCA
Source organism: Ohtaekwangia sp. (assembly GCF_036568665.1). Classification (GTDB taxonomy): domain Bacteria; phylum Bacteroidota; class Bacteroidia; order Cytophagales; family Cyclobacteriaceae; genus Ohtaekwangia. Next base: position 8,469 of record NZ_DATCSD010000083.1, on the reverse strand, counting down.
ATAGCTTCCATTACTGCGCGGGTGCCGTAAATCATATCTGATTTTTCCATTGTATGCTATAGTATTTATGCTGTTGCTGTTGATATGCATCATTTTACCGATGGCATACCAATAGCGCAGCAAATTCCACATTCTAATCCAGTTTTGAAAAAATATTGAAGCTTCTCTTTCAACAATCACTGATTATATTTGGCGTCTAATTTCATACTATGTCGATTAAGATCAGAAAACAGGATGCCCTGAATTATCACATGCATGGGCAGCCGGGTAAGATTGAAGTTGTTCCAACCAAAGTATTAAGCTCACAGCTCGACCTCGCACTGGCATATTCGCCAGGTGTAGCAGAGCCTTGCAAAGAAATTCATGCTAACAAAGAAGATGTTTACAAGTATACATCCAAAGGCAATCTGGTTGCTGTAATATCCAACGGTACGGCTGTACTCGGATTGGGAGATATAGGACCTGAAGCTTCGAAGCCTGTAATGGAAGGTAAAGGTGTATTGTTTAAAAAGTTTGCCGGTATCGATGTGTTCGATATAGAGATCGATGAAAAAGATCCGGATGCTTTTATCAAGATAGTAAAATCGCTTGAGCCAACCTTTGGCGGAGTAAACCTGGAAGACATTAAAGCACCGGAGTGTTTCAAAATAGAAACCGAGCTGCGTGACAAGATGAACATTCCCATCATGCACGATGATCAGCATGGTACTGCCATTATCTCTTGTGCTGCATTGCTCAATGCCTTGGAGATCGTTGAGAAAAAAATCGATCAGATAAAAATCGTAGTGAATGGTGCTGGCGCTGCTGCTGTTAGCTGCACAAAACTCTATATAGCGCTTGGCGCGAAGAAAGAGAACATCATCATGTGCGACAGCAAAGGTGTATTGAACACTTCACGCAACGGACTCGATGATATCAAAAAACAATTTGTAAACGACACCAAGTGCAGCACGCTGCAGGAAGCACTGAAAGGTGCAGATGTATTTATAGGTCTCTCCGTTGCCGATGCTATAACTCCGGATGATCTCAACAACATGGCGAAAGATCCCATCGTGTTTGCATTAGCTAATCCGAATCCGGAGATCGATTATAATCTCGCTCGTAAAACGAGAGAAGATGCTATTCTGGCAACCGGTCGTTCCGATCATCCTAACCAGGTAAATAACGTATTAGGGTTCCCCTACATATTCCGCGGTGCGTTGGATGTTCGCGCGACCGAGATCAACGAAGCCATGAAGCTTGCTGCTGTACATGCACTGGCTAACCTCGCGAAAGAACCCGTACCCGATATGGTTGTGAAAGCGTATGGTACCGACAAGATACAATTCGGTCGCGAGTATCTTATACCGAAGCCACTCGATCCTCGCCTTATTACAACGGTATCGCCAGCGGTCGCAAAAGCTGCTATGGATTCGGGTATAGCGAAGCATCCTATAACCGATTGGGGCGCATACCATCATGAACTGCAGAAGCGCATTGGTATAGATCAGAAATTGATGTCGCGCATTATCGATCGTGCCAAGAAAAATCCGAAGCGTGTTGTATTCGCAGAAGCGAACCATCACAAAATTCTGAAGGCGGCACAAATTCTGAAAGATGAAGGTATAGCACAGCCTATTCTCCTCGGAAATCGCGAAGAGATACTGGCACTGATAGAAGAACATAATCTCGATCTGCAGGATTGCCCTATATATTATCCGCGCGAAGACGATGAGATGGTAAAACGCTATGCTGAAGTATTATACCAGAAGCGCCAGCGTAAAGGACTTACTTATCTCGACAGTGTTCGCATGATGCGTGAGCGCAATTACTTTGGCGCCATGATGGTGGAGTTTGGCGATGCCGATGCATTGGTGAGCGGTCTTACAAAAGATTACCCGAAAACTATACTTCCTTCTTTACAGATCATAGGTACAGCAGAAGGTGTAAATCGTGTAGCGGGTATGTATATCATTACCAATAAGCGTGGCACATTCTTCTTTGCGGATACGACTGTAAATGTAGATCCGAATGCACAAGAGCTTGCTGAAATTACAGAGCTCACGGCACGTGGCGTGAAGTTCTTCGATATGGAACCACGCATAGCAATGCTGTCGTACTCGAACTTCGGTTCTTCCAAAGGAGATATACCGGAGAAGGCTCGCGAAGCCGTGCGCCTGGCAAAAGCTAAAAATCCATCGCTGGTAGTAGAAGGAGATATACAGGCTAACGTGGCACTGAACACTGCCTTGCAACAGGAAACATTCCCATTCAGCGCATTGGCGCAGGAAGGTGCTAACACGTTGATATTCCCGAACCTGGCATCCGGAAATATAGCCTATAAATTACTGATGGAGATTGGTGGCGCAGAAGCGATCGGCCCCATTCTGTTAGGTATGAAAAAGCCGGTACACGTTCTTCAACTCGGAAGCTCGATCCGCGAGATCGTAAACATGGCGGCTATAGCGGTCGTTGATGCTCAGTTACACGAGCAGAACGATCATCTTTAATAACATATATAGTATACTGTTCAGAATTACCTGAACAGTATACTTATCTACTAGGCGTCTTTTCCTTTAGACGAACTGAACAGCCCACCGAATTTTGTAAGCAGAGGTAACGCAGCCGCAAGCGCCCCTACAAAAATGCTAACGTCCTTAAATACATCCTGTTTGGCCAACGCCAAAAAGGTAATAAGCGCCAGCAGCAGGATAAGCAACACGGACTGAACTATATTCCAACTACCCTTACGACTTAGTTCGTCTTCCATTTTTATTTCTTCATCTTCCTTCACTACCGAAAGAATAAAGTTATTGAAACTCTTATTCATTATCTGAAGCGAATCGTCCGCAACGATAATACCTTTTCTCAGCAGCGAGCGAATAACTTTGAGGTTCTTCAGATTTACAAACCTGTCTTTAGCAAGATCGAACAACAAAAATTTTTCTTCTTTAGAGAACGAGTTCCATAACGAGTGATAGTACATATCTGCCATCTCCTCTACTTTCAATATATAGTTTTCTTCATCCTCGTAACGATTTCCGGTATTATCCAATGAAACGGCATACTGCAATGAAGGCAGGTAAAGTCCATGATTAAGCTCTCCGCGGGCAAACGTATCTTTGGAGTTCCACGCGCTTTCACTTTCGGCTAACGATCGAAAATATATAGTAAATCCACTCAATGCATTCTTCCACATACGCAAAGCCTGCTTATACTCACTCTTTTTATCGCCTTCCTCTTTTTTATCTTTATCCTCATCCATTGAAATGCGCTGCAAGATTCGCTCACAAAATTCGATAACAGCATTGGGGTGAATAGCGGAAGAGATAATAACGCGCATATCTTTCGCTACCAATTCCTGAATAAACTCAAGCTTCCGCTTATTGATCTCATGATCATTTATACCATGCTCAAAATTGAGAATGATCACCGTCTTCGATTTATCCGGAGCTTTCAAATCCTCCTTCTTGCTTGTTCGCATATCTACAAAAGATGTTTGTATACCGGCCTGCCTGTTTGCATAGTTTGCAAAGTACTCCAGCAACATTTTCTTCCCACTATACGGAAGCCCTACAACAAATACCTGCTTGTGCTTTAAGAGTGTTAAGACACCGGGCTTACTCAAACATAGTTGTCGCAATCTGGCATCCTGAATAATAGCAATGCCAAAGATACTTCGCACGGAAAACACAACTACAAATACCACCACGAGCAGGAAGAGTATAAACAAGACCAGGAAGAATAAAAAGTATTTGCTGGTTGCAATATTGAATACCGGCAATGAAGCAGTATAGTAACGTGGCTCTCCTTTGGGAGTAGTAAATCGCATAGTCAGCGATCCTTTTGTATTCTCATTCCACCGCCACACGGTATCGGCTGCGGCTGCCTGAAGCATGGCACGCGAACTTTCAAGAGCTCCCCACAACGGAGGCCGCATCAGAAATTGTAGTTCATAACGGTGAAGGGAAGATTCACTTGGGGTGGTCTCTGATAAATGTTTATCAGGCAATTTAAAATCACCTGTCGCTAAAAGATAATCGCCTAACTTGTTGATTGCAGTAAACAGCGAATCAGGAGCCCCATATTTTTCCTTAGCGATGTCTGCATTTCGTTTTTCATTATTGAGTGCTGCCTGCCACTGTATATACTTTGTCCACGCAGCAGATTCTTCGTAATGGGCCAGTCTGTAAAAACCCGTTACCGGTAAAACAGAAATCATCATGAGCCACAAAAAGAGCATTACAAAGTATAGATCGTAAGAATGTTTTACCGCCATGCGCCCGGAAATAAAACGTATCAGTGCTTTATTGAAATAGCCACCTGCCAGAATACCCACCAACAGCAACTGAATAAAAACAACTATAGCATAATGTTCTATATAGGAGAAGAACATCACATTCATCAGGGCAATAAGCAATGAGTGACACACTATATTTAGTACAACTTCTTTGGGCGTCAGACCAGATCGTTCAAAAAGAAGATATTGAAATACAAATACATAAAGTGGCAACACCAGGAAACTAAAGGCTGCCTCAACGGGATAATCAACAAAAAGAAGAACAACCAATAACAGATTCAGTATAAACAATACAGTAACAGAACGTATATACTTCTCCACTCTATCTTGTCTTTCATTTTCCGATTGATCATCGCCAACTCTTCGGGGTCGCAACCAGCTCAGGTAAAACCGCTTGATCTTTAATTTGGTCGGCTTATATACAATGATAAATTGAATGAATAATTGCAGCGCTCCCAATGAGAACATGAAGAGCATGAGCGTAAAGGCATAACTTGTAGTAAGAATGAGAGGCGACTTGCAATACTCCAGATCATAAAACGTAACGAGACGCAACGGAAGGTTATCGATCGGCTGTATATATATGTGATGTAAATTCCGGTTATATACCACTTGCATGGAAATAGCCATCCTACCTGTATCGGCTGCTATAATTCGATCATCTTCGCCTGTCTCTTCAAAGAAATTTTCCTGCAGATTATGGCGCCTGTCCGAATGAAACCACACATCTCCCTTCGCATCAATGATACAAAAACCATATCCTGCCGGTAACAAAGGATCCATAATCGAACGTAGTTTGCTTGTTATCGCTATAGCAATGGTTGGGTCATTTTCTTTCCCAAGACGAATACTCAGACCGCCTATATTCTTGCCGTCTCTATAGGAGCGAACAGATTCCAGGGAAAAATCTCTTGCATAGCTACCATCTCGTAACGTCCATAGATTGTTATCTCTTGCATTTGTAAAATACTTGCGGGTTGAAAGATTCAACTTCCTGACAGCATTCGGTGATAAAGACAGGAGCTGATCACCTCTCTTATCCAATCCCATCAGTTGATGTGTAAATGGATAGCATAGATATTTATTCCAGATTGTATTCTTCCAGACTGTATCGATAGAAGAAGTATCCTTACCAAACTTTCCCTTTATACTTACCAGTTGACAATGCAATAGATCCATCTCATCCAGGAAATTATATTTAATACTGTTTGACAAGTTTTTCAGTTTCCCGTCAACTGCCTCCTTATTTCCCAGCAGGTGATTTCCGGAAATCAGCATTAACACTACAATGGAAGTACCTATAACAATAGAGAAACCGGTGAACCATACATTCACAATACGAAGACGCTCCATCGAATTCATCACCGCTAACTTTAGTACAGGCATTGCCAGCAGTATGAAAAGAAGAATGAGTACTGCAAAAACAATTCTGAAGGTATCTACTTCATATATTTTTCGCCTGAAGGAAGTTTCTTTTATAGCACCACACAGGACCCAGGACTCTTCGTCAGAGAATCGTATATAGTAGCTAAAAACTTTGTATGGAATACCGGCCAGTTGAATATCTGACATCGGAATACTTACTATACCTCTGTCTGTAGTAAAGAGAGCATCAATCTTTTTAACATCTATACCATTGGAGCATGTTTGAAATCCAACAACCGTATCTATTGATGGAAGTTTATAAGTGCCCTGCCTTTTTTCAGACTGTCCTTTTTCAGTCTTTCTTTTCCGGGGAATACGGATCACAAAAAAATCATCAAACGAAGATCTGGTATAGGAGAACGATTGCCCCAGGTATCGCCTTACCGGTATAACCACAGTACCCAGTTCATCAACATTAATATTTACACTATCGAAATAAATTGAAGAAGCGTTAACTACACGCAAACTGATTTGATCGCGTAAGAGATTTTTAAATTTTCGTTTAGACTCAGCCTTAGTTAGCTCATGTTGCTCAGTCTTACCATTGACTTTAGTGTTCTGTTTCGCCACAGACAGACCCTTATACCTCTCGATTGTAGCATCGAAGTAATTTCGCGTTTCAGTAACATTTTTACCAATGCGTTTAAGAATGCGGTAATTCAGATCTATCAGATCCGATCGTTGATTGGCAACGTATATCAACAGGTAGTAAGCAAATAACAACCCCACAATGCCCACAGTAGTTGCTACAATCCAGAATTTTTTGGTCAGGACAGGCAGTTTCATAGGTATAGTATATTTCTACAAACAACACTATACATCCGGGTATCTATTGCCACCAAACTCCGGATGCAAACAGCTATAGGTAGCCTGTATAGACTACCTCAGAAAAAACAGGTGTTATGCCTGTTCATCGCATTACCTGGAACCTTGCTCAGTTGCTGATGCCGGCTTCTTGCCTACGCTGCGCAGATTTACCAGTTTGTTCAACATATCAAACCAGAAGGGAGCACCCAGCGATACAGCCAGCGCTGTAATGAGCAGTCCGAATATTTTTGTTACCCAGTTATACTTGGCATCTTTCTGCCAGCCTACCGGCAAAGCAGTGGCATCTAATTCTGCCTTGAGTGTTTTCAATTCTTTTATGCTGGCGTTCACCTGCTTCACAGCTTCATCTGCATTCTTCCAGGCATTGAGTGAATCGTTCTTTGTGGCACGTGCTTCATTCACCATCTCGATATAGGAAGAATCATTTACGATTTGAGAAGCTCGGTCGGCAAGACTTTCGCGCACTGCCGGGTTTTCGTACAAGTAACGAGCGAGATCAATCGAGTCTGCATTTACCAATACCGTAAGTATAAGCGATATGCAAAGTATAATAACGTGTGCCTTTTTCTTATAGGTGCCTGATACTCGTTCCATCGCCTGCTCAAACCACACTTCAACATCTTTTCGTACTTTCTCAATCTCTCCCTGTGCTTCGGATATAGATTGAAGTATAGTGCGTTTAAGATCATCGTCCAGCAAAGCGGTTTGTGTCACGGCCTGCTTCAGCGAATCAATTGTATAGGGCTTATCGCTAAATTGTTTGTGTACTATATCCAGCAACACCTTCGAAAATTTATCGGCTGGTATATACGAAGCCATTCTTCCTTTCGCAGTGAGTCCTTCAATGAGCGTATGCTGTAATATCGCATCACCGGTTCCGCCTTGCTTAAAGGTATCGCGCACCCACTGGTTCAATACTTTGGGGCGAAGCTTCAGAAAGCTGGAAATAATTTCCTGCACAGCAGAGCACGCGAGGCTCAGCAAAAAGTAAATGAATATCAATCCGATAACGAGGTCGAGAATAGCAAAACCAGACATATATACTTTATTGATTTAAAACATCCAACAGATACAACCGTGTAGTGTCATCAAATATACCATCTACCCGTAGGCCGAACTTGGTAGTTTGCAATGCCTTTACAGCTGCTTCTGTCTTGGTGCCGAATATACCATCGGAAGTACCACAATCAAAACCCGCAAGCTTTAATGCATTCTGCAATGTTCTTACATCGTCTCCGGTATTACCGATACGAAGTACTTTATCGGGCAGCGATATAACGGCAGAAGGCGTCAACCTGCGAAAGCCCAATACATTAGCCACAGGGAATGCCGTGACAGACACCTGGTTGCCCTGATTACCACCGAGCACATATACTCTTGAAGCATCTTTCGAGAAACCGAAAAAGATACCGACATGACCTTTCCACGAGGTGATACTCTCGCGCCAGAATACAACAATATCTCCCGGCTCCGGACTATCTACCCGCTGACCTGCGAGTAACCACGACCGCGCATCCGCTTTACCTGTGCCACGAAGGTTTACTTTCTTAGCACACCAGTTAAGAAATATACTGCACCACGCAGTTTCGTCATCATTTATATAGGTAAAGCCTGCTTCCTGTGCATAGCGAACTATAGCTGCATTGTTTTCTGCTCCGGGAATTTCTTTTTGCCCGAGCTCCGCAGCGGCAACTTTGATAAGACTATCCATTGGTAAATATTAAACATAACGTTCTTTAGAAGGGAATATAAATAAGAAGGGATCAGCCTGGCGGCTGCAAAGGGTAGCGTGTAAACAAGTATAGATATATACCTGCTTATATCAGGTTGATACGATGTGCGGGATAAAGATTTCAGCGTGATCCATAGACAGAAATTTAGAGGGTATAAATTCTAACGAACCAACAAAGTGATCATTGTATTGTCTGCTTCATACT
>NZ_DATCSD010000082.1:0-18132 GCF_036568665.1 Ohtaekwangia sp. | reverse complement strand
AAGGAAGGCAAGTTCAATTTACTTGCCTTCTTTTTTTATTTTTCAGTCGTGTTACACTACCTAAGCATGCAACGATTCTTTCTGCTGATTCTTGTGTTCGTTACACTGGCATGCAGCAATCCTGAAAATAGTAAACCCGTTTCTACAAAGCCTACGCTTTTTCAACGACTCACGTCTGCGGAAACAGGCATAGCATTTGAAAATACATTGGTGCTGAAGGAAGACTTCGATGTGTTCCGCTATCGTAATTATTACAACGGTGGAGGTGTAGGCATTGGTGATTTTAACAACGATGGTTTGGCCGATGTATACCTCACTTCCAACATGGGCGATAACAAACTTTTTCTTAATAAAGGCGATTGGAAATTTGAAGATATAACCGAAAAGGCCGGAGTAAAAGGTGCTAAAGTATGGTCTACCGGAGTGAGCATTGCCGATGTAAATGATGACGGACTGCTGGATATATATGTATGCAACGCAGGTGATGTGAGCGGAGGTAATCGCGAGAACGAACTGTTCATCAATAATGGTGATCTTACTTTTACCGATCGTGCCGAAGAGTATGGTTTGGCTGATCGTGGTTTCTCTACACACGCTGCTTTCTTCGATTATGATAAAGATGGTGATCTGGACTGTTATGTACTTAATAATTCATACCGTCCCGTATCATCTTTAGGGTATAGAAACCTGCGGCATGAACGCGATGAGTTTGGCGGACATAAATTATACCGTAACGATAACGGGCACTTTATTGATGTGAGTGAACATGCCGGTATATATGGCAGTGTTATCGGTTTTGGATTAGGAGTAACCGTGGGCGATGTAAATAAAGACAACTGGCCCGACCTCTATATATCCAACGATTTTTACGAACGCGATTACCTGTATATCAATAACCACGATGGTACATTCAAAGAATCGCTGGAAGAGTATATGGGGCACATCAGTATGTTCTCGATGGGAGCAGACCTAGCTGATCTGAACAACGATGGGTACCCGGAGATATTCTCGACCGATATGTACCCGGAAGATGATTACCGTCTCAAGACTATATCTGCCTTCGAAACATACGATGTATACCAACTGCGCCTGCAGAATGGCTACTACCACCAGTTTATGCGCAACATGCTGCAACTGAATAACCAGGATGGAACGTTCAGTGAGATAGGAGAACTGGCTGGTGTATCGGCTACCGACTGGAGCTGGGGTGCACTTATTGCCGACTTCAACAACGATTTGTACAAAGAGATATATGTATGCAATGGTATCTATAAAGATGTTACCAACCAGGACTTTGTGGAGTTTCTCGGGAGCAGCGAACAGATGCGTGCTGCTATAGAAGGTAAAAAGATAGACTTCAAGGAATTTGTAGAGAAGATGCCATCGGTAAAATTGAGTAACTATATGTTTACCCGTAAAGGCGAGTGGCAGTATAAAAATGTTGCTGTCGAGTGGGGACTCGATGAACCAAGCTTTTCCAATGGTGCTGCCTATGGCGACCTGGATAATGATGGCGATGAAGACCTGGTGGTGAACAATGTAAACCAGGAAGCATTTATATACCGGAATCAATCACGTGAGCAAACAAAGAATCATTTTCTGGCACTCACGTTTCATGGCCCTGCCGGAAATGGTTTCGGTTTAGGTGTCAATGTAAAGGCCTTTGTAGATGGCCAGGTAATATTTGTTGACAACATGCCGATCCGCGGTTTTCAATCAAGTATGGATTATAAGATGATCATTGGCTTAGGAAATTATACTACGGTAGATAGTATGGTAATAACGTGGCCGGATGGAAATATACAGACATTAAAAAATACGAAAGCCGATCAGGCTATGGCAATCGATCATAAAGATGCTTCACCGGTTTCTGCTAAGGCACAGAAAATTATTCCACTCTTGCAGCCGGCAGCCTTTAGTGATGTTAAACACCAGGAGAATGCCTATAATGATTTTGATCGCGATCGCCTGGTATACCACATGCTCTCCACACAAGGGCCGGCTTTTGTTAAAGCTGATCTGAACAATGATGGGCTGGACGATTTTTTCATGGGTGGATCAGCCGGGCACACAGCCGGTATATATATACAGAAGCCAGGCAATACATTTGCCGTAACAACCAAGCCTTTTGAAGCTGATTCTCTGAGCGAAGAAGTAGATGCTGTTTTCTTTGATGCCGATAACGACAAGGACCTGGACTTATATGTAGTAACCGGAAGCTCGGAATATACCACGCAGTCCCTGCAAAATATAGATATACTATATGAGAACAAAGGCTTGAAGAATGGTATGCCCGTATTTGTAAAAACAACCAACAAGATACCGGCACTATACCAGAGCGGAAGCTGCGTGCGGCCAGCCGATGTTGACCATGATGGTGATACAGATTTGTTTGTAGGCACGCGCCTGATCTCCACATACTATGGATTGCCCTGCGATCAGTTCCTGCTCATCAACGATGGAAGAGGCAATTTCTCGGAAGCCGATGCAGCGTGGGCGCCAGACCTGAAGCGATTGGGGATGGTTACCGATGCACAGTGGTTTGATTATGACCAGGATGACTTCCCCGACCTGATGGTAGTGGGTGAGTGGATGCCGATAACAATATTTAAAAATGATGGCAAGCATCTTACAAAAGTTACGGTAAAAGGACTGGAGCAATCCGAAGGGTGGTGGAATCGTATTCACGCAGCCGATCTTGATGGCGATGGTGATGATGACTTTGTATTGGGCAATCTCGGACTTAATTCACGATTCAAACCCACTGCAGAGAAACCAATTACCCTATATGTAAACGACTTTGATCAGAACGGTTCAGTGGAGCCATTGTTTGTTTTTATGAAAGATGACAAAGAGTTTCCGGTAGCGATGCGGCAGGATATTGTAAAACAGATGAGCTCGCTGAAAAAGAAATTTATATACTATAAAGATTATGCCGACAAATCGGTGAACGATATATTCGATCCGAAACTATTGGAGCGTGCCACGATGCTGAAATTCTACGAGCCTCACACGGCCGTGCTCATGAATCATGGCGCAAGTGGTTTCAAACTAAATCCATTGCCTGTACAGGCTCAGGTATCTCCGGTATATGGTATAGAAACAGCCGATGTAAATCACGATCAGCATCCGGATATTATACTGGGAGGCAACCTGTTTGCCGTGAAACCGGAGATAGGTCGTTATGATGCCCTGCACGGCCTTATACTCACCAACGATGGTAAAGGTAATTTTACTCCGCTCTCACCGCTGCACTCAGGCCTTACGCTCGAGGGAGAAGTGCGGCATATTCAACTCCTGAATACAAAAGGCAAAAAAACACTGGCCTTTATCAGGAATAACAATACAATAAAATTTTATACGTACGATAAGCATTGATAATGAATAGCACGTTACGAAATATACTCGCAGCAGCATTTTGTATAGCATGCCTGGCAGGATGCGACTCTCCGGGCAGCAGGAAAAAATTCCGGCTCGTGCCTTCCGGCGAATCCGGGATAACGTTTCGCAATACACTGAAAGAAAGTGTAGAGTTCAATATCTTCAACTATATGTACTTTTACAATGGTGCAGGCGTGGCCGTTGGCGATGTAAATGGCGATGATCTTCCCGATATATACTTTACTTCTAACCAGGAGCCGAACAAACTATATATCAACAAAGGCAATTTTAAATTTGAAGATGTGACCGAAACAGCCGGTGTGGAAGGATTCAACGGTTGGACTACAGGCGTAACGATGGCCGATGTAAACAGCGATGGCCGCCTCGATATTTATGTCAGCAACCTGGGCGATTACCTGATCTATAAAGGCAAGAACCAGCTCTTCATCAATGAAGGTAATGATGCGAATGGCGTTCCGAAATTTTCAGATCGTGCCATGGAAGTAGGGCTCGACCTGGTAGGATTTTCAACACAGGCATCATTCTTCGATTACGATCGTGACGGAGACCTCGATATGTTTATGCTCAACCATTCACTTCACGAGAATGGTACATTTGGTAAATCCAGTTTACGCTATGAGAGTCACCCACTGGCAGGTGATAAACTGATGCGCAATGATAACGGTCGATTCATTGATGTAACACAAGGCTCGGGTATATATAGCAGCGTTATTGGCTATGGCCTGGGAGTGGTAGTAAGCGATGTAAACCTCGATGGGTGGCCGGATATATATGTAGGCAATGACTTTCATGAGAATGATTATCTCTATATCAACCAGGGCAATGGTACATTCCGCGAAACACTGCAGGAGTCGATGATGCATACCAGTCGCTATACCATGGGCGTTGACTTTGCTGATTTCAACAACGATGCTTTTCCGGACCTGATCGCGATGGATATGTTGCCGGAAGATCCGCAGATACTAAAAGCATCGGCTGCCGAAGACTCGTATGATATATATGATTTCAAGATACGCTATGGCTATAATCACCAGTTCGCGCGCAACACTTTGCAACTGAATAACCATGACGGAACCTTCAGCGAGATTGCTTTACTCGCGGGTGTAGGAGCAACCGACTGGAGTTGGTCTACGCTGTTTGCTGACTTCGACCTTGACGGGAAGAAAGATATATTTGTTTCCAATGGTATATTAAGGCGCTCCAACGATCTGGACTATATCAATTTTATTACGGTGGATTCCATTCAGATGAAAATGAAATACGATATGTCGGAGAAAGAACTCAGCTATATCGAGAAACTGCCCAAGATCAAAATACCAAACTTTCTCTTTCATAACAATGGCGATTCAACCTTTACGAACAAGGCACTTGAGTGGGGATTGGATGCACCTTCCTATTCGCACGGCACGGCCTATGCTGATCTGGATAATGATGGTGATCTCGACCTGGTGATCAACAACGTGGAAGATGAAGCGTTTGTCTATGAGAATGGAACGATGAGTCCACCGGTAGGAGATAAGCAACGCGATAAAGAAGCAGAACCTACACCGCATTACCTGCAAGTGGTGTTGAAGGGTAAGCCCGGTAATTTACAAGGTATAGGAGCAAAAGTGTTGATCTATAGCAAGGGTAAACTGCAGATGCAGGAGTGTATGCCTACACGCGGTTTCCAAAGTTCTGTTGAAGCGCGATTGACGTTTGGATTGGGTAATGCCTCTGTTGATTCATTAACGGTGATCTGGAACGATGGTACATTTCAAAAGATCAATCAGGTAAAGCCCGATCAGAAATTAATCCTCAAACAGGAAGAAGCGCAGGGTGCATTCAATTATACTACATTCCATCACACAGCACCCTTGTTGGTTAATGCTGCTGAAACGATCGCGATACCCTATAAGCACGAAGAAAATAAATTTGTGGAGTTTAACCGCGAAGCATTATTACCACACATGCTGTCATCAGAAGGCCCGGCATCCGTTACGGGAGATTTGAATGGTGATGGATTGGAAGATATATTTTTGGGCGGAGCCAAATGGAAGAGAGGTCATATATACCTGCAGACACCAGCAGGAACTTTCCGCGAAATGTTACAGCCTGCATTAGCAGCCGATAGCACATTTGAAGATGTAGATGCAGCACTTACCGATGTGGAGAAAGATGGCGATCTCGATCTGGTAGTTACCAGTGGCGGTAATGAATTTACAGCAATGTCGGAGTATCGCAGACCGCGGCTATATATCAACGATGGCAAAGGACATTTATCCCGCTCGAAAGGATTGGATAATATATACCTGACGGGCTCCTGCGTTCGTGTGCAGGATGTTGACCAGGATGGCGATGAAGATCTTTTTCTTGGTGCGCGCGCCCAGCCCTGGCGTTATGGATTGAAACCGGACAGTTACCTGCTGATCAACGATGGCAAAGGTATATTTACCGATGCTACCGATCAGCGTGCACCGGCACTGCGCAAGTTCGGTTTTGTAAAGCAGGCAACGTGGGCTGATATGGATGGCGATAAAGTAAACGATCTGGTAGTAGCCGCAGAGTGGTCGCCTGTAACTATATTTCTCTCGAAAAATGGCAAACTTACACCGATGCCACTGGCAGGTTCCGGCCTGGAAAATAGTCAGGGGTGGTGGAATATTATACAAGCCGCTGATATGGATGGTGATGGCGATCTTGACCTGATTGCCGGAAACCTGGGGCTTAACTCCCGGCTGCACGCATCACAGCAACAGCCGGTAAATATGTATGTAGCCGACTTCGATAAAAACGATAGTACCGACCAGGTGCTCACGTGTTTCACGCATGGAAAAGAATATCCGTTCAATACGCGCGATGAAATGACGAAGCAGATGCCGTATCTGAAGAAGCGTTATTTATCCTATCACAAATTTGCCGAAGCTACTGTGCAGGATATATTCAGTGAGGAAACACTAAAGGCCGCAGAGAGATTTACCGCTAATATATTTACATCATCCTATATTGAAAACCTGGGCAACGGCAAATTCAGTATAAAACCATTACCAACGGCCGCGCAGTTCTCTACCGTAAATGCTTTGCTGATTGAAGACTTCAATCACGATAATAAACCGGATATACTCCTGGCCGGAAATTTTTATCCGGTAAATATCCAGATGAGCCGCTATGATGCAAGCTATGGTTTATTGCTGACAGGAGATGGCAAAGGAAATTTTCATGCCTTGCCATCGATACAATCCGGCTTCTCCGTAAAAGGAGAAACGCGTGCCTTGCGAAAGCTTACGGTGAAAGGGAGAAGCTACTATATCGCTGTGCGCAACAACGATACGATAGTTCCTTATACCGGCAAATTGCCTTAACCTGTATATACCCGGTAAATATATACCATAACCTAACACACTATGTTTATGCGATATAGTATAGCAATATGGCTGATGCTTTTGTCGGTTAGCGTTCCGGCACAGGATGCAGGCTGGATGATTGAATCAAAGCCTATCAACCCGGCTAATTATTATGGCGTAACGGTGGCAAATGGTATGGTGGGGCTTGTGTCATCCGCGGAACCGTTGCATGTAAAAGATGTAATCCTCAACGGAGTATATGATTATTACCAGCGCGGTCGTGTATCCAATATACTCAAGACCTTCAACCACATTAACATGAACCTGGATGTGGACGGCCAGCGCCTGCGCTCAACCGATATTCAGAATTACCGGCAAACGCTGAACATGAAGAAGGCTGAGCTTACCACTACATTTGATGTAGGCGAGAAGCTGCAGGTAAAACATACCATCATGGCTTTGCAGCATCTGCCCTATACGGCCATGGCTATCGTAGAGATCAAAGCGAGGCGTGCTGTGCGCATTACACCGATGAGTGTTATTGAAGCACCCGATCATCTCACCGATGTTCATAACTTATACAGTGAAATAGATCGTCCGCATGTAGTTATACCGTTGCTTACATCCGTAGGTAAAAGTCCGTCCGGTAAACATACTGTAGCGGTGAGTAACAGCATCATCTTCCAGGAGCCGCACGGACAGGAGCCTGATCTCATTCATGAAGACTGGGATTATAGCATGCACCTGATGAAGTTCACCAAAGATCTCAAGGCAGGCGAAACGTATAGCTTTAGCGTTGTGGCTTCGGCTACATCTACCGAGCACTATAATGATCCGCTCAACGAAGCAGAACGTCTCACCATCTTTGCCAAGCTGGAAGGAACACGGCGTTTGTTGCAGCGACATGAAGCTGCGTGGGAAGAACGCTGGCAAAGTGATATAGTTATAGAAGGCGATGTGCAAACACAAAAAGATGTACGCTTCGCACTGTACCATCTATACTCCTTTGCACGGGCAGGCACTGCCTATAGTTTATCACCCATGGGATTATCAGGGCTTGGGTATAACGGCCATGTATTCTGGGATACCGAGTTGTGGATGTATCCTCCTTTGGTTGTATTGCAGCCGGATATAGCACGCTCGCTACTGGAGTATCGTTATCAGCGATTGGAAGCTGCGAAGCAGAATGCATTCTCGCACGGGTATAAAGGCGCTATGTTTCCGTGGGAGTCATCCGATGAAGGAACGGAAGATACACCGGTGTGGGCATTAACAGGACCATTTCAACATCACATCACCGGTTGTGTTGGCTGGGCTTTCTGGAAATATTACCAGGTAACAAAAGATAAACTATGGCTGCGCGATCGCGGTTACCCCGTGTTGAAAGAAGTGGCAGACTTCTGGGCCAGTCGTGTAGAGCGTAAAGGCACCGGCCGTTATGAGATCAACAATGTGATTGGTGCCAACGAGTGGCAGGAGAATATAGATAACAATGCGTTCACCAATGGTATGGCTATCACCGCACTTCGCTATGCTACACAGGCAGCGAAAGAACTGGGTCTCACGCCCGATCCTGACTGGGAGCATGTAGCCGGCAATATACCTATAGTAAAATTTCCGGATGGCACTATCAGGGAGAATACAACCTATAATGGTGTAGATATAAAACAGGCTGATGTAAATTTACTTTCCTATCCGTTGCAGATTATTACCGATCGTGCGCAGATCGAAAAAGATTTGAAGTATTACGAACCTCGCATGTCGCCACAAGGGCCGGCCATGGGTAATTCAGTATTGTCAACACTATATGCACGATTGGGTAATCCGGAGAAAGCATACGAGCTTTTTATACGCACCTATAAACCGAATGAAGTGCCGCCCTTTGGTGTGCTGGCAGAAACAGCAGGTGGTACGAATCCTTACTTTGCTACCGGAGCAGGAGGGATGTTGCAGGCAATGATCTTTGGCTTTGGCGGACTGGATATTGCCGACACAGGCATTGTACAAAACACGCGACCACTTCCTAAAAAATGGAAATCCATTCAATTGAAAGGCGTAGGCGTTGAAAAGAAAAATTATATTGTCCAGCAGGGAAATTAAATCTTCCTTCTATTTTTGACGATACTCAAATCCTGACGTCTATGAAATTTTTTAATGTGAAGATTGCGATGATGTGCCTGTTGCTCGCATCGTGCTCTTCGGATGAGTGGCGCACTAACGTGCAAAATCCGGATTACCTGCATCGCTCTATCAAACACGTTACCGATGTTATCGTGCACGATATATTTTCTCCACCGGTAGCAAGCCGTATATATACCTATATCAGCGTAGCCGGTTATGAAGCGGCCCGTCACCAGGACCCCAAGTATATTAGTATGGCCGGTCAGTTGCACGGTCTGCAGGCTGTGCCCGAACCCGAAGCCGGTAAAGAATATTGTTTTCCATTAGCCTCCGTACAGGCAACCTTAAAAGTTGGCAGAACACTGGTGTTCTCGGAAGACAAGATGGATATTTTCTATGGCAACATCATGCAGGAGTTCAGAGAGACAGGTATACCAGATGATGTATTCGAGCGATCGATAGCGTATGGTTCGCAGGTGGCCGATCATATACTCGCATGGTCGCAGAAAGATAATTACAAGCAATCGCGTTCCGCACCGAAATATACCATCCTCGATGATCCTGCCACCTGGAAGCCAACGCCTCCTGCGTATATGGATGCCGTTGAACCACACTGGAATTCCATTCGCACTTTTGCTATAGATTCTGCCGGACAATTTAAACCGGCAGCGCCCACGAAGTTTTCAGTTGATAAAAACAGCCAGTTCTATAAAGAAGCTTTTGAAGTATACGAAACGGGCGTAAAGATGACAGAGGAGCAACGGAATATAGCTTCGTTCTGGGATTGCAATCCGTTTGTGATGAATGTAAAAGGACATGTGATGTTTGCTACGAAGAAGATCTCCCCCGGTGGTCACTGGATGAACATTACCAATGTAGCGTGTAAAAAAGTACATGCCGATTTTGTGCGATGCTCCGAAGCCTATGCACGTGTAGCCCTCGGGTTGGTGGATGGATTTATATCTTGCTGGGATGAAAAATACAGGAGCCGCCTCATTCGTCCGGAGACCTATATTAACCAGTATATCGATGAGAGCTGGACACCGCTGCTGCAAACACCACCGTTCCCGGAATATACCAGTGGGCACAGTGTGATCTCCGGTGCATCGGCTGTTACTTTGACCAAGCTGTTTGGCGATAACTTTGCCTTTACTGATTCTACCGAAATGGAATTTGGATTGACTGCGCGCAGTTTCAAATCATTCATTCACGCTTCCGAAGAAGCAGCCGTGAGTCGCCTGTACGGTGGCATCCATTACAGACCAGCGATTGAAAATGGAATGATAGAAGGAAGAGCCGTAGGTACATTCATCAACGAACATATAAAAACGCGCAGAGAAGACGTAAAACCAGTAGCCAGTAAATAAGCTTTTGAAGCGGACGTGTACAGCTGAAAGTATAAGGCTGACATATATAGGGATCTCCAAACTTTAAACTTTATACTTGGGAGCTTTATGCTTTGAATCTAAAAACAAAACGTTGAACACTCATGACACCCTACCTTGCAGAATTTTT
This sequence comes from Ohtaekwangia sp., assembly GCF_036568665.1. Lineage (GTDB taxonomy): Bacteria > Bacteroidota > Bacteroidia > Cytophagales > Cyclobacteriaceae > Ohtaekwangia. Next base: position 7,771 of record NZ_DATCSD010000082.1, on the reverse strand, counting down.
TGGAACCATGTTGCTCATTCTCCTGGGAGAAGGATCGGTAGCGGCTACTTTGTTGAAAAATTCCAAATCTGAAAATGCCGGTTGGCTGGCGTTGGTCATTGCGTGGGGCCTCTCCGTTACTATAGCAGTATATGCTGTAGGCAGCATTAGCGGTGCACATCTCAACCCCGCTATAACACTGGCCTTGTTTGTCTCGGGCGATTTTCCGGCCGAGCAGGTAGCAGGCTATATCATTGCACAATTTGCCGGTGCATTTGCGGGAGCTATACTGGTGTGGTTGCATTACCTGCCGCACTGGGGTAAAACAGATAGTGCCTCCAAAAAACTCGCGGTGTTTTGCACATCGCCTGCTATACGCTCTGTACCGGCCAATCTTATCAGCGAGATCATTGGTACACTGGTGCTCGTACTTGCTATACTTTTTATTGGTGCCAACGAATTTGCTGCAGGACTCAATCCATTGGTAGTAGGAGCACTCATTGTTTCGATCGGGTTAAGCCTGGGCGGTACAACGGGTTTCGCGATCAATCCTGCACGCGACCTGGCACCACGATTGGTACATGCTATACTTCCTATACCGGGTAAAGGATCATCGGATTGGTCCTATAGCTGGATCCCCGTTATAGGTCCGATAACAGGAGGTATATTGGGGGCATGGCTTTTCAAAGCGCTCTTCGGACATTGATATATATTTACCTTGTTGATCAGGAAGGTATATGATCCGGGAAATTACCGTTAAGTCTGTTCTGAATAAAAAGAAGAAACGCGACTCCTGGTTTCTCGATGACTATACCCTGAATCCGTATGAAGGCTGCAGTTTCAATTGCCAGTATTGCTATGTGCGTGGCAGTAAATATGGCGAGAACATGGAAGAGTCACTCGCGGTAAAGATCAACGCACAGGAAGTACTCGATCGTCAGTTGGCATTCCGGGTAAAGAAAGATCAGCGTGGTATCATCGCGCTGGCATCGGCTACCGATCCCTATATCCGCATAGAAGAGAAGCTGCGGATGACGGAAGGATTTCTGAAGCTTATACTCAAGCATCGCTTCCCGGTACTCATCATTACCAAATCAGATTTAGTAGTACGCGATCTTGCTTTGCTGAAAGAGATCGACCAGGCAGCTATACATGCGCCAGATATAGGCAACACCCTTACGCGGGGAGCTATCGTGTCGTTTTCATTTTCTACATTGGATGAATCCATCGCAGCTACCCTGGAGCCCGGTGCACCCTCTCCGCAAAAGCGACTCGAAGCCATGCAGCAATGTCGGGAAGCCGGCCTCATGACAGGTGTAAATTGTATACCGACACTCCCGTTTCTCTCCGACAGCGATGAACACCTGGAGCGCATGATCATAGCGGCAAAAGCGCATGGTGCCGAATATATACTTTTCGGTGGACTAACACTGTTTGGCAACGAACCATCTGACAGTAAAACCTTGTATTACAAATTCCTGCAACGCTATAGTCCTGCCTATATCCCTGAGTATAAAGACCTTTACGGTTCCTTTTACAGTCCGCTGCCGCACTACCTCCGCAACCTCGAAACAAGAGCCGCGCAACTTTGTTTACATCATGGCATCCGCAACCGGCTCGTGTGAAAGTTTTTTAACGCCTCCGTTGTCTTCTTTTAGCCTGTTATCTCTATCTTCACCGCTGTTCATTTTTACTGTTAATAGTGAGTGGTTAATCGTTATTCGTTATTCATAAATCGTTTGGAACTGCGATGGATGTTTAGCGAAGCTGAAGAATTTTTTCTTTCAGCTCCACGCGTGTCGGGTAAGAACCCCCGACACTACACAGCACCACCACGATTAACGAATAACTATTAACGGATAACACCAAACTAACATTGAACAAAGAATATCAAACAAGGAACATCGATTAACGAATGTCGAAGTATAGAAAGACACACCCCGAATCTCACACTCACACATCCGGCAGCCAGCGGCTCGAAGCCTGCTGCTATTAATAACGTGTAACCATAACGCCTTAACCCAAACACCATGCGCGTCTTACTATTCATTCTCGGCATTGTCATCCTCGTTGGAGTAGAAATACTGCGGGTATATTTCATCATGCCGTTTCCGGGGAGTCAGCAGAGTGAAACGATTGCTATTGCGTACTTTCTACACAGCTATATCAACGTGTTCCGGTTGCTGGGATTTATAGCAGTGGCCATTCCGTTTCTGTACTATTTTCGTTCCGGTTCTGTTTGGGCGCGTGTTACGGTGTCCGTGTTTCTTATAGTATACCTGGTAGTGTTCTACCTGTTCAACTTTCGCTTTCTCGCAGAGAAAATGTTCTATCAGCCTTCGCATAAAATTTTCGCTGCCGGTGACGCCAACAAGATTCCTGCATCCAACCTCATCATCGGTGTAACGATCCATGGCGTTTCGAAAGCATACCCGATACAACTGATCGGCTACCATCACCAGGTGCGCGATACGGTTGGCACTACACCGGTGATGATCACCTATTGTACGGTGTGTCGTACCGGGCGGGTATTCAGTCCGTTGGTGGATGGTAAAGATGAAAAATTCAGGTTGGTGGGAATGGATCATTTCAATGCGATGTTCGAAGATGCAACTACCGGCAGTTGGTGGCGCCAGGTAAATGGCGAAGCAATAGCCGGACCGTTGCGCGGCAAGATGTTGGAGGAAATTCCTTCCGAGCAAATGAAGCTGAGTGCGTGGCTTGTATTGCACCCGGCATCATTGGTCATGCAACCGGATGGTGATTTCAAGGAACAATACGATGGACTGAAAAATTACGATAAGGGGAAAGGCAAAAGTCACCTGACCAAAGCCGACTCACTTTCGTGGAAAGATAAGTCGTGGGTGGTGGGCGTGCAGCAAGGCATGCAGGCGCGTGCGTATGATTGGAATGATCTGTTGCAACATACGGTGTTACAGGATACATTAGCCGGCAGTTCGCTGCTTATTACCCTGGAGGCCGACAGTGCTTCGTTCCATGTGTTTGATCGCGATACCCTGCGCTTTGAATATGATCCGTCTGCGCGTAGCCTGCGCGATGTGCAGACTGCATCACAATGGAATTTGCAGGGACACTGTGAAGAAGGTGTGTTGAAAGACCGCCAGTTGCCCGTGGTGCAGTCGTACCAGGAGTTCTGGCATTCGTGGCGCACGTTCAGGCCGCAGACCACTACCTATAAAGTAGACGCTAAACCTTGAAGTGAAATATAATAACCAGTAAATTGAAGTATAGATTTTTATGGGCAAACAAAACGAAGGCGCCTTTGACAAAAACAATCTTTGGGGCGTAGACCTGGGTGGAACGAAGATAGAAGGAGTGATACTGAAGTCGGCACAGGACCCGCAGGTTTTATACCGCGACCGTGTACCGACTGAAGCAGACCAGGGCTATGAACATATTCTCGGTCAGGTAAAAAAACTGATTGACATGATGGAAGAGGCAGCAGGGTATAGATCGGAAAGTATAGGCTTCGCAACACCGGGTACGCTCGATCCGAAGCGCGGTGTTATGAAGAACTGCAATACCGTGGCGATGAATGGCAAGCCCATGAAAAAAGACCTGGAAAAAATACTCGGGGTAAAAGTGGAAATGGCCAACGATGCCGATTGCTTTGCACTGGCAGAAACACGTTTTGGTATAGTAAAAGAATTATACCCCGATGCTCGCGTAGTGTTCGGTGTAATTATGGGCACCGGTGTGGGAGGTGGTATAGTAATAGACGGGAGAGCGATTGTAGGATTGCAAGGTATAGCCGGTGAGTGGGGACATAATTTTCTGGATGAATCAGGCGGACCCTGCTACTGCGGTAAATCCGGCTGCGTAGAGAATGTTATATCCGGCCCCGCCCTGCAGAAATATTACTTTAAGGAAACCGGCAACAACAAGCCGCTGAAAGATATTGTGGCACTGGCTGAATCGAAGGTAGACCCTACAGCGCAGAAGACGATGCTGCGACTGATCGAGTTCTTTGGAAAAGCACTCAGCGTTATCATCAATATACTCGACCCCGATGTCATTGTTATTGGTGGTGGCGTAGGCAACATCGACCTGCTATACGATCGTGGTGTTGATTCGGTGAAGAAGTATGTATTCAACGACCGACTGGATACACCGATCGTGCGCCCGTCATTAGGCGATAGTGCCGGAGTATTCGGTGCAGCGTTCCTGGTGGCCGATCCACATTAACAAGTATAATTTTTTCCTGATCTATATATATTACAACGTAACCTCTGCTGGCATGTCCCTCTAAGTCCCAAGTCGAAATGTACTAAACGCAAAAGTCTATGAAGCGAATTGCAATACTCGGACCTATACCCCGCGATCATATCGTTACACACCAGGGCGACCTGATACAAAAGTGGGGTTGTGTTACACACCCGGTTATTGCACTGTCTATCATGGCAGGCGATCAGATTGAAATTGTACCGGTAAGTCACTTGCGACAAGTCGACCTCGACAACGTAGTGGAAGTGTTCAACGGATATACCGGTATAAATCTTAAACATATTACTACACGATACGATCAGGGAGATATAATCAGTCTCAGGTTTATTGATATGAACAACCGGCTTGAGCGACAGACAGGCTTTATGGATCCGATCACTCCGGAAGATGTAAAGAAGCTGCTCGACTGCCAGGTGTTTGTATTTATACCCATCAGCGATTACGAGATATCGCTAGAGACACTGAAGTTCCTGAAGAAGAAAAGTAAAGGAACGATCATCTTCGATGCGCACGGCCCTACTACGGCATGCCTCATCAACGGAGAGCGAATGCGCAAATTCTGGATCGACCGCGATCAGTGGCTTCCCTATATCGATGTGCTGAAAATGAACCTCGAAGAAGCACATGCTTCGTGGTTCAAGAAAGAATATGAAAGTCAGGATTTCTCCGAGACACCGGATGTAGATCGCGATAACCTGCGCGAGTTCGCTACGCATTGCCTCGATCACGGAGTGAAGTGTGTATATATCACAGTAGACTCCCGCGGTTGCCTGGTATATTATCGCTTGCGCGGCAAGCTGGTAGAAGAGATGGTGCCTGCCGTGAAAGTAGAGAACGTGATTGATACAACCGGCTGTGGCGATTCGTTTGCCGGAGGTATAGGCTTTGGACTTTTACAGAAGCCCCGCGATTATATAGGTGCCGCACGCTATGGCAATGCATTAGGAGCGCTGCGCACACAGGGAAAAACATTTGCCGTATTCAAATCGCTGGATGAAACCAACCAGATCATTCGCGAAACCTATAGCGGATAGCATCACACCCCGCACACCACCGTAAACCCTAACCCCTTACACTTGATTAAAGCAGTAATATTCGATCTTGACGGAGTAATTGTAGATACAGCGCGCTATCATTTTCTGGCATGGAAACGATTGGCCGATGAACTCGGTATACCGTTTACCGAAGCCGACAATGAACGGCTGAAAGGCGTGAGTCGCATGCGTTCGATGGAGATATTGATGGAGATAGGAGGCATTACGCTTAGCGCGCATGATAAAGAACAACTGGCCAATAAAAAGAATACCTGGTTTGTTGATTACGTGGAGCGCATGCTGCCGGAAGAAATATACCCCGGAGTAAAAAAGCTCATTGAAAGTCTGCGGCAACGCGGTGTGCGTGTAGCCCTCGCGTCAAGCAGCAAGAATGCGAAGACTGTTATACAGCTTCTGCATATACAGCAGCTCTTTGAAGTGGTGGTAGACGGCACGATGATCGTACACTCCAAGCCAGACCCGGAAATATTTCTGCTGGCAGCGAATCGGTTAAATATACCACCCGCTGATTGCCTCGTGGTAGAAGATGCTGAAGCGGGTGTAGAAGCCGCGCACGCAGCCGGTATGCGTTGCCTCGGTATAGGGAAGCGGGAACAATTATTGAAAGCCGAAAAGGTAGTGGCGAAGACAGGAGATTTTACGTTGGCGATGTTGGAGGAGTTTTGAGATTAGATTTGAAGATTGAAACATTAGAAGATTAGAAAATTGAAATATTAAAAAAATTACGAGGTGGGTAACGGAATCAAGGACAACAGAAACATGAAACCTCGAGCCCGAAACTTTGAACCTTACAAAAAACGCTGAGCATGAAAGAATATTTGAAGCACCACGAATGGGAGATCATTGAAGAAGGATTAGACCCGCACTATAATAAGATTTCTGAAAGTGTATTTAGCATTGGCAATGGGCGCATGGGACAGCGCGCGAATTTTGAGGAAGAGTATACCGGTGAAACACTGCGCGGAAGTTATGTTGCCGGAGTATATTATCCGGATAAAACGCGTGTAGGGTGGTGGAAGAATGGTTACCCGGAATACTTTGCGAAAGTACTGAATGCTCCCAACTGGATAGGTATACATGTAAGCATCGATAATCAGAAACTCGACTTGGCAAAGTGTAAAGTAGAGAATTTCAGACGAGTACTCGATATGCGCAGGGGACTTCTCTCCCGAAGTTTCTCGGCAACATTACCCGATGGTAAAAAACTGACAGTTGAGTCGAAGCGATTCTGCAGTATGGCGAATGGTGAAGTAGGGGCTATACGCTATAGTATAACACCGCTCAACTTTACAGCGAAAGCACTGCTCGCTATATATGTAGATGCCGATGTGGTGAACAAAGATTCCAACTACGATGAAAAGTTTTGGGAAGAAGTATATAAAGAAGCTTCGGAAGGAAAAGCGATCGTAACGGCACAAACCAAGAAGACACTCTTTCATGTAACCACCGGTATGCGATACGTGGTGGAGACGGATGGCAAGAAAGCTGCGATCGATCGTATCAACATCGAGCAGCGCGAAAAGTTTGCCGGTAATAATATACAGGTGGAACTGAAGGAAGGAAAAGAAACCGTGATCTATAAATATGCGGCTATACTTTCTTCCGAGAATCATCCTAAAGATCAATTGGTAAAAGCATGTCACACAGTGCTCGACAGTGCAGTGGCTGCCGGCTTTGATAAACTGCTGGAAAACCATACGAAGGTATGGGAACACAAGTGGGAGGAATGCGATATCACCATTGAAGGAGATATAGCGGCACAGCAGGGTATACGCTTTAATATATTTCAGCTTACACAAACCTATACCGGTGAAGATGAACGACTAAATATAGGGCCGAAGGGATTTACCGGGGAGAAATATGGCGGCAGTACCTATTGGGATACCGAAGCATACTGCCTGCCGTTTTACCTGAGTACTGCTGAGCCGAAAGTAGCGCGAAACTTATTGGTATACCGCTATAAACATTTGGGTAAAGCTATAGAGAATGCGAAGAAGCTGGGCTTTAAAGATGGTGCTGCATTCTATCCGTTTGTAACTATGAATGGTGAAGAATGTCATAACGAGTGGGAGATTACTTTTGAAGAGATACACCGCACCAGCGCCATGGCGTATGCAATGCGCGACTATATTGACTATACGGGTGATGAGCACTACTTCGCAGAATATGGATTGGAAGTATTGATCGGTATAGCACGCTTCTGGTCGCAGAGAGTTAATTTCTCCGCCGAGAAAAACAAGTTCGTGATACTCGGTGTTACCGGCCCGAATGAATACGAAAACAACGTAAACAATAACTGGTATACCAATTACCTTGGCGCGTGGACGCTGCGCTTTGCTCAACAGGCAGTCGACTATGTGAAGAAGAATGATCTGAAGCGATTCAACGAGATCGTTGCTAAAACAAACTTCCGCGATGCAGAAGAGACGGCCCGCTGGAAAGAGATCGTAGAGAAAATGTATTATCCCACCGATGAGAAACGTGGTATCATT
>NZ_DATCSD010000081.1:0-74249 GCF_036568665.1 Ohtaekwangia sp. | reverse complement strand
CTGGTAACATCCGAGCCATCGCTTTCCTGCGCAGATACTTTCACCACTTTTTTCAGCTGATGGTCGTGCGGATTTTGTGCACGGCCTTCACGGGTATAGATAAAGAACTGGTTGGCTTGCTGATCTGACACCAATATATAGCCTTTGCCATTTCCGGCATTGTAGATGGAGATACCTTCATGATCTTGTGAAAAACCTTGTGTGGCAAACAGGGCGAGCTCATCATTTCCTTTGGCAGGATCGGCATAGTACTTGCGTACTCCGATTCCTTCATCAGAGTAGTATATATAGCCCAGCTCATCGTCTACTGCTATAGATTCAATTTCTTTCTTACCGCTATATTTACCGAACTTGCGTACGAGCGTAGCTTTTACCGAGCCGGTGCCATCGTCTTCCAGTTTATATTGCCAGAGGTAAGAACCATCGGTCGGGCCGCTCTTTCTTCCTACTACTGCATATATAGTTTGGGTATCAGCATCTTTATAGAGTGCAATGCCCATCAGGTCGCGGAAGAGGGGAGTGGTTTCACCTTCAAATACATGTATACCGCCTTTATCAACCGGCTTCATCTCCGGCAGACTATAGATGCGAAGTTTATGGGTAATACGTTCGGTAGTAACGGCTATATCGGTTGGCTTGCCATGCAGTGTAAGGCCATATTCTATATCAACATTATCCGGACGTTTTAATCCTTTTATCGATTTACCGGGAATGATCTTTCCGTGCAGGTCAAATACATAGAGGCCACCGTTCTCGTCTTTATCGGTTCCGATAATAAGGCTTTGCGCGGTGTCGGTCGGGTTGATCCAGATAGCCGGATCATCGGTATCAAATTGAACCGAGTCTGTTACAACGGTTGGCCTGATGGTTTCGGCAGGGTGAGCGTAGGCTACCGGTTGAAGTACGGTAGAGTCGGTAGGTTTGCTCTCGGTTTTTCCAGTAGTTTGTGTGCATGCCTGGTTCAGCAATGCCAGGAAAAGTACGCTATAAATGGGTGTTGTGTGCTTCATGTGTTTTTAGTTTCTAATGCTTGTAAAGCGCGGTACAAGATTAGAGCTTCAGGGCAGCGAAAGGCAACCAAAAGTCATTATCAAAAAGGCAACAATGCTTTTTAGGGGCGTTAACAAGCAGGCAACAACTTTTGAATAAATGTGGTTAACGTGTTGCTCGTCAGATATATACTATATATTAACCAGAGGTTAAATAATCATTACTCCCAAACGAAGCGTATACAGGCACCCATGTGGTGCTATAAAACCGTGTAGCGTTTTCGGTGAGATTTACCCGATGTTGAGAATGAAATTGGTGAGACTATCGCCCTGGTTTAGCCTCAGTTTTTTGCGCAGTCGGTAGCGCGATATCCGGAGACTGTCAGGAGAAATGCCGAGAATGGTGGCGATGTCTTTGGAAGGAAGGTTGAGTCGGATGAGGGCCGACAAGCGGATGTCGGCCGAGGTCAGGTCTGCCGATACTTTTTGTAACTGATCAAAGAAGTGCTGGTGCACCTGTTCGAAGATGCTGCGAAAGTCATCCCAGTCTTTATCCTGCACAAAGTTGTGGTCGATCAGTTTTATAAGGTTCGTGATCTTCTTCCGTTGATCCTTGAAATCATCCTGATGTGCCTCCTGTAATTTGGTGCGGATGTCTTCCATCATTTTGTTTTTGCTGATGATGTGCAACGTGTGGGCTGTAAGCGACTTCGATTTATTTTCGAGTTCGTGCTGCAGTTGCTGTTCATGCAGGTGCGCATTCTCCAACTCGGCCTGCATCAGTTTTTGTTGGGACTCTTTCAACTCGATGATCTCTTTGTCTTGCCGGATCTTTAATCGCTGCCGACTAATGATAGCAGCGGCCAATGATACCAATAGAATTATACCGGAGATGAGCGAGATCTTTACTACCGAGTTTAGTTGCCGGTCGCTTTCGAGTACACGTATCTCGCTGTTCTTGCGCTCCAGTTCAAAAAGTGTTTGCAGCAAAGCAACCTGTCTTCGGGTTTCTTCGCCATAAATTTCTTCGTATAGGGTGCGGCCTTTCTCCAGGTTATCGTATGCTTCCCGGTAATGCCCTGCCTGATTATATACTTTGCTCAGATCTTTATAGGCACTTGTTACCTGGTATTTATCGTTGAGCCGCAATGCCAGTTGTAAAGCTTTGGTAGAGAAAACTATAGCCGGATCGTTCTTGCCGGTTTTGCGGTATACATCGGCCAGGTTGTTCAGGTTAACGATCATCGATAAACTATCGCGCGTCAGTTCATTGAGTTCAAGTGAACGAAGAAAGTAACTCCGCGCAGTATCGTATTGACTGAGGTCTTCGTAGATACTCCCTATATTTTCAAGGATAGTGGCCGTGCCACGCAAGTCACTTACTTTTTCATACCAGTCGAGCGCTTTCTGCTGGAAGGCGAGTGCTTCGCTATACGATTGTTTCTTTTCATAGAGCCGGCCGATGCAGCCATTGGTATAGGCTACACCTTTCAGATCATGTACTGCTTCATATAATTGTAATGCCTTGCGATGTTTTTCAAAAGCTACATCGGGTTGCCGCAGGTGATAGTATACCAGACCCAGCTGGTTGAGATTTTGCGCCAGCTCTTCCCGGTTGTTAGTCGTTTCATATATATTCTCGGCCTGTTGCAGATGATTGAGTGCTTCGTAGTAAAACCCCTGGTGAAAAAAAACTTCGCCTACAACGTGATGGCTGTTGGCTGTGCCAAGGATATAGTTGCGGGTTTGCGCTTTTCGTAACGCTTCCTGTGCCAGTACAAAGGCAGAGTCAGGATACGTAAATAATTTTCGTTCCGCACGCAGGCAAAGGCTGTCGATCTCTATAGTATAAGTGTCAGCCGTGGTAATTGTATTGTGTTGACCGTAAGCGAGAACGATCGTAAAGCATCCGGGTAAGAAGAGAAAGGAGAAGCGTTGAAAACTGAATTTCACAGTCAGTAAATTTGATAGACTTGCAAAAGTATAAACCCAATATTTCCTTAACTTTATCATAATGTTATGATGGAGCTGGCTACTTTTCAGTTCCTTTACCTGGAAGCAATAGATCGTTTAAGAGGCGTGCACATGGTTCTGTCGTGTGCTGAACGGAGTGCTGTATAGAATCGATGTTGTTGTTGGCAAGGGGTGGTAAATCACATACTGGTTTATGTTAAATCGATACCGATAGTGCCGTATAGTATACCGAAAGTTTTTATTTTGGAGCGGATCGCTACAGCCGGAGTGTGCGAAAGTATATATACCTTCTGCGGGTAGAGTACATGTGTAAACGTACGAAAGCGCTTTCGTGAACTTAATACAACGGTAACAATTCGATTCAACGTACACCATTCTGAAGTGGTTATTTGGCGCCAAATTTCAGGAGCCCATAACCTGACTATATGTAACCTAACTTATTTCATATCTCACATCTATAAACTAAACGCCTATGCAAAAAATCTATCTGGTTAATTTACGAAAGAGTCTTCTCCCGCTGGGGTATAAAAGGCTTTTCGTTATAATTCTTAGTATACTGCTGGCCGGCACAACACCGCTGCACGTGCTGGCATCTGCTACATCTGCGTCTATCCAGTCCGTTGTAGTGTCTGGTAAAGTAACAGACGATACCGGTGCTGCTCTTCCTGGTGTGAACGTATTGGAAAAAGGCACTACCAATGGTGCCGTAACAGACGCTGATGGTCGCTATACACTTCGTCTTTCTTCCAATCAATCTGTATTGGTATTCAGCTTCGTCGGGATGCTGTCACAAAATATAGTGGTAGGTACCCAGTCGGAGGTCAACGTACAGATGGTCAGCGATGCTTCTACACTTTCGGAAGTAATCGTGGTGGGTTACGGTACACAGGAGAAAAAAGATGTTACCGGTGCCATGACTTCTGTAAAGAGTGAAGAGTTCAACCGTGGTATCATCAACTCGCCTGAGCAACTGGTGCAAGGTAAAGTTGCCGGTGTAAATGTTACGTCTGCCAGTGGTGAACCTGGTGGTTTGCAATCTATTACCATCCGCGGACCCGGTGGTGTGCGTACCGGCAGTACTCCGTTGTTTGTTGTAGACGGACTTGCACTGGACAACTCATCAACCGGTGGTTCTACTAACCCGCTCAACTTCATCAACCCGCAGGATATAGAGTCGATCGATGTATTGAAAGATGCTTCGGCTACGGCTATATATGGTGCACGCGGTGCTAACGGTGTAATACTTATCACTACCAAGCGTGGTAAAGCTGGTCGTTCATCGCTTACCTATTCCGGTAGCGTAGGTATATCTAAAATGGCTCGCCCTATAGATGTATTCTCTGCTGACGAATATCGTGAGCAGGTAACTTCCCTCGGTGGTAAACTTGTTGACGGTGGTGCTAATACAGACTGGCAAAAAGAGATCAGCCGTACAGCGATCACAAAAAATCATAACATCGCGTTGAGCGGTGGTGCTGATAAACTTTCATACTATGCATCGTTGGGTATGATGAACCAGGAAGGTATCCTTCTGAACAGCAGCATGAAGCGTTACAATGGTCGTATTAATGTTACACAAAAATTAATCAATGACCGTTTAAATATCGACCTGAACCTGAGTGCATCGAGTACTACCAACGTACGTCCTCCGTCAGAAGGTAACAATGGTGCTTCCATCTCTATATTAGGTTCTGCACTTACTGCAAATCCTACTTTGCCTGCGTACGATTCTACCGGTGCTCCCTATAAATATGCAAATGGTTTGAACCCGTTGCGCGCGCTGCAACTTTCGGAAGATATTACTACCATTAACCGTATTGTAGGAAATATATCTCCTTCGTTTGAGATTATAAAAGGACTGGTATATAAGTTGAATTATGGTATAGACAATTCCAATTCGGTTCGCGACCAGGTATCATTTCCAAGTCTGATCCCTGCACAGGATGGTTCTCTTACAACGACTTATAAAACCAATACCAATAGCCTGATCGAAAACTACCTGACGTATACAGCTACTAAAGGAGTGCATAACTTCTCTGTATTGGCGGGTCATTCATACCAGAAGTTCTTCATACAGGAGCGTTCGTATAGTATAAATAAGTTTGCCATATCGAATATAGATCCACGCTATAACCCGGGGCTTGGTCAGGACCTCACGCTTGCTCTTAACAAGCCTACAGGTACGGCTGTAAAGAATGAGCTGCAATCTTTCTTCGGAAGAGTAAATTATGCGTTCAACGATAGATACCTGGTAACAGCAACGGTTCGCGCCGATGGTTCTTCGAAGTTCGGTGCTAACAACAAGTATGGTACATTCCCTTCATTCTCTTTGGGCTGGAGACTTACCGAAGAAGAGTTCATGAAGAGCTTGCCGATCAGTAACCTGAAGCTGCGCGCTGGCTGGGGAAAAACCGGTAACCAGGAGATACCTCCTAAATATACCCAGGCGTTGTTTACATCGCAGATTGCTGCCGGTACTACCTATCCATTGGATAACACCAATGTATACCCTGCCGGTACAACGTATGTGCGTTTGGCAAACCCTGACCTGCAATGGGAAGTTTCTACACAGACTAACGTAGGTCTTGATTTCGGATTCCTCGGTGGTGCACTGACCGGTTCCGTAGATTACTTCAATAAAGTATCCAGCAACATTCTGTTGGAGGTTTTCCCTGCTGACCCAATTCAGCCTGCCTCTACTACGTGGACGAACGTGAAGGATATGAAAATTAAAAATGCCGGTGTTGAAGTGGCATTGAACTATCAATATAGAGGAAACAACACCTTTACGTTCAACGTAGGTGGTAATGTTACTTTTATTCATAACCGCGTGAGCGGATCGCCATACTCGGTAATTACTTCCGGTACTGCCGTTGGTTCGGGTATTACCGGAACAACCGTAAACGGCTATATCAACGGTGAGCCTATTGGTACGTTCTTTTTGCGCCAGTTTATCGGTATAGATGAAACAGGTGATGGTGTTTATACTGACCTGGATGGTGATGGAAACATAACGGATAAAGACCGCGTGAAACTGGGAAGCGCACTGCCAACAGTACTCTATAACTTTAACGCTGGTGTTGGTTTCAAAGGATTTGATCTTACGGCCAACTTCAATGGTGTATCCGGTAACAAAGTGTTTAACAACACAGCTAACGCGAACTTCTACAAAAACAACATTGCCAATGGCGTGAACACTACCCCGGAAGCAGTAAAGTATCCTACAGAAAGTATATCGAACCCTAAGCCGGTATCATCACGTTACCTGGAGAGCGGAGCATTTTTGCGTCTGAACAACCTGACACTTGGCTATACCTTCAGCCCTTCCATGCTACATATAGATAAGTGGGTATCCGCACTGCGTTTTTCTGTTACAGGTCAGAACCTGTTCGTGATCACAAAGTATAAAGGTTATGATCCGGAAGTGAACACAGACCGTTCTACTTTCAACTCATCTTCTGCCGGTACAACTTCACTGGGTATCGATTACCTGAGTTACCCGAAAGCCAGAACTATCCTGTTCGGACTGAATGTTACATTTTAACAGCTTGATCCATGAAAAGAAAACTATATATATTCTTACTGTTCCTCGGTATAATTGTTATCGAAGGATGTACTGATCTGAATGAAGAAGTATTGGATGAAACGTCTTCTACTGGTCTTACGGATAAACAAGTGGCAGATGGTATTCTGGCACCGGTATATGCACCGTTGTTTAATCTGCTGTATCACACGAATTACTTTGCGTTACAGGAGATTTCTACGGATGAAGCAATCCTGCCATTCCGTGGTGGTAAAGACTGGGGTGATAACGGTATATATGTAGGTATGCATCAGCATACATACAATGCTACTGATCCGAACCTGGCAAATACCTGGAGTGTGCTTATCACTGCGGTATCGCGTTCTATCACTGCAATCAATACTTTGCCTGAAGTAAATGACGCGAATAAGGATGTATACCTGGCAGAAGCAAGGGGTATGCGTGCGTACTACTCGATGGTATCGCTGGATCTCTTCGGTCTTATCTTCGTAAAAGAAGATCCACAAGAGACCTCTACTGTATTGCGCGGAACAGATGCACTGGAGTATATCAAAAGTGAATTGCTGGCGGTTGAACCTTCATTGTCAACAACAGCAGGTCCGGGTCGTCTTACCAAAGCAGCTGTGTGGGGATTGCTTGCACGCCTGTATTTGAACTCTGCCGTATACCGCGACCGTTATGCTGCAGACTTCAGCTTTACGGCTGATGATATGGATCAGGCAATTCAGTATTGCGATAAGATCATCAACTCCGGACAATATAGTTTGTCTTCTGATTACTTCTCTGTATTCAGTAACGACAATCACACCAACAAGGAATTGATCTTTGCACTGGATCAGCGTTTTGATATACCGGGCAGTCACAATCGTTTGGCATACTTCTCTATATCAGGCGATATGTACCCGCTGGCCAATGCACCGAGCGCGAATGGTACCGATGGTCCTGCTATAACATCCGATTTTTATCAAAGCTGGACGGATGCGTATGGCGCTACCGATCCTGCTGATATCGATCCACGTTTCTATCAGAAGAACCTCGATCCTACAGTAGGATGTATCTCAGCGGCTGATTACAAAATCGACCGTGGTATATTACGCGGACAGCAGTATGGTTTGATCAAACAAAACGGTGCGTTTGTGAAATGCGATAACGGTCTTTACAAGATCGACAAACTGTATAACTGGTCACGCAGCCGTAACGATCTGGCGGTAGACTTCAAAGAGAATGTGGATTATACTTCTGGCGGTAGCGATTACGATAAAGGCTATCGCGTGGAGAAATATGAATTTTGCCAGAAGACCACAGATGGTCGTAAGATCGGTGATGCTGATATTATTGTGCTGCGTTTGGCGGATATATACCTGATGCGTGCAGAAGCCAAGTTGCGTAAGAGCAATGATGTAACTGCAGCGTTGGCAGATGTAAATACGGTTCGTGCTGCACGTACTTCGAGCAATGGTAATGCCGTAACACCGGCACCGGCTTTGGCAGATATAAACCTTGACTTGTTGTTTCGTGAACGTGGCTTCGAATTGTATTGGGAAATGGTACGCAGAACGGATATGATCCGCTTCGGTAAATATGAAGGTACATGGACGGAGAAGACAGATTCTAATCCACAGAAAAGAATCTTCCCGCTTCCTCAAACAGCTGTCGATGCAGCCTCTAACATTCCAGGTTATCTCGTACAGAATCCCGGATATTAATTTTCCTTCGGGATATATACTTTAGAAAAGTGCCGCGGTAATTTTATCGCGGCATTTTTGTTTCCCACAGAATTCACGGAATAACACAGAAAATTTCTGAGCTGTAAGTTCAAGGCAGAAAGCCGAAATTTATAGCGGTGTGTATTTTACTTTTTGCTTTTTACTTTCTGCTTTAAGCTTTTCGCTCTCTAAGCTAGAGACTCGCAGCCGGTATATTTACCTGCACGGTGGTTCCTTTGCCGTATATGGAGGCTATCTCGATATTACCTTTTAATTTGGTGAGCGTTTCTTTTACGATATAGAGGCCGAGGCCTGCGCCCTGACTTTTTTCGGAGCCCCGGTAAAACATGTTGAATACTTTGGGAAGTATATCTTCGCGTATGCCGATACCGTTGTCGTGTACTTTAAAGGAAGCAGTAGTACCGGTGGTATATACTTCGATGTTTACAACCGATTCTCTGTTTTGCTCGCTGTAGGTAATGGCGTTGGATAGCAGGTTTGAAAATATAGTATGGATGCGCGTAGCATCGGAATAGAAAGGTATATCCGTTTGCAGCGATATACTTTTCATCACGCGGTTGTCTTTATCGAGGTAATCCAGTTTTTGTAAACTCGATTGGATAATGGATGACCAATCGATTTCCACAGACTGAATTTCATTGCGTGCGTTGCGTGAGTATTCCAGTATTTCGCGCAGCGTTTCATCGAGCTTGGAAATGCTGCTTTCCATCATCATGTGCAGCGAATCAAGCACCTTTAAATCGTCCTGATCTTTGGTTAGTCTGAGCAATCCCATTACCGAAGCCAGCGGACCTCGCAGGTTGTGCGATACACTATATACGAAGCTGTCGAGTTCTTTATTTACTTTGATCAGCTCTGCATTTTGTCTCTTTAGTTCGAGTCGTGCTTTGCGTTTCAGTTTTTCTATTCTGCGTTTTTTTACAGCACTTACAATCGCAGAGGGCAGGCGTGTTAAATTGGATTTTAATATATAGTCATCGGCACCTTCATGCAGACACGATACCGCATATTCGTCTGATACCGTTCCGGTAACAAGTATAAAAGGAGTGGCGGGTGCTTCTTTCAGGCATATACGCAATGCTTCGCGCGAATTAAAACCGGGCAGGCCATGATCGGACAATACAACATCGGGCTTGAAGGACCTGATGGCATCGTTAAATTCATCACGGGTATCGACACGCTGGCTGGTGAAAAGTAAATTTTCTTTTTGCAGCATGTACTCAATCAATAAAACATCATCGGGATTATCCTCCAGCAGAAGGATTTTCAACTTCTTTTTATCATCCATAACCATCGCTATTTAAGGTACAACTTCAGTAAATGGCAGGAAAGATCTGTTGTGGACTTGCGTTGCCTAATTTAATAAATTACAAGTATTAATAGTAACTTAGGAAGGCTTTTTTACAGGAGAGTGTCCGGGAATTTATGAAGCCGTTGTTATGCCTGTCCGATTGTGCTTTATAAAAAAAATAAGGATAGGTGAGATTATTGTATGAATGAGCACTGTCTTCGGGAAGGATTTAAGAATAATTCAATGGAAATGGAACATCTGATCATGGCTGTTCAGCAGCTTTCGCTTGCCCGCGATCTGGATACGATTATGCGTATTGTGCGAAGTGCGGCACGACAACTAACAGGTGCTGATGGCGCTACTTTTGTATTAAAAGACGAAGACAAAAGTTATTATGCAGATGAAGATGCGATAAGTCCGTTGTGGAAAGGCAAGCGCTTTCCGTTAGATACCTGTATTAGTGGTTGGGCTATTATAAACAAGAAAGCTGTAACGATAGAAGATATATATGTAGACGACCGGATTCCGCACGATGCCTATCGCCCTACATTTGTAAAGAGTCTGGCAATGGTGCCTATACGCACCATCGAACCGATCGGAGCTATTGGTAATTATTGGGCCAAGCAACATTTGCCAACAGAAGAGGAAGTAAAATTACTCCAGTCGCTGGCCGATGTTACGGCTGTTGCTTTGGAGAATGTAAAAATATATACCGAACTGGAGCAACGTGTTAAAGATCGCACTGCCGACCTGGAAGCTGCCAACAAATCGCTGGAGGCATTCTCGTATTCTATATCGCACGATCTGCGCTCTCCGCTGCGCTCTATCCTGGGCTTTATCAATATACTTCGCGATAGTCTGCGCGATCAGTTAAAGGGAGCTGACAACGATACGATTGAGCGAATTGTAAAAAGTGTGTTACACATGGAAAAGCTTATTGAAGGGCTGCTCTCGTTCTCGCAAGCGGGCAAACAACAACTTGCTAGGCTACCGGTGTCTATGCAACATGTAGTGGATGAGATCTGCCAGATGTTTAACGAGCAAAAGGGAGAGCGTAACATCACGTTTCGGGTATTGTCTTTACCCAATATACAGGCTGATCCTATATTGATAAAACAAGTGTGGGTGAACCTGATATCGAATGCCGTGAAATATACCCGGAAGCAGGAGAGGGCCATCATTGAAATCGGCTTTGAAGAAAGACCGGATAGTATAATTTACTATGTTAAAGATAATGGTGTTGGCTTCGATATGGAGTATGCACAAAACCTGTTCAATGTTTTTCAGCGCATGCACTCTCAAAAAGATTTTGAAGGTGTGGGTATAGGTTTATCGCTCGTAAGCAGGATTATAGAAAAACACGGAGGCAACGTGTGGGCTACTGCAAAGGTAGATGAAGGCGCAACGTTTTTCTTTTCATTGCCGCGGTAGGTTTGTTTCCCACGGAATTCACAGAGTAGCACAGATAAAATGCAAGCGAAAAGTTTAAAGCCTAAAGTTTAAAGCAGTGTGTATTTCACTTCAACATTCGTTGATCGGTGTTCCTTGTTCGATATTCAAAATGCAAATTGTTTCCCACGGAATTCACAGATTCACACAGAATACATTTTGTTTCCCGCAGATCGCGCAGATTAACGCAGAAATATAAAAGCAGAAAGCTATTGCGGAGGCATTTACTTTCTGCTTTAACTTTCTGCTTTACGCTTAATTCTCACGGTAGCGGTACAAATTCTGTCTCTCCGTCTACACGGGGGAAGCGTTGTTCTTTCCAGCGGAGTTTGGCTTCTTCGAGGCGCTCCTGGCTGGTGGCAACAAAGTTCCAGTAGATGAATCGTTGCTCGGGAAACGGATCGCCACCAAATATATAGATCGTTGTGTTTGCCGCGAGTGTAAATTCGCAGAGCTTCGGTTCTTTGCTTACCAGTATCCGTTTCGGCTCGTATATATTTCCTTCGCTTTCTATACTTCCTTGCAGTATATAAATAGCCGCTTCGCCAAACAGATCATCGCCAATACAAATTGTTTTTTGTTCTGTGGTTTTCAGTTCCAGCAGAAAGAGATTGCTATATACCGGCACAGTAGATTTTTTACCAAAGGCTGTGCCCGCTATAAGTTTATAGTGTACACCGTCTGTTTCCCAGGCAGGAAGTTCTTCTTCGCCTGCATGATAAAATGTAGGCTCCATATCTTCCAGGTGTTTGGGTAACGCTACCCATATCTGCAAGCCGTGCAACATTTTGTCGGAGTGGCGTAAATATTCCGGAGTGCGTTCCGAGTGAACAATACCTTTGCCGGCTGTCATCCAGTTTACCTGGTTGGGTTTTATTTCGATCGCTGTGCCGAGACTGTCGCGGTGCATGATGGCGCCTTCAAAGAGATAGGTGAGCGTAGATAACCCGATGTGTGGATGCGGAGGTATATCCATGTTCTGATACTCGCTGAGGTGAGCGGGACCCATGTGATCGAGAAAGATAAAGGGTCCTACCATGCGCTTCTCGCGAAATGGGAGTAATCTTCCTACCATAAAATTACCGATGTCGCGGGGACGTTCTTCAATGATCAGGTTAATATTCGACATGCTGTGGGATTTAGGTTTTGAGAGTTTCAAAGATAGTTTTGCCGCTGCGAATTTCCGTTGACAGTTTTATGAATATTATTGTTTATTTACGAACGGAAAAATCTTCCCGGTAAAACTTATTCTGCCAGACATGCGAATATTCTTTCTTCTCTTTTTTGCGTTGGGTACAGGTCTATCAGCTGCTTATGCTCAGTCGCCCGCTACATCTTCACCTTTGCGTTTGTGGTATCAGCAACCTGCAGAGCAGTGGGAGGCAAGTTTGCCACTCGGCAACGGCCGCCTGGGGGCAATGCCCGATGGAGGTATATATCGCGAGAATATTGTATTGAACGATATAACATTGTGGTCGGGCAGCAAGCAGGATGCCGATGCTCCGGATGCCGCGCGATTTCTGCCACAGATACAACAGCTTTTATTCGAAGGTAAAAATGCAGAAGCCGAATCGCTCATGTATAATTCCTTTGTGTGTAAAGGTGCCGGCTCAGGTTTAGGCAATGGCTCGAACGTTCCCTATGGCTCGTATGAAGTGCTGGGCTCGTTGCACCTCGATTATCACTATGGTATAGATTCGGCACGGGCAAAATTAACCAGTTATCAGCGCGAGCTTTCGCTTGATAAAGCTATAGCCTCGACACAGTATATATTGCAAGGCACTTCGTTCAAACGCGAGTATTTTACAAGCTTTGCACATGATGTTATCGTAATCCGGTTAACAGCGGATCAAAGTAAAAAGATAGGCTTTACTGTATCACTCGATCGCCCGGAAAGATATAGCACCACGGTTGTAAAAGATGAGCTGCAAATGACGGGGCAGTTAAACAACGGTACAGATGGTAAAGGCATGCGCTATATCACGCGTGTAAAACTCGTACCTACCGGTGGAAAAGTTACGGCTACCGGCAATCAATTAAATCTTAGCGATGCCGATGCAGTAACGATCTATATTTCATCAGCAACCGATTTTCGCAATCCGCAGTTTGAAAAGAAATCCGCGAGCGAGCTTGCCGCTGCTATCCATGAAAAATACGATGCAGAGAAAGCTGCACACATTCGTAATTACCAACAACTATTCAATCGCACAACGGTATGGCTGGGCAATGACGAACGACAAGTATTACCAACCGATGTGCGACTGCAAACATTTGCTGCCGATGGTCGCGACCCGGGACTAGCTGTGCTATATTTTCAATATGGCCGATACCTGCTCATCAGCAGCACACGTCCGGGATTACTTCCGCCCAACCTGCAAGGCTTGTGGGCCAATACCATTCACACTCCCTGGAATGGCGACTATCATTTGAACATCAACATCCAGATGAATCATTGGCCGCTGCACGTTGGCAACCTGCCGATGTTGAATGAACCATTCTATACCCTGGTGCAAGGCTTGGTAGAGCCAGGCTCTAAGACTGCCAAGATATACTATAATGCGGATGGCTGGGTAGCACACGTAATCACCAATGTGTGGGGCTATACTTCTCCGGGCGAACATCCATCGTGGGGTGCGTTCAATACAGGTTCTGCATGGTTGTGCCAGATGTTGTGGGATCACTATACCTTCACACAGGATAAATCGTATCTCGAAAAATTATACCCTATACTAAAAGGCTCCGCATTATTTTACCTGAGCACGTTGGTTAATGACCCGGCTACGGGCTGGCTGGTAACATCGCCCTCTAACTCACCGGAAAATTCTTTTCGTTTGCCCGATGGTAAAACCGCCAATGTATGTATGGGCCCTACCATGGATAACCAGATTCTCCGCGCGTTATTCAACTATACTATAGAAGCATCTACTATACTGGGTAAAGATGAACCTTTCCGTCAACAGATGCAGACAGCTGTGCAGAAACTTCCGCCTACGCGTATCGGGAAAGATGGTCGCGTAATGGAGTGGCTGCAAGAGTACGAGGAAGTGGATCCGCATCACCGGCATATTTCCCATCTCTGGGGACTATATCCTGCAGAAGAGATCACCATCGAAAATACACCAGCACTGGCAACTGCTGCAAAGAAGACACTGGATGGACGAGGCGATGGTGGCACAGGCTGGTCGCTTGCATGGAAAGTAAATTTGTGGGCACGTCTGCACGATGGCAATCACGCCTATACCTTACTAAAGAATTTACTATACCCTATTAAACAAACCGGTATAGATATGCACAACGGTGGAGGTACCTATACCAATCTCTTCTGCGGACATCCTCCTTTCCAGATCGATGGCAATTTTGGTGGCGCAGCAGGTATAGCCGAGATGTTATTACAAAGTCACCAGGGATATATAGAGTTCCTGCCTGCACTGCCGGATGTATGGAACACCGGAAGCTATACCGGCCTTTGCGTGCGCGGTGGTGCGCAGGTAGCTGCTACGTGGAAAGAAAAGAAAATGCAGCGTGCGGAAATTACAGCCACGGTTGATCATGAATTTAAGATCAGGATACCATCCTATAGCACCAAACCACAACTCATACAAAAAGGAAAAACAATGGACCTCGCTGTTGCCAAGTCCATCGCTACTATTCGCGTGCGTAAAGGAGAGCAGGTAGTGTTGTTATTTAATTAGCCTACTGCTTTGCCCTTTTTGCCTTTCACTTTTCATCCTTCGTTGATCGGTGTTCTATGTTCGATATGCAGTTCGTTATTTGTTAATGGTTATCCGTTAATCGAAAGCAAAAAAAAACCGGACTTTCCGTCTTCCGGACTTTATACTTCATCCTTCGTTGAATCGATGTTCCTTGTTCGATTATTCAGTTCATTATTCGTTTGCCAGGAACGATTTTTTACTTCATTTCTACAACAACTTTTCAATTTAAATTTAATAGCGATGGGCACGAATGGTAAAAAGAATCCACTGCTGGAAAGATTTTCCTCAGTGGTAACATCCGCTGTGGGCAGCTCGGCTGCTTTTGTTGTTGCTGTTCTTTTGATTATCGGGTGGCTTGTTTCCGGACCCTTCTTTCACTATTCGGATACATGGCAACTCGTGATCAACACCGGCACCACCATCATTACCTTTCTCATGGTGTTTTTGATACAGCGAAGTCAGAATAAAGAATCGATAGCAATCAACCTGAAATTAAATGAACTGGTAGCCGCACATAGTCGCGCGAGTAACAGATTAGTATCCGTAGAAGACCTCACCGAAGAAGAATTAAAAGTGCTGCGTAAATTCTACGCTCAATTAGCTATGATGAGCAAGCAGGATATAGATATGCAGCAGACGCACTCCATCGAAGAAGCAGAAGAATTGCACGAGGAGAAAAGCGCAGAACAAAAGGAGTAACTTCTATTTTAACCCGCACAACGGACTGGCTGGTGGCCGAAAGCCTTTCTGTACAGTACACCCGCTAAACACTCAATAGTGTCGTTTTTTTACTAGTATTTCATAACGATAAACAATAATCTTTGTAAGTCCGGCCTGTATGCCGGATGAACTAATTCTCCATGTTGTTTGACCTGATCAAGAAAACTATGAAGTACGGAATAAGAAATATAGCAGGCCCGGCTTGTTGTATAGCGTTGCTCAGTATATACCTGCTGGCCTGCTCAGACGATGACGATAAAACAGCGACCGTTACTACGCTGGCAGGTACCGGTGCAGAGGGCCACATCGATGGCTCCGGTGCTACAGCAAAATTCAATTCACCCTCCGGTGTAGCAGCCGATGCCCAGGGAAATGTATATGTTACCGATTTTCAGAATTGCAGTATACGCAAGATCACTGCGTCCGGAGAGGTAAGCTCGCTCGCGGGCAAACTTGATCCGGGATATATAGATGCTACCGGTGAACTGGCAAAATTCTATGGCCCCAACGGTGTGGCTGTTGATCAGGATGGCAACCTGTATATAGCAGATGAAGGAAATCATCGGATCCGCAAAGTTACTCCGGCAGGAGAGGTTACTACGTTTGCCGGCAGCGGTGTGATGGGTTATGCAGATGGAAAAGGTAACGAAGCACAGTTCCATTCTCCCAGTGGTATAACGATCGATACAGATGGAAACCTATATATAGCAGACCAGGGTAATAATTGTATACGGAAGATCACACCCGGAAAAATTGTTACTACGCTGGCAGGCAATGGCGAGGCAGACTATAAAGATGGTGCGGGCGATAATGCACGATTTTACCGGCCCACAGGTGTAGCAGCAGATGTAGATGGAAATATATATGTGGCCGATCTCTTTAATCACCGGATCAGAAAAATAACAGCGGCAGGTGTTGTGAGTACCGTAGCAGGTATCGGTGTTATGGGCTATGCAAACGGATCGGCCGATGAAGCTAAATTCCGCTATCCTGCCGGGCTTGCTTTGGATGCGCAGGGAAATATATATGTAGCCGACAGCGAGAACCAATGTATCCGCAAGATCGACAAGAACGGAACGGTATCAACATTGGCAGGTTCCTCCGAAGGTTTTGGTGACGGAGCATTGGGCGTTGCTTTATTTCGTTACCCGCGTGAAATAGAGATCGATGCTCAGGGCAATATGTATATAGCCGATGCCGGCAACAACCGCATCCGCAAAATCACAAATTTTTAATGTACGCACGTATATATGTGTGCACGTGTTTACGTTACGAGGATTTGCGGTTAAACATTAATCTGATCCTCGTCTTACTTTCATTTCTTTCATAAGATTGTTATAACACAACTGAGGGCCTATGGGCCCATTTTTTTTGTAACAATTCTCAGGTTAGCGGCTCTTGATTTTTTTATCCAGGAAATAATCAGTATTTTCTGGAATAATTTAATTGGGAACTATTAACAGCCGGATACTTCATCCATGTTAATCCTAAAATTATTACTTCCGGTATACCGGTGCTTTTCAGGATGTGAGAGATGATGAAGTTAAAGGAACGCAGTCGCGCGCCTATAGCCGGAAAGCTTTTTCAAAGTATAACACGGTAAATTTTACTTTCCAGGAATGAGGATACGCAGGAATTCCTTCATGCTTTGTTTAGTGGTATCGTTGTTTGCCTGCCAGCAGAAACAGGATACGCATATATACAAAATCGGTTTTTCGCAATGTACAGGAGGCGATGCCTGGCGCAGACAAATGCTGGAGGCCATGTATGCAGAACTGGTGTTTCATCCCGGGTATACACTGGCGTATCGCGATGCACGCAACAGCACGACACAACAACTGGAAGATATAGCGCACTTCATCGATGAGAAAGTAGATATACTCATCATTACTCCCAATGAAGCGCAGCCCGTTACCGCCAGCGTAGAGAATGCGCGTGCAGCCGGTATACCGGTTATACTGGTTGACAGAAAAATAAATTCTGATAATTATACCGCCTATATAGGAGCCGATAATTACGAGATCGGCAAACAGGCTGCCAGTTATATAGCTTCGGTTGCAGAAGAAGCAGCTATACTGGAAGTGCGCGGGCTCTCCGGGTCATCACCCGCGATAGACCGGCATCGCGGCTTTACCGATGAACTGAAGCATCATACCCAACTTCATATTGTTGCTGCGATCGATGGAAAGTGGGAAGCCGATACTGCCGCAGCACAATTCAAAAAATCGCTTTCCTCGCTGCCATCTTTCGATGTAGTGTTTGCTCACAATGATGTGATGGCGCAAGCTATATATACTATTTGCCGTGAGCAAAATATAGCACCCAACGCCCGGTATATTGGCGTGGATGGTTTGCTGGGTAAAAATGGCGGCATGGAACTGGTGGAGAATAAAATATTGGATGCTACATTTTTATACCCTACCGGTGGCGAAGAATCTATTCGGCTGGCCGCGCACATTTTGCAGCACGAACCTTACGAGCGCGAAAATATACTACAGACAGCACGCATCGATAGTAAAGATGTGTCGATCATGAAACAGCAACGAACCAAAATTGCAGAGCAACAGCATGACCTGACGCGACTGCAAGCGAAGATGAATGCCGATATACAGCGCTATGCCGATCAGCAAAACTTCATCTATATACTTATTGCCGGTATTGTATCGATCACTGCTATAGGTATAACCGCTGTGATACACTGGAAAAAGAAGCAGAATGCGTACCGGGAGTTAAATACAAAAAATCGTGAATTGCAGGCCATAAGTGATGAGCTGGCAGCATTTAATGAAGAGCTGCGATCTACCAATGAAAAACTGGAAGAAGCACAAGCCAAGATACAGGAGCAGACGGATATAATTTTACGGCAGCAGGATGAACAATTGAACCGCGTGCTCGATGCGAGTAATGATGTGATCTGGTCGTTTGATCTTACAGGGAACAATCGACACTATATAAGTCGCTCCGCAGAAATATTGTTTGGTGACGCCATCACCAATGATATGCTCAACAATCCGGAGTATTGGCTGGAGCGTACACATGAAGATGATCGCGCCATACGCGAAGAAGCGAGGCGACAATTACAGAATACCGGCTATAGCGAAAGTACATTTCGTTTAAAGATGGCCAATGGTATATATATCTGGATTTTTGAACGGGTGCGGTATGTATATGATGCAGAACATAAACCCGTGCGTGAAGAAGGTGTAGCGATAGACCTTACACGGCAGCGTGCGGACGAAGACATGATACTGCGTTACCAGCAGCAACTGGAAATAATCTTTAGTAATACACAGGAACAGATTGCGTTGCTGGATTTGGAAGGAAAGCTGTTATTATTCAACCGGTCGTTCGAAGAATTTACTGAAGAGGCCGTTGGTCAGAAACCGAAAGCGGGTATATATATAGGTGATATTACAACAGAAGAAAATAAAGCTGCCGTGCACCGGCTGTTCCACGAAGCATTGCAGGGTAATTTTATAAAAACTACTGCCCGGTATACATTGCCTTCGGGCAATATGTACCTGTCGCTGCGATATGAGCCGGTAATGAAAGATGGTGTGATCCGGAATGTAGCCATCATTGCCTTTGATATCACCCAGCAGAAAGAACAGGAAAATATTATACGTGAATCAGAAGCAAACCTGAAAGCGATCTTTAACAACACGCGCGATTCATTTACGTTGCTCTCGCCCGACTATAAAATCGTAGCTTTTAACCGTGCTAATTTTCAAAATACATTGCTGCGTGCCAGACGCGAGCTTCGCATTGGCAATGATCTTTTCGACTATATACAGGACGAGCGCAAAGTTACTTTCCTGCAAATGCTTGATCGGGTAGAGCATGGCGAAACCGTATCGTACGAAGTACATATGCGCGAAGATGGTATAGAAGCCGCGTGGTTTAATGTTACCATCAGCCAGGTATTGTCCAGTGACGAAAAGTTTATGGGCTATTGCATCGAAGCACGAAACATTACCGAGCAGAAAGAATTTGAAGGCGCCATCACTGCTATAGCGCGCGAACTTTCCAACCTGATCGAGCATGCCAATGTTCCCATCTTTGGTACTGATCAACTCGGCAACATCAATGAGTGGAATCGTGTAGCCTTTGAGCTGACAGGCTATTCGCGTATTGAAATGATTGGTCGTGAGTGGATCGCTGCATTGCTGGAAGAAGAATATCGCGAAGTAGTAAAAGTTATACTCAACGATGCACTGCAGGGTACACCGATCAGTAATTTTGAATTGCCGTTGCTTACACGCAAAAATCGCAAGCTGATATTGTTGTTGAGTATAGCCCCCCGCAGAGATGTAGACAACAACATTATTGGTGTAATTGTAGTAGGGCAAAACATTACTGAACTTATCGAGTATAAACAGAATCTGGAGCGCATGGTATATGATCGCACCCGCGAGTTGAATGAAGCGTTGCAGAAAGAAAAGGACCTGGTAGAGATGAAGAGTAAATTTGTGTCGATAGCATCGCATGAGTTTCGTACACCGCTCTCCTCTATATCATTGGCCTCCGGCTTTATAAAAAAATACAAGCAACGTATATCTCCGGATGAAATAGACAAGCGACTGGAAAATATAGAGAAGCAAGTGGGCCACATGACGCATCTGCTGGACGATGTGCTGATGATAGGCAAAACCGAAGCCGGCAAAATGCAGGTACATTTAGCGCAGGTAAACCTGGTGCAGGCACTTGAAAAACTCAAGCTCGAAGTAGAGCAGAGCACACGTAATACACATTCGATCGAGTTGCAGATCTATGGTGCAGATACACCGATACACATGGATGAAAAACTGATCCGTACGATTGTGATAAACCTGCTTACTAATGCGATCAAGTTTTCGCCCGCAACGGATACGATAGAGCTCACGGTTACCGGGGAAGAAAAGAAACTTACGATACAGGTAAAAGATTATGGTATTGGTATTCCGGAGCGCGATGTGAAAAATCTTTTCGAACCGTTCTATCGTGCAAGCAACGCGAACGATATTGAAGGAACGGGATTGGGATTGTCCATTATAAAAAAAGCTGTAGATTTACTAAGAGGCTATATCGATGTAAAAAGTAAAGTTGGAAAAGGCACAGAAATAACCATCGTAATTCCGTTACCCTATGCCTAAGAAAATTATGGTAGTAGAAGATACGCATGATCTGCTTCAGCATGTCAGCGATTTTCTGATGATGGAAGGTTATGAAGTGGAGCCTTGCGCGAATGGATACGAAGCCTATAAAAAACTTGCAACCTACAAACCTGATCTGATCATTACCGATCTTGTTATGCCCAAGGTCGATGGCTTTGCATTGATCGAAAAGATCATGCACAACCAGGCATTGAAAGATATACCGGTTGCTATATTTTCTGCCAAACCTCCACAGGAAAATGAAGCACACGCCCTGAGCCTGAATGTGAAGGCTTTTATCAAGAAGCCCTGCTCACTGGATGATTTGCACACGGCTATAAAAGATATACTGGACCATTAATATATAATTTAGTTAAGAGTACATGAGTTCTATACGAGCAATTGTTGTTGATGATCACGGCCTGGTAAGGCAGGGTATCGTTTCACTGTTACGCGAAACTGGCGAAGTGGAAATTTTAAAAAGTATGGATAGCGGAGAAGAAGCGATCAACATGGCCACCGAGCTTTCGCCCGATATAGTGCTGATGGATATTGTTATGAAAGGCATGACGGGCATTGAAGCCACACGCTGGATCAAAGAACAAAATCCCAATATAAAAGTGATCCTGCTGTCGAGCGAAGTAAATAAAGATTTTATACGGGCTGGTCTTCGCAGCGGTATGGATGGCTACCTTAACAAAGACAGCAGTGCAGACATTTTGTTGAAGGCGATACGCAGTGTTATGAAAGGAGAGAAATACTTCGGTGCAGATGTTACATCACTGGTATTTGATGACTTCTCTTCTGCTGCAAAATTGAAAGACAACGATGTGAGTGAGAAAGGCGATCGCCCTAAGAACAGTGTGCTCTCCAGGCGCGAAGAAGAGGTGCTTGCCTTGATTGCCGAAGGAAAAAGTTTGAAACAGATAGGCGAGGAATTATTCATCAGTGTAAAAACAGTTGAAACACATAAACTTCATATACAGGATAAGCTGGGGCTTTCCAGCACAGCGCAACTCGTGCGATATGCGCTGGAGCGGAAAAATCCTCCGCGCTAAGGTTTTCCCTTACATATATCAGGATTTTGCTGATTTTTAAAAATCATTTTATCCCTGTCTGTTCACCCTCGGCTGCTGCCGACCTTTGTTACTCTAAAACAAAGGAAGAATGGCAGTCATGGCAGAATTAAACGAAGTACCCGATCAAAAACTCATACAACTACTGTCGTATATAGAGAAAGACAGTTTGCACGAGCCGTTCTTCAGCGAAATTGTGCACCTGGCTATCAATATGAGCCGCACCACATCCGTGGTGATCTGTTTTTTTGGTACTCCGGAATTATCGGTAGTGGCTGCTGCCGGAAATATACTCTCCGAAGAGCGCGCGCAGTTATGGCAATCTTTAGTACGCAACGAAAATTATATCGAGATCGAAGATACGCTGAAACATGCGCTCTATAAATTCAATCCGCAGGTGCTCGATCAACCCGTTATGCGATTTTTAGCAGGCATGCCCGTCATTAATGGCGAAGGTGCCGTTATTGGAGTAATAGGGCTCACCGATACAAAACCCCGTAAATTCTCAGGCGAACAAATCCAGTCGCTCGGTATACTTAGCCGGCTTATCACCATCCACCTCGAAACCAAGAAGAAACTTCTTGTCTTGTAAGGATTTCCCTTACGTGCTGATATATACTCCTGATTTTTTTCAAATCCGTTTCATCCCGATGTATACCAGTAATGCAATGCAGAAATTTGGTCTACCAATTCAGTTACAAGGCCAGCACGAAATGTCTATGATTATGGAAAAAAAGTCAGGAGAAATACTCGGTGAAGAGCTGACAAAAGCAAAAGGAGTGATTGATAAATTTCTCTATAGCTGTTCACATTCCATGCGCGCTCCGTTAAAATCGATCACGGGCCTGGTAAATCTGTTGCAACATCAGCAGGCCGATGCATCGTACGAGCCGCAACAACATCTGGACCTGATCCGGAAAACGGTGAGTAAAATGGAATCGCTGCTGAATGATTTAGAACGCTTCCTCGCTAATTCCAGGAAGGAACTTATTATTGAACCCGTATCTATGACGATGATAGTTGAAGATGTTTTATTGCGCTATGCACAAGAGGCAGAAGAAAAAGGTATACGATTCTCTAAAAACATTACACAGCACACCGTGCTATATACTGACCTGGAGCGATTGAACCTGGTAATGTTGCAACTTATTATAAATGCACTCGTGTTTAACGATGCATCGAAAGCGGATAAGTATATAGATGTTACTGTGCGCGTGAACGACACCGGCTGCCATATAAAAGTACTGGACAATGGTATAGGCATGTCGCAGGAAGTGCAGCAGAATATCTTTCAGTTGTTTTATCGCGGGTCGCAACAATCGCGGGGCACCGGAATCGGGTTGTATATAGTAAGCGAAGTGCTGCGCAAGATGGGAGGAAGTATAACCGTTAACTCGGAAGAAGGGTATGGAACAAGTTTCTTTGTGTGGATACCCAATCTCAAAGCATGATGTAGGGTTTTTCCGGATATTCTATCAGGGAAATGCTGATGTTTGAAAAGCTCTTCCTGATTTTTTTCAAATCCGCTGAAACCTGATTTTATCAAGCTTACCAATGTGCAACTTTGCTTATCAATTGACACGAACATCCAAACACAAACAATATGAACTCAAACAAATCTGCCAGCCGTTTCGTTATCGTTAATGCACCGAAAGTGGAAGTTGCTGTTCAGGATTATCGCCTGCTCGATGCTGCAAAGTTCAATCGTCTCACAGGTGGGTCTGATCATATCAAAGCGGAACTGTTAAAAGCTTTTGTAGAATTTACACCTCCGTTGCTGGGAGAATTACAAAACGTTGTAGCAATACATGATGCTTTCCGCACAGAACGTTTACTGCATAAACTGAAATCTTCTACCTCGTTGTTATGTGTCGACTCGTTGTATGCAGAGATCGTTAGCCTCGAAGATGCCAGTGCCACGCAGATTAACACAACTGAATTTATGGATCGTATCGGTATGTTGATTGTATCGCACGAGACGTTGATGGAAGAAGCGAGAGCCATGCTGCACGTTATTCCTTAACGCTGCCCTATAAATCATTTGCATATGAATATCCCTCTTTCGAATGCTTGTGAGACTGGCCGGCTGGATGCCCTCCGTAAATTTCGCATCCTTGATACCAGGGATGAACAGGACCTGAATGATATAGTAACGTTAGCCGCGAGTATCTGTGGAACCCCGATGTGTGTTATAAGTCTTGTAGATGATGAGCGCCAATGGTTCAAGGCGCGTGTTGGCCTGAATATACAGGAGACTCCGCGTGAGCAGGCCTTTTGTGCCTATACTATATTACAGGATGATATACTTATAGTGGCTGATGCTACGAAAGATCTGCGCTTTGCTACCAGTGCGCTGGTAACCGGTGAGCCGGGTGTGCGCTTCTATGCAGGCATGCCACTCATAACTTCAGAGGGATATAAAATCGGAACGTTGTGTGTAATGGATCGCGTACCGAAAGAGCTGAACGATTTTCAGCTTACAGGTTTACGCACGTTGGCCAATAATGTTACCAAGCAGATTGAATTGAAGTATGTGATCTCCGAAATGGATGTGAAAGCAAAAAATCTGGAGGAATCAAACTATCAGTTAAATGTACTCAACCAGGAGTTACTGGCAACGGAAGAAGAGATACGCAGTAATCTCGATCATATACAGATGCTGCAGGATCACCTGGAGATTCGCGAGCGTCAGTATCGCGAGTTGGTAGAAGATGCTCCGGATCTGATCTATGAATTAGATCCCAACGGAAATTTTGTTTTTGTTAACCCGGTAATGGAACGTATATCGGGCTATAGTAAAGATGAACTGCTGCAAATGAAATACTGGGAGCTGGTGCATCCCAATTGCCAGCAGCAGTTAATGAACTTTTATAAATCGCAGCGCAGGAATCTGCAAAGCAGCAGTTACTTCCAGTTTCTGATGATCACCAAAACCGGTGAAGAGATATGGGTTGGCCAAAGTGTGCGCATGCTGTTTGATGAACATGGAAGAGTATATAAAGTAAGTGTTATAGCCCGCGATATAACGGAGCTGAAACAAATAGATATAAAGCGTGCAGAAAGTGAGCGGAGATTCAGATTACTGGCGGGAAATGCTCCGGTAGGTATCTTTCAAACAGATGCTGCCGGGCTCTGCACCTATGTGAACAAAAGATGGTGTGAGATTGCCGGTATATCGGAGCATGAAGCAAAAGGAGAAGGCTGGATGCAGGTTATACATCCGGGCGATCGCCACAAAGTATTGGCCGAGTGGGCGGTTGCTGTAGCAGGCGCCAGAAAATTTGTTATCGAATTTCGTTTTGTAAATCCGCAGCGAGGTGTTCGCTGGGTGATCAGTGAAGGCGTAGAGATGCAGGATGAAAATGGAAACCTGCAGGGATATATAGGCACTACGCACGATATAACCGAACTGAAAGAAGTAAACGAGAAACTGCAGGAGAGTGAAGAGTTATACCGCCTGCTCTCGCGCAACTCGAAAGACCTGGTAACTTTATTCCGGATTGACGATGCGGCTACACGCACATTTATATCTCCTTCGGTAAAAGATATACTGGGCTATACGCCCGAAGAAATGGTAGGGTATTCTCCGTATGATAATATACATCCGGAAGATGAAGTATATGTAAAAGAAGTAATTCAGTCGGTGATCTTTAGTGGTAAATCAGCAACGGTAGAATATAGGGCGATTCGAAAAGATGGTTCGTTTGTGTGGTTGGAATCGAACGCCCACCCGTTCTACAATGATGAAGGCGACATGATCGGCTTTCAGACTTCTGCCAGAGATATATCGAAGCGAAAAGAGTTTGAAGCTTCATTGCAGATCGCCAAGGAGAAAGCAGAAGAAGCTACCAAAGCGAAAAGCCTCTTCCTGTCGATGATGAGTCATGAGATCCGAACACCGATGAATGCCATTATAGGTCTCACCAATTTACTCGTGCAGAACGATCCGCGTGAAGATCAGCGCGAGCGTTTAGACCTCTTGAAATTCTCGGGGCAAAATCTGCTCACGATCATTAATGATATACTGGACTTCAGCAAGATTGAAGCGGGTAAGGTTGTGCTGGAGTCGATTAACTTCAATTTGCAGGACATGCTTTCGGATACACGCCAGATGCTGGAGATGCGTGCGCAGGAAAAACAGATAGGCCTTCACTTTACATACGATCCGTCATTGCCGGTATTTGTAAAAGGCGATACCGTACGCTTGTCGCAGATTGTTACCAACCTGCTTAGCAATGCAATCAAATTTACCGAGCATGGTTCAGTGGATTTTTCCGTTACAGCGTTGGGAGAGGAGAAGGGTAAAACACGCATGCTCTTTAAAGTGAAAGATACCGGTATAGGTATAGAACCGGATAAACTGAGAAAGATATTCGAACAATTTTCGCAGGCAGACAATGATATTACCAGGCGCTTTGGCGGAACGGGTCTTGGATTGAACATCACGAAAGGTTTACTCGAACTGATGGACAGCCACATTGAACTGGAGAGCGAACCAGGTAAAGGTTCTACCTTCTCGTTTCAATTACTCTTCGAGAAAGGTGAAGATATAGCAGCCGCTGGCGCTACAGCAGACACGGGCCAGTCGCTTACCGGTAAACAGATAAAAGTGTTGCTGGTAGAAGATAACAAGATCAATCAGCTGGTGGCTACCAATTTTATGGAGCAGTGGGGTGTGCAGGTGCAGATTGCCAATGACGGACTGGAAGCGATTGATATGATCAGAAGCAAATCGTTTAACATGGTGTTTATGGATTTGCAAATGCCGCGTATGGATGGCTATGAGGCATCGCACCAGATTCGTTTAATGGAAGAGAAATACTTCAGAGATATACCGATCATAGCATTAACAGCATCTGCGATGAATGGCATGCGCGATAAAGTGGTGGAAATGGGGATGAATGATTTTATCAGCAAGCCGTTCAATCCGGATGAGTTGAAAGCGAAGATCGGTAAATATAGCACAGTGAAGTAGTATATATAGCTTGTGCGTTGTTTGTTTGATCAGTATATATAGTTTGGGTTGTTTGTTTAAATAGTTTGGTATGTTAAGTGAGGGGGGCCGCAGCGGTACTGGAGGATAGAGGGACCGATAGTGTAACCGTTGTGCCCTTTCCCGCTTCACTTCGCAGGGAAACATGGCCTTGCATCCGTTCGGCAATATGCTTTACAATATAGAGACCCAGCCCGGGGCCTCTTGCTTTTTTATGGGCCCGGTAAAACATATCGAACACGCGATGCTGAAACTCCGGTGATATACCATCTCCATTATCGGCCACATCGATCCGCACTGATTTATTCTTTTTTGTTACTGTTATATAGATATGGCACTCGCGTGCATCGTTGGAATAGGCAATGGAATTTTTAAACAACGATACAAAGACAGGGCGCAGCACAAACGGATCGCCAACAAAATCAATGTGCTCATCTACAAAAATGGAGTAATGCGTTTTGTCACTCCCTGGGTATTCGCGCAGATCGTTGATCGCATCCTGTACTACTTCACGAAAATCAATCTTCTCCGATAGCATCGGCTTATAGTATAGCGTAGAAATGCGCGTGAGTTCTTCCAGCATCGTTATCATTTCTACATTGCAATCATCCAGCATTTTTAGAAACTCTTTCTCTTCCGTATCCTGCGATACCATGTTCAATACATTGATCAGTCCGCGGCTGGATGATACCGGGCCTCGCAGCACATGCGAAGTATGATATAAAAATGCATTGAGTTCGGTAACTTTCGATTCGAGACTGAATTGCACGGTCTTCAATGCCGTGATATCAGTGATCATACCAAACGCACCGGTATAGTGGCCATCTTTACCATAGAGCGGGTTCCCGGATATAGACGTCCACACTTTTTTGCCCGACTTGGAGTTGAGCTTTATTTCAAGCTGTATCTTTTTTCCTTTACCCAGTGTTTTAAAATGTTCGATGGATGTAGCACGATCTTCTTCATCCATAAACCGGAAGAAGGATTTGGTCATCATTTCTCCTTCACTATATTCCAGCATTTCTGCCAGTCGCTTGTTTACAAAGATGGTTTGGTTATGCGCATCGAGCACCCATATACCTTCCTGTGCAGTTTCAATAATTTCACGATAACGCTCTTCGCTTTGTTTTAGCAACTGCACGGCAAGATCTTTTTCATCTTCTGCTTTCTTCTTCCGAAGCATATTGGTAAGACTGATCGGAAAACGCTTCAGGTTTGATTTAAGCAGATAGTCATCTATACCTTCGCTCAAACAGCCCGCGGCAAATTCTTCCGTCAATCCTCCCGAGATGAGTATAAAGGGTACGCGCGGATTTTTCTTTCGCAGTATACGGATCGCCTGTATTGCGTTGAAGTTGGGTGGTATATTAAAATCTGCTATCACCACGTCCGGATCAAACGTATCGAGTGCCTGTATATATTCTTCTTTGTTGCTCGCTATTTTAGATACAAGCTGTATGTTGAATGAGGCGATCTCGTAGAGCAACAACTCGGCATCATCGGGGTTGTCTTCCAGTATAAGAATGCGATACGTTTTCAGGTATAGCTGTACCTGGAGCAACGCTTCTTCAAATTTTTCAAGATCAAGTTTTTTGTGGATATAGGCTGTAACTCCCAGCTTGTAACGTTCAAACGCTTCACTGTCGCTCTCCTGCGAAGTAAAAATCATTACCGGTATATTTCGGGTGCGCTTGTTGTTACGAAGTTCCTTTACTACTTCCAGGCCACTTACGGTAGGCAGGTTTACATCGAGCAGAATAACTTTAGGCAGTGTTTTAAGCGGCTTCAATTCATACGAACCGCGTGAAAACAACAGGTCCAGCAATTCCCCTCCGTCCTTTAGCCGTACCGTTGGATTCAGGATCTTGTTTCTGATCAGTGTTTCAGTAATCAGTTGAGAATCCTGGTCATTATGTTCCACCAAAAGAATGTCAGCTTCGGTGGCAGGGGTTGTATTCATGTTCAGAGTTGCCCAACCGGCTTTTCATTAATGCTGTTCCAGTATATGGTTAATGTTTTTACTACCTGCACATAAAATTCAAACTCAACAGGTTTAACAACGTAACTGTTAACACCCAGGTTATACGCAGTGTGTATGTCGCGCTTTTCACGCGATGATGTAAGTATAACCACCGGTAAGGATTTGGTGCGTTCGTCCTGCCGGATGCGTTGCAAAATTTCCAGGCCGTCCATCTTGGGTAATTTCAAATCCAGCAATACAAGTTTCAGATCATTCTGCACGCGCTTGTTCTCATAACTCTTTTTGGCAAAAACAAAATTCAATGCATCAACACCATCTGCCAGGTGAAGAAAATTTATATTCTTGTCGCCTTGCTTCAAGGCATAAATGGTAAGCTCGGCATCGTCCGGGTTATCTTCCACTAATAGTATTTCAACGCGATCAGCTTGTTCCATGGGTTGTGTGATTAGTATGATTTGAGTTTTTTAACGAGAAGTAAAAAATCGCGCCTTCGCCTTCTTTTCCTTCTGCCCATACGTGCCCGCCATGCCGCGCAATAATACGTTTCACAATAGCAAGCCCAACACCGGTTCCCTGGTATTCCTGCGGATTGTGCAGTCGCTGAAATACACCAAACAACTTATTGTAAAACTCCATGTCGAACCCAACGCCGTTATCTTTTATATAGTAATGTATTTCGTCATGCTGCGGTATACATCCGATCGTAACACGTGGTGATTCTTTTTTAGATGAATATTTAAAGGCATTTGAAATAAGATTGAGATATACTTGTTTCATCAATGCTATATCGGCTTCTGCTACAGGCAACTCATGTATATCCAGTTGTGTCAGACCTCGCGTCTCTTTCAGCTCATCGAGTACCGAGTGCACGAGTTTGTTCATATCAACGGATGCGATCTGAATATCTTTCATGCCAATGCGCGAAAGCGTGAGCAGATCATCGATCAGGTTACCCATCTTGGTAACATTCCTCCGTATATTTCCCAGCAGGCGTTTACCTTCTTCGTCTACCGTTTCAAAGCGGTTTAGAAACATAGCAATGAAACCATCTATAGCGCGCAACGGAGCGCGCAGATCGTGCGACACAGAATATGAAAATGATTCGAGCTCAACAATGTGTTCGCCCAGTTCTCGATTCAATTGCTGAATGCGTTGCTCGGCTATTTTACGTTCAGTGATGTCGCGTATGGCTGCTAACGCCAGCGTGCCTTCTTCTGTTTCCAACGGACTAAGACTTATTTCTATGGGAAACTCGCTGCCGTCTTTTCGTTTACCATATAACTCGAGGCCTATGCCCATGCCACGAACACGGGGATCGCGAAAGAATTTTTTCCGGTGATCCGGATGTGCCGCGTGAAATCGATCGGGTATAAGCACTTCTATTTCTTTTCCTTCTATCTCGGCACGTTCATACTGAAATATATTCTTCGTTTGTGCATTTACCATTTGTATCGTTCCATCCTGGCCAACAATAACCATGGCATCGGGGGCAGACTCCAGCAGGCCTTTAAATTTTTCTTCTGATTTTTTTCGCTCGGTTATATCGCGTATAGCGGCAAGCGCCAGGGTTCCTTCGGCAGTCTCCAGCGGACTCAGACTTATCTCCACCGGAAATTCACTTCCGTCTTTTCGTTTACCATACAATTCCAGGCCTATACCCATGCCGCGTATACGCGGATCGTGAAAGAATCCATCCCGATGCTGCGGATGGTGTTTGTGAAACCGATCGGGTATGAGTATCTCCACATTTTTATTATATATTTCATTGCGGTGATATTGAAATATCTTTTCGGTTTGCGCATTTACCATCTGTATTTTTCCATCACGTCCCACAATGATCATGGCATCGGGTGCAGATTCCAGTAACGACTTGAATGTTTCTCTTGATTTTCGATGGCGTGTAAAATCGCGCGCAATGGCAGATATACCGATAACTTCTCCTGCTGTATTCCGGATCGGTGATAATGTTACCGACAGATATATAGAGCTTCCATTCTTATGTATGCGTTCTGTTTCGTAATGATCTATACTTTCCCCGCGTTTAATGCGCTCTATAATTTCCTGTTCTTCATGGTGGCGTTCGGCAGGAATGATACTGGTTATAGGTTTACCAATTACATCGTTCTGCGTGTAGCCCAACAGTTTTTGGGCTCCGAAGTTCCAGCTTGTTATGATGCCCTCCAGGGTCTTGCTCATAATAGCATCGGCGGCATGCTCCACAAGCGCTGCCAGGATAGCTTCTTTTTCGCCCGGTAATTTAGTAGCAAACGAATCGGTCATGACTATAGCACAAATTATACATCTTCCGCCAGCACGTATTTACACCTAAGCCAACCTATAGATCTTTCTGGCGCGACTAAAAGATCAACATGATCAGAGGGATCAAAGAATCTGTAATTAAGATAACGGTCTTTATTCTTTTATCCAAGCGTTGACGCTGTTGATTTTTTTTCTGCCGCTGCCGCACTGCATTAAAAATCGAAGTCCAGCGCTTACGTTGAAACGCATATATACAGCGTATAAAAGACTCCGTAAAATTACAGACACTGTGTTCGGTAATAAGTACAGCATGCAGTCATGAATATTGCAGAGGATGAAGTATTCGAACACCCGCTACATTTGGCATTACAGCAACCTGGGCTGTCGCAAGTAAGAGCAACCGTTGGCCTCGGCTGCTTGTTCTGAAAAGATTTTCCGGGGAAGCGTTGAACCCGAAAGAAAATGAAGCGGCAGGGAATTATACTCCTGATCTTTTTGATCGTAAATCGTCTTACAGTCCTGGCACAGGAGGGTGACTATTTTTTAACACAGCATCCCTACGATAATAACCGTTTCGATACCGAGAACTTTGCTATTGAGCAAGACAACAATGGTCTTATATATGTTGCCAATAAAAATGGCGTGCTGCGATACGATGGCCGCACGTGGGATCTTGTGTCGTGCCCCGGTTCGGTATATGATATACTCGTAACTTCGCAGAACCAGGTATATGTAGCCGGCAAAATGGGTTTCGGCTATCTTCAGTATACCATGGGGTTATCTACAGCTCAATATATAGCTTTACCCGGCAAAGTAAACCCTGAAGGTGTTTTCCGCATTGAACAACTGGGCGATAGTATTTTATTTCTCGGCAGTGAAGAGCTATATGTTTACCGGCAGGCAAAGCGCTCGGTAAGTAAAATAGCATCTCCGGAGGATGATCATTTTGTTAATATGTTTTTTCTGACGGGCAAGCTGGTTTTACAAACACAGAATAAATCTTTCTATACGATCCGCCGGCAACAACTAATACCTGTTGATACCGGTTTACCGGCTGATGCCTGGATCGTATTTGCAACCGAGAGCCCGGAGAATAACGGAGTATCGCTGGTGGGTACGCACAAAAATGAATTATACTGGCTGCGCAATGGTAATGCTATACGGGTTAACGCAGGCGACAGTGGGTATATAGAGAAATCAGAACTTACCTCGTGCCGTTGGGTAAACAAAGACCTGCTGGCGATTGGCACCCTGCGGGGTGGCGTAGTATTTCTCAAAGCTACCGGTGCGCTGGATAAGATCGTGAACTTCCACACCGGCTTACCCGATAATGAAGTATATACTTTGGGTATAGACCGTGATATGGGTATATGGGTTGCTCACGTATATGGCTTTACGCGTGTAGCACCTGCGTTACCGTTTCGTTGTTATTCCAATTTTTCCGGGCTGGAAGGAAACCTGCTATCCGTAATGCCTTTTGAAAGCACAGTATATATAGGCACCAGCACCGGGCTATATTTTCTGGAAACAGTGAAAGATGCTCCTGTGACTATAACACACACAGCCGTGAAGCGAAATATACCGACATCGAAGCAGGTGGCTGTTCAATCCGTTAAGCCAGCAGAATCAGCACCTGCAGAGAAAACAAAGCGTAAGCGATTTGCCTTTCTTCGCAGCAGGAAGAAACGGGAAGCGGCACAGGCACCTGTGGTGGAAACTGTAGCATTGAAAAAAGATGCCAATGATTTTCACAGTCGTATGGTGGTGCGATCGCGCCAGGCAGCACTTGAACAAAACCCGGATCTGCGTGTGGCACGCTATCGCTATAGACCTGTGGCGGGCTATAGCGGCAAAAGCCCGAGCCTGAAGCTATGCAAGAATAGTATCATTGCCGGTGGAAGTGGCGGGCTATACGAAGTACACGAAGGAAAAGCCGTAAAGATCGATGGCGAACACACACTGGCTTTTGCCTGCAATGAGGATACTGGTGAGATTGTGTCCTTTACCGCCAGTCATATTGTTAAGATATTTTTGAAGAACTCTTCCTCTTCCTGGAGCCTGCATGCTTCGCGCGCCATTGACGATGAAGTTGTGCACATCAACAACGGGCTTGCGAGTGAGATATGGTTAAGCGGTAGAAACGCCATCTATAGGCTAAAGCAAGACAGTGCGCACGCCTATAGCAAATTCAGTACACTGCGCATTGAAAATCCTTACAACGATAATGTATACTCATTTCTTCACAACGGCAAAGTATATTTCATTGCTTCGCACGATTGCTTTTACTTCGACCCGGGCCGTAATATTCTGCTGCACGATCGTGAAATACGAAAGCAGCTTGGTAAAATTGAACGGGTAATTCTGAGTAACGAAAATATCTGGGTATATCATAATGCACAATGGACGTGTTTGTCTGACCAGACTATACCGCATGACGGGTTGAATGTGTTAGGATTTTTCAAGCAGATCAAATCACTCTATGCGCAACATGACGGACAGTTCTGGGTAACTACCGGCACGAATGAACTATATAAGATTGCACCACAAGCCTATAGCGGACAACATTCGCTGCACAAAGTGCTGTTGAAACAGGTGCGCAGTAAAGATGGGAAACTATTGCCGGTAAGTGATCTGAAAGTAGAGCAGGACGACAGCTCGCTTGCGTTTGATTTTATACATCCGGATTATCTCGGCTTGCTGGGCATTCAATACCAGTATAAACTGGACGGATTATCAGATCGATGGACGGACTGGACTCCGGATGCTTCGTTATCCTATCAGCTTTTACCTGCCGGGCCGTACGATCTGCACGTGCGTATACGGGATGCGTTGGGTGAAACCTCCGAAGAGCATATCATTCATTTTAAGGTAGTGCCACCTTACTGGAAAACGTCCTGGTTCTATTCGCTGGAGATACTCTTCTTCGGATCATTACTGCTGATCACATTTCGCCTTAACCGAAAAGAAAATCGCTATGCGTTCCTTTCGCGCGTGCTTACATTTCTCACGTTGATACTCATCATCGAACTGATACAGAATCTGGCAGCAGGTTATTGGGCGACCGATACCTCACCCGTTGTGAACTTCTTTGTGCAGGCCGTAATCGCATTAATGGTATATCCTGTAGAGAAGCTGCTGCGAAAATTTCTTTCCGGTAATAAAGCAGGTTGATATAGGAGAGTGGCTTCTAAGTATTTATACGGAGGTAATTTTCAGTAAATATCAACACCCAAGTAAGCATTAAACCAGACAACTGAATGTATACCGCAGATTTACTTTTGCTGTATAGTTTCTTTAATCTGACCAGGCAACTGGTTTAACATATATAGTATGATTTCCGGGCGAATGAAAATCAAATTTACTCTATCCAGACAAATGTCTGTAGGCTACATGTTCATTGCATTGGTGGCAGTGTCGGCAGCCTGGTTCTGTTATAGTGCTTTGGAGAGGAATGAGCGGCTCGACTATGAAGTGCAGCATGTTAACTGGCCCATATACCTGGCGTTGAAAGATCTCAATGCGCTGCAGTATAATTCGCTGCGATTAACCAACCGCTGGGCGTTTCAACCCAATCCGCAGGATAAGCAGGCACTGGTAGATATACATAAAACAGAATTTCTGGCACTGAAGCGCACGTTGGAAAAGATCACTTCCGAATCAGATGACGCCTCCCTGAAAACCGGTGTGGATGATCTGTTGGAAGGTGTGCAGAAAGCATTGCTGGCGCAGAATGAAGTTATGGAGATATTGAAGTCCGACACGTCATACTCATCGGCATCCATGGACAAAGCCCTGCGTATTATCGACAAGAACATTACACCCGCTATTAAGAATACTGAGAACAGACTGGAGAAAAGTATACTGATTCAGAAGAGCAGAATTGCAGCCGCGCAATTAACCAAAAAAGAGAATCGGGGATTGATCGTGTTAACGTTGGTAGCAATGGTGTTGTTATTTATAGCAGCATCAATCATATCCTACTATTTCACCGTAGAGAAAGTGGTTCGACCTATCGTGTACCTCAAAGACATAATCCTACAGATCGGAGAGGGCAACATGATTGAAATAAAATTCAAAGAGCGCAAAGACGAGATTGGTCAAATCATGAAGGCTATAAAAGCTTTGATGAGAGGTATGCGCGAGAAACTGGTGTTTGCCGAGGAGATAGGTAATGGTAACTATACCAACACAACCTTTACGTTGCTGAGTGACAAAGATACAATGGGTAAAGCACTGCTGGATATGCGTGAGAACCTGAAGCGCAATGCAGAGGGCGAGCGCCAGCGTAACTGGTCGGTAGCCGGGCTTGCCGACTTTGCCGAGATCATTCGTAATCAAAACGATTTTCAAAAACTGGGCGATACCATTATCAGTAACATCGTAAAATATACCGGCTCCAACCAGGGCGGTCTGTTTATATGCCAGGATAGTAACGATACACACGAGGAACACCTTCGTTTATTATCGTGCTATGCGTGGGATAAGAAGAAATTTGAAGAGCGCGTTATATATAGAGGTCAGGGTGTAGTGGGGCAGTGCTGGGAAGAAGGCGGCCCGGTATATATGACACAGGTGCCTGAAGATTATGTACACATCACGTCCGGGCTGGGGTATGCAACACCGCGCAGTATTTTTATTGTGCCGCTCAAGGTAAATGAAACTATATATGGCGTACTCGAGCTTGCTTCATTCGATCCCTATAAAAATTACAAACAGGATTTTATTGTAAAGGTTTGCGAAAATATAGCTTCTGCTGTAGCGGCTGCGCGCAACAATGAACAGACGAAGCGCTTGCTGGAATTGAGTCGCCAGCAGGCAGAAGAGATGCGCTCACAGGAAGAAGAGATGCGCCAGAATATGGAAGAACTCACCTCCACTCAAGAAGAGATGGGGCGTATACTTGCTACTACACAAAACAAAGAACGCTTTCTGCGTGAGATGATGGATGCTTCTACCGATTCCATTATCACCTTCGATAAATCATATTCCGTGTTAAGCTATAACCGCGTAGCGTTCGAAGGCTTTAAGGCTGTAGGCTTGCGCTTGGATATAGGCAGCAATCTGCTTACGCTTATTGCCAGGTTTGGTGACGGATTCAAGGCTATATATGATCGTGCACTTGCGGGTGAGTCGTTCCAGGTAGAGAGCCGTGCTGACGATAGAGTATATATCGTGCACTATGTGCCAGTGCGTGGTGTAGAAGGTGAAATAATAGCAGTTGCTGTTTTTGCAAAAGATGTAACAGACATCATGCAAGCCAAACAGGAGGCAGATCGCCTGTTGATAGAAAGCCAGGCTCAGGAGGAAGAACTACGCCAGACAATGGAAGAACTGCAGGCCACCATGGAAAGCGAAGCGAAGCGGATGCGCGAGCTCGAACGCACATCAGCGCAGTTGGAAGCTCAGAAGCAGATGATGAATAAAACCATCGATAAGCTGAAGATTCGTGAGAATGAGAGCAAAGCAAAATCTGAAGAGCTCGAAATGAAAGAGCAACAACTGAATGCACAGCAGACGATGATGGAGCAGACCGTGCAGGAATTTATACAACGCGAAGCGACTTTACAGCAGCAGCTTGAAGAGAAAGAAAATCTCATTGCTGCGCTTTCAAAAGTATAGTAATAATGGAAAATAAAGATATATCCAGCTGGTTTGAAGAAGAGTATGCCCGCATCACATACGATTCGCAGCATCACCTATTAATACTTACCTGGATCACTCCACCGCTATCGCGTGAATTTAGATTCACCATGAATGCTGCTGCCGCAGCGATGCAGCATTTTGGCACTGGTAAACTCATTAC
Source organism: Ohtaekwangia sp. (assembly GCF_036568665.1). Classification (GTDB taxonomy): domain Bacteria; phylum Bacteroidota; class Bacteroidia; order Cytophagales; family Cyclobacteriaceae; genus Ohtaekwangia. The sequence goes on along the minus strand of NZ_DATCSD010000081.1, from coordinate 37,598 downwards.
CGATATAAATGGTATAGGGGCCATGCTGGAAGAAGATCAGCGATGGTCGGCAACAGATTGGTTTCCGCGTGCCATAGCAGCCGGTTATTCTGCTATAGCAGTAGTCAACCGTGACGATAATTTTTCAGGCATCTCTGTAGAAGGTGCAATCAATCGGGTGGGAGATCGATCGAAAGTACAAACGAGATATTTCGCCACGTTTGAGGAAGCACTCGCGTGGATAAAGTAACTATAGCATGTAGCAAAAGTGACATATATAGGTTCAAGGCAGAATATATATAGTGCAAATGGAAAACCTCGTTACCGAAAATATAAGAATACAGTTTATTCAGAATGATGGATACGTGGATGTAGCCTATACCGGTTTTATTACGTACGAGCAACTGGTAAATGCTGTTCAGCATCATTTGAAAATGGTACAACATTATGCTGTACGTAAGGTCGTTGTGAACCTCCAAAAGATAGTTATATACCCGGAGGGTGGCGTAGACTATATAAAGACAGAGTGGTTTCCGCGTATTACGCAATACGGAGTAACACACGTGGCATTTATAGTGCCGGAGAACGTGTTTGCCCAACTCGATATGCAGGCAGCGCATGCAGAAGCAGAAGAGAAAAAGATGTTACTCACCAAGTATTTTATTGAGGCTGCAGCCGCGCTGGAATGGATAAAACAATTTTAAAGATCGCACGATATGGAGGTATATTTTGATAAAGACTTCAAGTCAATTCTATACGATAAAAGCCATCATATTTTGGTCGGTATATGGAAGACCCCGGTGTTGTCAAACGAATATCGCGATTCGATGAAAGTTATGTTGCAGGCGATGCAGCAGTTCGGTTGTGGCAGCTTGATATATGATACCACGCACACAACCGTACTACCAGAGGAGGATATAGCGTGGACAACGGAGCACTGGAAACCACGTGCCCTGGAAGCCGGTATGAAAAAGATGGCCATTCTTGCGCCGGAAGATGTGTTCACGCACATGGCTATAGATGAAATGATGCAGCGAAGCGCTGACGTTAACAGTGCCTATTTCTCTTCGATGGCTGCTGCCAGGGAATGGATCACACGAAATAGTATACCTGTATATATCATTGAATAAGATTTTTTTAGTGCAAGAGATTTTGTGAGTTTGTAAAAACAGTTTGAAAAACATGAAGAAACTATTGACCCTTATCCGTGGAAATATTATTGTCGTTTTAATTGCCTTTGTATCTATACTGCTGGTTGTAAACGTAATGTTGATCTTTCATAATAAAAGCATCATCGTAAGAAATAACCAGATCATGCGAGAGTCTGAATATATAACCTATAAGACTAACCAGCTCGTAGGGTTTACGTTGCATAATATAGACCTGGGTATACGTGCCTATGGTATTTTGAAAAATGATGAAATGTATAGTCCTGCTGAAACAGCGATCAAACAGATAGACGAAGCATTTGATAATTTAAAGGCATCTGTTGCCGTGCATGGATATGATGGCGCACCGTTGGAAGAACTGCGTAAAACCTATCACGACTATGTAGACTTTATAGGAGTGATGAAGCAGATGGCAGCGATCGATAGCATGGCCACCTTCCGTAAAATGCTGGAAGAAGACCGTGGGCTTAAGGTTTTTATTCACTGGGATAAAGTAGGATCGAAGATTCTGAACTTCGAAACCGAACTGAAGGCAAAAGCAGAGGCCGAGTATCAATCGGCCGTGAACAACAACCTGTATCTTCAGATCGTAAGCCTGCTCATAGGATTGCCTACACTGGGTTATGTGGTTCTTAAACTTCGTAATGACTGGAGAGATCGCCTGAACCTGTTGATAGAACTGGAGGAGAATAACCGGAAGTATATTTTCAATCCGGGCACGTCATTGCAGATAGATGATCCTAAACAGGTAATTGAAAATTCTATCTTCAATCTCCAGCAAGCCAGCGAGTTTATCGAAAATATAGCAGATGGTAAATATACTGCAGAATGGAAAGACCTGGGTGAGACAAATATAGCGCTGAATGAAACGAATCTCGCGGGCCGCCTTACCAACATGCGCGAACAGTTGAAGCAGATGAAGCGCGAGGAAGAACGCAGGTTATGGACCAACGAAGGCCTCACCAAGTTTTCAGAAACCGTGCGTAATCACCAGAACAACCTGGCCGAGTTATCGAACGAAGTGATTCGTTTTATTACACGGTATATGGGTGCACAACAGGGTGGTTTATTTGTGTTGCGTGAGGAAGATGGAAGCTCTTATCTGGAACTCTCTGCTTCCTATGCTTTCGACAGAAAGAAATTTATAGAGCGCAGAATAGAAATTGGCGTAGGACTTATCGGCCAGGCATACCTGGAAGGAGAAACAACACTACTCACCAAATTGCCACAGGGATATACCTATATAACATCCGGTATGGGCGAAGCAACACCGGGATGTCTGGTGATTGTACCCATGAAGTACAACGATAAAACGGAAGCGATCATTGAACTTGCAAGCCTCGAAAAATTTGAAGACTATCAGGTTGCGTTCCTGGAAAAGGCCGGAGAATTTGTAGCTTCTGCGTTGCAGAGTGTGCGCACGACAGAAAAGATGCAGGAGTTACTTACCGCTTCTCAGCGGCAAACCGAAGAGATGCGCGCTACAGAAGAAGAGATGCGGCAGAACCTGGAAGAGTTGCAGGCTACGCAGGAAGCGATGGTGCGCAAGCAGGAGGAACTGGATCGCATGCGCGAAGAAGAAAACGAACGTGCTAAAAAAGTAGCAGAGAGCAATCGGCAGGCAACTAACCGGATCATTGAAAAACTGAAAGCAACAGAAGAGGAACTGCGAAGGCTAAAGAACGGAGACTAGGTATATAGTATAACAGCCGAAGCAGCAAGACAATTCGGGTGAGGGTAAAGTGATAGACAGAAAGTAAATATATAGATCATGCCACGGACGCCAAGAAATAAAGCAGCATTGAATCAGCAGACAGCTACTATTACAGAGTTGTTAAAACTCTCTACTATGTCGGGGAGAAAATACCTGACAGTAAACATGCTGGAAGATGACGTGATGGAGATAACGTGGGAGGGCTTTACCCCCGAAAGTATATACCGGGCCGGTATAGATAGCATTTCGGAAATTGCTTCCGAACAGTATCCGGCAGCAGTGGTGTTTAATACGTTGCAGCATCATGGCATCAGTGAAGAATCGCAGCGATATGCTGTAATGGCCTTATCGGAATATGTAAAGAAATATTTCTCCGTTGTGCGACCCGATCAGAAATTCAGACGCATCATGGTCGTGCAGGAGAATACCTATAACGACAGCGGTGCTACGGGCTATTTTTTAAAACTGGCCGAAGCCCGGATTGAAACTATATATGTACGTAGCATAGAAGAAGCATATAGTATTCTGAGCATGCCCGTAAGTATATTCCAGAGGTCATAGCCCTCTGCATCGTACCCGTTGTGTTGGCTTCATTTTCCGACATTACAGAACGATTGGAAACAAAGAATGATCAATAAGTACTCCTCCCAAAACTTTACACTGGAAGTAAACATTCTGCTTCGGTTTTTGAGAAGTACTATACTGATCATTTTTATTTATATACTATACGATCTGTACCACCAAACCGGCTTTGATAATCTTTTGAAGGCAGCCATTACAGGGATGGTGTTTGCAGCTTGTCATGAGTGGGTGGTAAGAAGCCATGGCTCACCGCTAGCCAGGCGCGTATCGATGGGTATGATCATGACCTCGATATCAGCCGGGTTCTTTTTCCAGGGAGGTATGTTCAATATCAATGCGCTTGATATGTTCGGGCTCATCATTGCGTTGATCATCATTTTTACCGGTCGCGACAGAACCGTTTTCCTCTCGATATACTTGCTGATCCTCAGCGGTATGATCACCATTCAACTCTCACATCCGGAATGGGTTGCCGATCTGCGCAAGGATGATGACACGTTCATGAACATACTCGAGATATTGATGCGCATAGGAAATATACTCTACATCAGCTACGAATATAAACTTGAATTTGAGCGGGAGCGCACCCGGGTGTTCGAAACGAACGAGCAGCTCGAAGAGGCAAACGCAGAAGTCTCTGCACAAAACGAATTGATTGCCAGCTATAACAGGCGACTGGAGGTGCTGGTAGATGAGCGCACCCGGGATATCCAGTTACTAAACCATAAACTTATTGAATACGCATATTTCAATTCGCACAAAGTGCGCGGTCCGCTGGCGCGTATCCTGGGGCTTGTATATCTGATCAGGCTTACAGCATCTACTGAAAAGGATTTTTCGATGGAAATTTTCTTCTCACATATCAGCATGCTGGAGCAATGCTCAGAAGAGCTGGACTCTGTCATTAAAGCGATCACCATATTGCTGGATGAAGAAACCCGTGACCTGCTCGATAGTCACACAGCATTGTCTAACAGCGATCAACATAAATCCGAGTAAGCCTTCTGCATTATATAGTACCGAATATAAAGGTATAATTAAAAGTATAATCATGGACGCAAAAAGAGAATGCTGACTTTTTGTTTCCCGCAGAGCATGATAACGGTAGGCTGTACGCCAATTTTTAAAAGGCAAATGTGAAGACGTTCATCAGGTGATATATTTTTAAAACGTTTGAATAATACCATCCGGAAATAGGGACTCATTTGTCTACTTTTTTGTCCGGGATGACATGAGTTTCATCACATCATTTAACATCTACTTGGGGAGGCTGTTGCCAGCCATATATAGTATGACTGGGAAGAACAGGAGGAATATAAAATGGAGCGAGAATTTTTGGGTGGTGTTGAGGTGGAGTGGAGTATGAACAAAATTCTGGTAAACGTATAGGCATGAAGCGATGGGTATTATTGATAGTTTGCCTGACAAGTATGTATATGAGTGCATCTGCGCAGGTCACACTGTATCGCACGTATGCATTATTTCTACAGAGCTTTGTGCGCTATAGCTCCTGGCCGGCAACGCCTGCTGAGTTTAAAGTAGTGGTGATTGGTGAAACCCAGGCCTATAGTGACATACAAAAGAATCTGGATGGAAAGTTGTATGGCGGTACCGTTGCAAAGGTAATAAAAAGTAACGATGCCGATAATCTTGCCGATGCAGCCATAGTATACCTCGCAGAAGACAAAAGCAATCTGCTTGCTACTGTTTTAAAGAACACGGAAGGAAGAGCGGTTATGATCGTAACCGAACGCGAAGGATTATACCGCGCAGGAGCCAGCATCAGTTTTGCGTTGGTCGATAACCGGCTACGCTACGATGTAAATACACGCGAACTGCAAAAGCGAAATCTTAAAACATCCGCACAGTTAATCTCACTAGCTCATAATGTATTGGATTAACCCGCATCATCTCTAACTGAAAAATCAAATTGTACCAATGAGGATAAATTTTACGCAGAATGTAGGGAGGGGCAGACTATACCGGATGTTACCGGTGTGCTTGCTGATGCTTTGTTTTTTGAACGCTGCCGCTCAGCAATTGATTAGCGGACGAATTACGGACCCATCGCTGGGAAACGGATTGCAGGGAGTAAATGTACAGGTGAAAGGAACTACTGCAGCGACCATGTCGGATGCAGAGGGAAATTATACCATTGAAGCGAAACCCGGTGATATACTGGAGTTTTCATTAGCAGGGTATACCATGCAGGAAATGCCTGTAGGAAACAGCACTCGTATAGATGTAGGGTTGGAAGAAGATATCAGTTCACTGGCTGCGTTACTGGATGTAGTGTTGGTGGGCTATGGCGAATTGAAGCGCATTGATCTTTCGAGTGCACAGAGTTCTATAGATGTCGATGCGATCAACTATACATTCAATACAACGATCGAGCAGGCTTTACAGGGAAGAGCAGCCGGTGTATATGTTACACAAAATTCAGGTCAGCCGGGCGGAAGTGTATCTGTAAATATACGCGGCATTAACTCGGTGAATGGAAGCAACGAACCTCTTTATGTAATTGATGGTGTGCAGATCGCACCGGGTACAGTACCGTTTGGAGCGACAAGTTCGGCCGATCCGCTCGCAGGAATAAACCCTGCCGATATCGATAATATAGAAGTATTGCAAGGACCATCTGCTACAGCGATCTATGGCTCGCGTGGTACTAACGGTGTTATACTCATCACCACCAAACGCGGCAAAGCAGGTGAAGTGAAAGTACATTATGGTTTTCAATATGGCTTGCAGAATACACCAAAGCAATTGCCTGTACTGAACCTGCGAGAGTATGCACAGTTGCGACTGGATCAGAACGCAATGGATGGTATAGCAAGCCCGGTGGCGTTTCAGGACCCTGCAGCATTGGGAACAGGAACAAACTGGCAGAAAGAACTATATAAAACAGCACCGCTGATGAAACATCAGTTGAGTCTCAGCGGAGGAAGAGAAGAAACAACCTTCTACCTGTCGGGAGAATATTTAAATCAGAATGGTATAATTACCGGCTCCGGTTTTGATCGCGGAAGCCTGCGACTCAACATCGACAATCAAACACGCAAGTGGCTGAAGCTGGGAGCGACCCTGAACGTTAGCCAAACGGATGATAAGCTAACCGCTACCAATGAAAATGTAGTGTTGAATGCATTGCGCATTGCGCCTAACGTAGCCGTTAAAAACCTGGATGGAAGTTGGGGCGGTGCCGATGCCATCAATGAAGACAATGTTCAATTTACACCGCCCAATCCTGTGGCAATTTCCAATCTTATACAGAATAAATATAGGAGACGTCAAATGCTGGGAGGCGTGAATGCAGATATAGACCTCGGAAAAGGATTTACCTTCACAACATCCGTTAACGGGAATTTTGGTACAGGCAACTCGGTATATTTTATGCCGATGTATACGCTGGGCGAACAGACCAATGAAGTTGCCTCTCTTACTTCTACCGATGTAACCAGTACATATTGGAACTGGAACCAGTTATTGAAATATACCCGCAACTTTGGTGTGCACGAGCTATCCATCATGGCAAGTCATGAAGCGCAGGTAGCGCAGGCTAAAACACTTTCGGGTACACGTGTAGGCTTTGTTACCAGCAACGTGCTTGATCTCAATGTAGGAGACAGTGGTGCGTCCACCAATGATAGCCACCAGAGTGTATGGGCAATGGAGTCGTACTTCAGTCGTGTAAACTATATATTCAACAAGAAATACCTCGTGCAGCTGGCTATGCGTGCCGATGGTTCTTCCAATTTCGGAGCAGGTAATCGCTGGGGTATATTTCCTTCCGGTTCTGCTGCGTGGCGTATCTCCGAAGAACCTTTTATGAAATCCATACCAACCATTAGCGAATTGAAACTTCGCGCGGAAGCCGGTGTAACCGGTAACCAGGGAAATGGTGGAACCTATACACCGATGAGCCCGGTAAGTTCTCCGTGGGGCAGCGGTTTTATCACCAGTCAATATGGTAACAATACCTTGAAGTGGGAACAGACCACTACCTATAACGTTGGGTTTAACCTTGGCCTGTTAAGCGATCGGATACACATAGAAGGTGATTTCTATATCAAGAAAACCAACAACTTGTTGATGACAAACCCTATTCCCGACTATATGGGTACAACGGGTAATGGATCGATCATAGCGCCTACTGAAAACATCAGCGCATTGGAAAACCGTGGCTATAGCTTTACGGTAAACACCGTAAATATGGATCAGCAGGGCTTTACCTGGAAAACCGGTTTTAATATATCCGGTTTTCGTACCAAAATTACCAAGCTATATTCCAACTCGGCTATAGTAGATCGCGTGTCGTGGTATATGAATAATTTTACACAACGTGCCGTAGTAGGTCAATCGCCCTGGCAGTTCTATGGATACCAGGAAGAAGGTATATTTCAATCTGTTGCTGATATCAACGCAAGCGCGGTTCCGCTGGGCACCGATGGCAATCGTCTTCCTGCAGCGACCAATGGCGTATGGGTAGGTGATACGAAATTTAAAGATGTAAATGGCGATGGTGTTATCAATGAGAAAGATCGCACCTTTATTGGCAACCCTTTTCCAAAATTCTTTTTCGGCATGACCAATACTTTTACCTATAAAGGTTTTGATCTGAATGTATTCATCACCGGCTCGTACGGAAATGATATATATAATTATGCACGCTATGCCGGCAGCAATCAGGCTAATGTAAATCTGGGACTGAATGTTTTCAGAGAAGATCTAAACTATGCGCGCATAGGGACAGATACGGAGGGAAATCCGTATGTGGAAAATGCCGGTACCAATATACCCCGTTTAAGCACAAATGCGAATGGAAACAATATCCGCATCACCAACCGCTTTGTAGAGGATGGTTCATACGTGCGATTGAAAAATGTGCAGTTAGGATATACTATACCGAAAGCACTAATCGCCCGGCAGCGATTTGTAAATGACATACATGTAGCCATTGGTGCGCAGAACCTGGCAACGCTTACACACTACAAAGGATATGATCCGGAAGTAGGCGCATACGTTGGGTCGAATGTAGCAGCCGGCAACCAGGCGATTGGTGTAGACTATGGCCGGTACCCGCTCACACCGGTATATACCTTCAGCATTCAGGTGGAATTATAGTATATGAAAAAAATCGACATGAAAAAGATATATATGACCTGCCGGTCGGTAGCGGTACTGTTGCTCGGCTTTATTGTGATAAGCTGCCAGGAAAGTTTCCTGGATCGTGAACCACTGGACACTGTAACCAACGAGGATTTTTACCAGACTTCTGAGCAAGTGCTCGCGGCTACTGCGCCACTCTACAATATAGTGTGGTACGATTATAACACGAGCGCTTCGTATGGTATAGGCGATGCGCGGGGAGGGGCGATGACTTCCATTGCCAACCAGATGGATAATATACTCTTCCGTACCAATGGTGCCACCGAAGAGAACAGCAATGCATGGCATTCACTGTTTAATGTTATAGGGCAGGCCAACGCAGTTATAAATGATATAGCAACCTATACCAGTGCAAGTGTGCCGGAATCTACCAAACAATATGCAACGGCAGAAGCGCGTTTCATGCGCGGGTTGGCGTACTCGTACCTGGTGCAGAACTGGGGGGCAGTGCCGATCATTACCAACAACGCAGCATTATTGCAGGATACATCCATTACACGTAATACGGTTGAGACAGTGTGGGAATTTGTGATACGCGATATACGCTATGCAGCCAAAACACTGCCGACAGCAGCAGCAGCAGAGGGGCGTCTTACCAAATATGCAGCACAGGGTATGCTTGCCAAAATGTTTCTGACCCGTGCAGGTATAAGCGGTACTCGCAGTGAAAGCGATCTGGATAGCGCTGCTTACTATGCAAAGCAGGTGATCAACAACAGCGGAGCAACCTTGCTAACAGATTATGAAGAGCTCTTCAAGATGAAGAACAACAATAACAGCGAGGGCCTGGTCGCGTTGCAGTGGATATATAACGGTACGTGGGGAACACAGAACAGCGTGCAGTCGTATCTCGCGTATAGTTCGGATATAACAAGCTTTAGCGATGGTTGGGGCGGAGATTTAGGTGCTTCCTATTATTTATTGGAGAAATATGTCAGCAACGATAAACGCAGAAAGGCAACCTTCATGTATCCGGGCGATCACTATAGTTATATACATCAGAAGACCAAGAATGCTGCTGGCGATGATATAGTGCAGGAGTTGCATGTGCCGCAGAACAATGGTAGTAACAGTACACGCGCATGGATAAAGAAATATGTAGTGGGCCGCCCGGAAGATAACGATGGCAAAGTACTCTATCAGCGTACCGGCATCAACACCTATATGTTGCGCCTGGCAGATGTATACCTGGTATATGCAGAAGCTATACTGGGCACACAATCGTCAACCAGCGATGGAGAGGCACTGAAGTATTTCAACGCAGTGCGTTTGCGTGCCGGCCTCACGGCAGTAACGTCCATAACATGGGATGATATTTTTGAAGAGCGTGCATTGGAGTTTGCCATGGAAGGGCAGTTGTGGTACGACTTTGTGCGACTGCATTATTACGATCCCGAGAAAGCTTATACCATGTTGAGCAACCAGGAACGTGGTTACTATACCATTACACCAGTATATCGGAATGGCGATGCTCAGACATATCCTGATCCAATCGATTGGACGGTAGCGGTAACTTTATCGCAGAAGATAACTGCCAGCGCCTCTAATTTTATTATACCTATACCAACAACGGAACTGGAGCGGGCCCCGAACCTGAAGAAGGAACCGGTGCCCTATGTGTTTGATTAACTGCAGAAGCTGATTGACACAACCTATCTATACTTTGGATCTATATACTGAATCGAACTGTATGAAAATATTGACGAGAAATTTTTACATAAAGAGTATACTTCCGGTGCTGTTGCTTACAGGATGTTACTTGCTAAATTCATGTCGCGATGACGAGCGTGCTGCCCCGGTGATTACCGATGTACGATTGGTAGATCCTACCAAAAAAGACAGCACCTTTACCCAGGCTTTTCCCGGAACAACGGTGGTGGTGGAAGGATAAAATTTCATTGAGGTGAAAAGTGTGATGCTGAACAATACAGCTGTAGAGGTCAACCAGGCCTATATTCAGAGTGAAAGTATGATCGTTACTATACCGGACGATCTTCCGTTGAAAGGTACCGATTCTTCACTGCCCAACCAGATCCGGATCATTACGGCTTCGGGTACGGCTACATTTGATTTTACTTTCCTGTCGCCAACACCAACTATTACAGATCTTACTTATACCATGCCTGCTACTGCAGGGCAACCGTTTATTATTACCGGTACGAATTTCTATGAGGTGCAAAAAATTGTATTTACCGTAAATGGAAACGCGATCGATGTAACAGATTTTACGGTGGATAATACCTATAGCAACATTTCACTGGCTATTCCGGCAGGCGGTGATGCCGATGGCACTGTTACGGTAATAACAGAAAGTGGCCAGGCAACAAAATCATATAAGGCTACGGTTAATCCCTATATTACTTCATTCAGTACAGATATACCGGTGCCAGGCGATTCGATGGTGATTGCCGGTGAATACTTCATCAGCATATCTAAAATTATACTGCCCGGTAATGTGGAGGTGCCCGCAAGTAAACTTACCATCAACACGAGCAAGACAAGGATTGCTTTTGTAATGCCATCCTTAAAAGCGATCGGTACAGTAAAAGTAGTTTCGAATCTGACAACAGTAGAAAGCAGCACCATACTGAATGATACCACCAAGATACTTTACAACCACGATGGTGTGGGTGCATGGGACTGGAGCGGAACAACGGACGCAACAGATGGTGTGAACAAACCACTGGCTTCGAGAGGTAAATTTAAACGCTTCAAAGGAACTATACCGGCCTATACCGGGTGGTGGCAAGCGAATGGCTATGCGTTTTCAGGATGGTCTTCTACGATCAGCGATGCTACGCTGGTATCAGACCTGACGTTAAAGTTCAATTTCTACTCCGTCAACGCCTGGGCTGGAGCAGGATATATACAGGTAAAACTTTTTAACAACGATAATTACTCGGTTATACTCGAGCCGTGGAAGGATGGCACTGTACCAACCGGACGCTGGATTGAGATGTCTATTCCGTTATCATCCTTTAATATACCGAATATGACTACGTATGCCGATTGGAAAACCCAAACAACGGACAACGCAGTAGTATTTATCTTCGCCAACCGTGATGGCCAGGAAGTATCCGCGAACTTTTGTCTGGATGATATACGCATAAGCCAATAGCATGAAAGTTGAAAGTGTAAAGCAAAAAGTTTAAAGAGAGCGCATTTCACTTTTTGCTTTACACTCATTCCGCTGGTAAGGAAAAGTAGAATGTAGCCCCTTCATTCACCGTGGCTTCTGCCCACACAGATCCGCCATGGCGGGCGGTGATACGTTGCACGAGTGCGAGACCCACACCGGTGCCCTCAAAATCAGAAGGCTTATGCAGTCGCTGGAATACACCGAATAATTTATCGGCATACGCCATGTCGAAGCCGGTGCCGTTATCTTTTACAAAGTATATATGCTCCGAATCTTTTTTATAGGAGCCGATCTCGATCAACGGATTTTCTTTTTTCGAAGAGTATTTAATAGCGTTGGATAACAGGTTGGTCCATACCTGCCCCAGCAAAGTATAGTCGGCATACGAAGGCAACAGCGCATCAATTTGTATAATAGCGCGGTGCGCTATCGATGTGTTAAGTTCATGCAGCGTACTTTGCACAAGCTTGAGTGTATCAATGGAAGTCTTTTGTATTTCCTTGCGTCCGAGGCGTGAGAACTTGAGCAGGTCATTGATCAGGTTATCCATCTTGCCTGCATTGCGTTGAATAACTCCGAGTATACGTTTACCTTCATCATCAAGTACCTTCTCATAATCTTCTTCCAGCATTTTGGTAAAGCCCATGATTGCGCGCAGCGGAGCGCGCAGATCGTGTGATACCGAATATGAAAAGGATTCCAGTTCTTTATTTACGATTTGCAATTCTTTATTGGCACTTTCTACCTGTTGTGTACGATCCTTTACCCGCTGCTCCAGCTCGCTATATACATTTACATTCTCCAGCGTAACGGCTGTTATATCGGCCAGCGATTGAAGTAACGTTACTTCTTCTTCGGAAGGAATATGCTGCTCTGCCCAATAATTACCGATGGCACCGATCGGGTTAATGGTGCGTATAGGTACCATGGCAAGGCTCTTTACAAAAGTAGGGCGATAAACATCAACGGGTATACGATCATCCACATATATATCTTCGATCACGGCTGCTTTTTTATTCAGCATAGCCCAGCCGCTGATGCATATACTTATCGGGAAACGACTTCCTTTCCATAGCGGGCCGATGGCATCTTCATCGGCATAAAAACAGAAATTACCATCGCGCAATACAAAAGTAGCACCATCGGCCCCGGTGAGTTTGCGGGCAGCTGTGCGAACTATACGCATTACCGTTTCGAGATCACGCGCCAGCGATAATTCCTGCACTGTATCCACTAACAATTTCATGCTCGGGTTGATCGTGATATCACTCATAAATGAATGGCCATTTTGGCCCACTACACAAAAATAGAGAACAGAAGTTCGCGTCCGCGAACGGCTTACAGCTAAATGTATCAAATTTCTGTAAAAGAAAGCAGATGCCCGTTGAATGAATTGAGCAGGCGTGGTGATGGTCTGTTAATTTGGAATAATTATACGTATAGTATGTACCAACGGCATTTATAGCGTTTCATTGGCGAGTGAAGCAAACTGTGCTGACACTTTTATTTGTCTCTTCTCAAGATCCGTATTGTTGATATCAAAACGCAGCTTATTGTCCACGATAATAAAACTGATGCCTGCACCTTTGCGCACAAGTCCTTCGCGTTCGGTGATAATAATCGCAGCAGCGTTAGTGGTCGCTTTTACTACTTCCTGAATAGCGTTACTTTTTCCTTCGGATATATATACTATATCTGCGCCTTGTATACCGGCTATATCTTCCGCTTTATCTACACGAATCGTGTGGCCGTTAATATTTTTACCGGCCAGACTTTTCTCCATCTCGCTGTAAGCTTTGGAATTGCCAAGCACCGTTATTTTAAATTCCGACTGTTGATTCGGCCAGGCAGAATATTTAATAAGTCCGTGTATCAATACAGCATACGACTGATAATTGGTTGTTTGCGCATGTGCGTGAAACGAAGCAATCAGTATAAGAATGAAAAAGAAGTTTCTTTTATTTTTCATTTTTTAGCGAAGTTGAATTGATAAGATAATTTCAAAATATACTCGCGGCTCTTGCCCGGTATAGCAGCATAGTCGCCATCGTATGCCTGTGGTATGGCAGGGCGCTGGTTCAGCAGATCATACACGCCTGCTCCAATGGTAAAAGGAAGCGATGCCGGTTCATAACGCAGAAAAGCGTTTACCAGTGTATAGGCTGGAAGCGTTCCTTCTGCCGGAGGTCCTAAGTTTGGCGTATAGGTATACCGTTTGCTGCCCACAATAACGGAAGGATTGAGGCTTAGCCCTTTTATCAGTGTAACGTTACTGTTGAGTGTTACTTTGTGCGACAACATGCCGAGGTACTGCTTGTCGCTTAGCGAGATTGTATAACTGGTAACCGTGTTGCCTTGTACAGGCCGCGCATACGAGTAGGAGAGGTTTACATACCATTTCTTTTTTCGTATACTATAGATCGCTTCAATGCCTTGTGTACCGGTTTTGCTATAGTTCGAGTAATAGCTTATAAAGCTTCCATCCATCTGTTCTTCGTTTGCATAAATAATGGCGTTGTGGTTGTTGAGACTAAAGCCATTTACCGCAATGAGCATTTCAGGTGTGAACTGATAGCCTACTTCCAGTTCAAAGACATGGGTTCTTTCGGGACTGATCTTTCCGTTTTGTGCCAATACTATATTTTCGATAGAAGGTGTACGGAATGCCTCGCTATATAATGCCTTGAAGTGGAAGTTCTCGATCTTCTTGGTTAATGCCAGTCGCGGAACAAACGCTCCGTCTGTGCGACTATTCTTTTCGTAGCGAAATCCCAGCGTAACATTCGCTAATCGATGTACCAGCAAACCTTGCGCGAAGACTGCATAATTATAGAGGTTCATATAATTGCTGCCGTTATAGTGATTGCTCTTCAGCAAGTCTTCGGCCTTATCGTGATAGTAAAGTGCACCAGCGTTGATGTTGATCTTGCGGCTCACATCATAATTCACCAGCAGGTTGCCGGTAACGCGCGAAGCCTGTGTTCGGAATGTATAGGCATTGGTAGATTTATTCCACGTGCTCCAGGGAGTCTGATGCGTAAACATTATCTGTGGTGTGATCGTAATTTTTTGAGCCACCTTCCAGTCATATTTAAGGGTGGCGAAGTATTGCTGGAAAGAAGTTTTTACGCTGGGCTCACTCACATCGTATGTATCATACATGGTGCGAAACGAAAGATTTTTATACTGTAAGCCCAGGTTCATATTTACCGGGTCAGCATATGAAGTTCTGCGAAGATCCTGTGCCGGCCCGCGCTTTGACATATTCTGATACGACTGATCGCTTACTATACTTTTACCTTTATAGGCTGATATATCCCACGACATATTTTTACCATGCTGCACAGCCATTACGCCTGCGTTAGCACGACCCAACGAATCACGGCTTACACCGCCCGCGCCTGTTACGGCGATACCATTCAGGCTCTCGGTGGATTTTGTAATAATGTTAATAACACCATACTCTGCAGACCCACCATAAAGGGCAGAGCCCGGGCCGCGAATGATCTCAATGCGTTCAATAAAATCTACGGGAAAATGATTGAGCAATGCATTCTTCTGGTATAGCAGATCGTTCATCGGGAAACCGTTCAGCAGAATTAGGATCTTGCCATCGTTCGCCCAGTTACCGCGCATGCCGGCACCAACTACAAACTGAAGATCCTGGGCTATATCAAAGCCAGGAATAAGGCGAAGTATATCCGTGAGATCGCGTGCACCGGCTTTTTGAATTTCATCAGCCGTTACAACGCTCAGGATACCGGGCGTTTCGCGTGTGGTAAGGGCTTTGCCGGAAGCAACCGTAGTAGCATGGTTCAACTGTTCCTGCAGTTCGCTCTCCTGCGTATAGGCACTTATGTTCAGTAAAGAATCAAGATCCTGTGCCTGTGCCTGAAATCCAAGTCCGGCAAAAACAAGAATAATAAATCGTTTCATAATTCTGTGAGACGTGGTATACATCTGCCGGCAAGATTAGAATGATAGCATTGGAAATATGCAGAAGTATAGAGTACAATATGGTAGTCATTTATATAACATGATTTACGTTGCCAGACTAAGTGGTAGACTAAAAATATTGACCGCGGGATAATGTACATTGATCGCAAAAAGAAAATTGATATACCTGCTTTGTTTAATATGCAGCAGTAAATTAGGCTATACTTTGCTTTGAAATTTTTTCAACAGGATCTAAGTCGAAAGCGCAAAGCTTAAAGTAAATACCAATGTGCACTTGCTTTCTGCTTTATACTTCAGCTTTTTTATTTCCCACAGAACTCACCGAATAACAAAGAGAATGTAAGCTGAAAGCATAAAGCATAAAGCATATTCACCGCATACCGGCTTTCAGCTTTACACTTTCAACTTCCTGCTGTCCGCTAATTGCGTATATTCGTAAAAAGACACCGCGATATATAGTATATGAAAGCCATTGTTATTGAGAAGCCGGGAGGACCTGAAGTATTGCAATTGCAGGAACGCGTGCAGCCACAAGCGGGTGAAGGAGAAGTGTTGATACAGGTGGCAGCTGCCGGTGTTAATCGCCCCGATGTAATTCAACGCAAAGGATATTATCCGCCACCACCGGGAGCTGTGCAGGATATACCGGGCCTTGAAGTAGCCGGCACTATAGTTTCAATAGGTAAAGGCACTACACGGTGGAAGATTGGCGACCAGGTGTGTGCATTGATCACAGGTGGCGGTTATGCAGAGTATTGTGCTGTGCCCGAAGGACAGTGCCTTCTGATTCCCTCGAACCTGAGTTTTGCAGAAGCAGCGTCATTGCCCGAAACATTCTTTACCGTATGGAGCAATGTGTTTGACAGAGGGCGACTTCAGCCGGGAGAGAATTTGCTGGTGCATGGTGGTTCCAGTGGTATAGGAGTAGCAGCGATCCAGATGGCAAAAGCATTTGGAGCCAACGTATACGCTACTGCGGGCAGCGAAGAGAAATGTGCGTACTGCCAATCGCTTGGAGCAACCAGAGCCATCAACTATAAAAAGGAAAAGTTTCGTGATGTAATCTTGCAGGAAACACGGGGGAAAGGTATAGATGTTATTCTCGATATGATCGGTGGCGACTATACAGCTGATAACCTCGATATACTGGCTGAAGAAGGACGCCTCGTGCTCATCAATAGTATGCGCGGCGATGAAGTTTCTGTAAAGCTTTCGTTAATCATGAAGAAACGCCTAACCGTTACCGGTTCCACATTGCGGGCACGAAGTACTGCCTTTAAAGCATCTGTGGCCGATAGTCTGCTGAAGTACGTGTGGCCCTGGCTTTTGTCCGGTACCGTAAAACCTGTTATATACCGAACACTTCCTCTTCGCGATGCGGCCGAAGCACACCGGTTAATGGAAAGCAGCGAGCATATCGGTAAGATTATACTGTTGATCTGAACGCATAGTAAATATATACTGACGGGAAGAATGTATACTTCACCAAAATAATTTCGTAAATTGGTAGTATGAACCCAAAAGTATTTGAAGCCGCATATGCTTCAGTAACCTATTACCCTGAAAAACGATTGCTGGTGCTGGTTTGGGATGGAAGCCCAACCACTGAAGAGTATAAATTACCCTTCCTCGCCATGCTCGACTATGGAAAAAAATATCCGGTAGACGGTATGCTCTCCGATATATCCCGGCAGGGAATTATCAGTCCGGACAATCGTAAGTGGTTTGAGAAGGAGATGATGCCACGCGCAGTGGAAGCCGGCCTGAAACGAGCCGCTATCGTAACCAACGGCAACGCCTTCAAACTATACTATATAAACCTCATCCTCGGTGCCGTAAATAAATTCCCCATCACCACAAAGCTGTTCAACAAACAACACGAAGCTTTAGAGTGGCTTGCGCACTTTGATAGTGTTAAACTGAAAGCTGAAAGTTAACAGCTAAAAGTGTAAAGCTGAAAACGAAGCGCACCTGGCATTTTACTTTTAGTCTCTCAACTTTCTGCTTAAACGTTCTGCGTTAATCTGTGAGATCTGCGGGAAATATTATTTCAAAAAACGTACAGCGTCTTCCTGCAACTCAATCTTTATCTCCGTGGCCTTCGCCAGTTTTATATACGCATCATCTACATGCAGGTGTACACCTTCCCAGTATATCTTGAGCTTCTTCGCCTTGAGTATATTAAAAAATGCAGGCTCTTCTTTTCCCAGTATTTTACTAAGTATATAATTCGCGAATTGCTCGCGTTGTGCAGCAGCAATCAGCACCACTTCAAACTCGCCATCTCCCGGATCAGCGAAAGGCACCAGGTTCAGGTTCGGCCCTATAGATCGCGTGTTCATCACTTCTGCCATCAAATAGCTGCCGGTATATTCAGCATCATCAATCAGTATACGGCACGGGCGTTCTTCATACTCCAGTATAATATCATGAAGCAACTCCAGGGCTGTACGCAGTTTCTTGTCCGGAACTTGTTCCTTTTTACTTTCCTTCTCCATGGCGCGCATCAGCTTGGGGAAAACACCAAAGCCCAAACCTTCAATGAAAAATTTTTCTTCTTTCAGATTATAGATGCGTCCTATATCAAACGATTTTATATTTTTTGCATCCCATCCCTGAATGATTGTGTCAGCATCTTCCGGTAACTCCAATGTTTTCGCTATATTATTCGCAGTGCCCATGGGTATAAGGCCAATCGGCAGCCGTTTATTCAGCAATTCAAAAACTACTTTTCGCACCGTACCATCACCTCCGGCTATAACAACGAAGTCTTCTTCTCCTGACTCTAATTTTTCCCATCCTTCTTCTTTTGTAGAAGAATAGCTACAGGTATATCCGGCCTTTAGCAGAGAAGAAATAATTTTATGTTCTACTTCCGAGCCTTCTCCTGCTTTCGGATTGTGTATCAACTTGGCAGACTTCATAGTATGTATATCTTTCGCGTCACTGTGTGAGTAATTATAGTGCCTGGTATGAATATTATTATATGTCGCAGGAGGAGGATATACATGAAAATACTGATCACCAACGATGATGGCATTTATAGTCCGGGTATAGCAAGCCTGGCTAAAATAGCAGCGCGCTTCGGAGAAGTTCGCGTAGTAGCGCCCGATGTGGAGCAGTCGTCCATGGGCCATGCTATTACAGCATCGCGTCCGCTGTTCTATAAAAAGTCGCCCGTTAATTTTGGAAATATAGAAGCCTATCGTGTCAATGGTACACCGGCCGATTGCGTGGCACTCGGCTCACACTTGTCGCATATAGACGTAGTGCTGTCAGGTATAAATATGGGCTCCAACCTCGGTAACTCCATGTGGCATTCCGGTACGCTGGCAGGAGCGAAGCAAGCCGTGTTATTAGGTATGAAAGGTATAGCACTGAGTACGCCGGCCGGTAAAGCAGAACCCGACTTCGATGCATTAGCACCCTACGTAGAAAAAACATTAGCGTTATTACTGGAGAATCCTGATCTCTCTTTAGTGAATGTAAATTTTCCACCACATCCTGTAGGTATAAAATGGACGCGACAAGCCGTGCAGCAATACGATGGAAAGATTGTACCTGGCACTGATCCGATGGGACGCAAGCATTACTGGTTTACCGTTGTGCCACTCGAAGCTGCCGAAGAAGGTACTGATCGTTGGGCTATAGATAATGGCCTGGTTTCCATTACACCGTTGCGTCTTGATCTGACCAACGAAACAGAATTGATGAAGGTATTGCAGAAGACTCCCACAGCATAAAGATTTTTTTAAGCAGACTCACTTCCTATACTCCTGTAGTTATACATCTTTCATGTATAAACATCGTTATCGCAGTATGAAGAAAGTATAAAGATTTGAATATATATAGGTCAGGCGTTGTAACGTGAAAATAAAATTGAGCACTTGCTATCGCTTGGCATAAAAATTAAAGAAATTAATAGCGCTGCGATTTTTTGGTAATTGAGTAATTGTCTGGACACACAAACTATGAGGAGAAGGCTGCTATGAGAGTATTAATGTTTGGTTGGGAATTTCCTCCGCACATATCCGGTGGACTTGGAACCGCTTGCTATGGACTGACCAAATCATTGAGTAAAGAAGGTGTGGATATTTTGTTTGTTGTACCAAAGCTATATGGCAATGAAAATGTACCCACTGTAAATTTTATCGATGCTGGAAAAGTGCCGATCGAAACTAGGCGGCAGTGCATGGTAAAGATCACGAAAGAAGAAGCAGGTGAAACACTATACGGAGAACGCATACATATTACGACCATAGAAGTAGAGTCGCATCTGTCACCCTATCGTTCGGTGCGCTATCAGACTCCGGTAGTAGCAATGGAAAGCTGGAGCTATCAACTTGATCCCGTGATAACCGAAGTGGAAGAAGAAGTAGAGATCATAGATTCGTTTACACATACATTTTCGGGAGTATATGGACCGGATCTTATGCAGGAGACTAAACAACTGGCAGAGGTTGCAGCGGTGCTGGCAGAGAAATATAGTTTTGATGTGATCCATGCACACGACTGGATGACGTTTCCGGCAGGTATAGCAGCGAGCGAAGTAAGTGGCAAACCGCTCATTGTGCATGTACACTCTACCGAGTTCGATCGCTCCGGTGAGCGCGTTGATCAGGAGGTATATGCTATCGAGAAAGAAGGTATAGATAAAGCCGATCGTATTGTAGCCGTAAGTAACTGGACGAAGAAAATACTGATGTCGCGTTACGATGTAAAAGCGGCTAAGGTAGATGTTACACATAATGGTATAACACCACGCGAACGGTATGAAGCACTGTCGGCCTATGAGCCGCTTCGCGATGTAAAGGTGGTAACATTTCTCGGACGACTTACTTATCAAAAAGGTCCGTTTTATTTTATAGAAGCTGCGCGAAAAGTCCTGGAAAAATTTCCGGATGTACATTTTGTTATGGCCGGGTCCGGGGACCTTTTTCCGCAGGTTGTTGAACGAGTGGCACAGTTAAGACTTTCATCAAAATTTCATTTTACCGGTTTCCTTCGAGGTGAAAGTGTTGATAAAGTTTGGGCTGTGTCGAATGTATATGTGATGCCATCGGTATCAGAACCGTTTGGTATAACACCCTTGGAGGCCATACAGGCGGGCGTACCGGTTATTGTATCCAATCAGTCGGGCGTTGCTGAAGTGATGCCGCATGCTATTAAAGTTGACTTTTGGAACATCGATGCACTCGCAGATGCGATCTGCAATTTGTTAGCGTATGAAAGTTTATCCTATACCTTGAAGAAGAACAGCTTCAACGAGATCAAAGACATGACGTGGGAAAAAGCAGCCAAGAAAATTAAAACGATATATCATGAACTTAATTGAATCAACCCAACACCTGGTTTTGTATTTCCAGGTACATCAGCCAAGACGATTACGCCCGTTTCGTTTTTTTGATATCGGATCAAGTGCCGAGTATTTTGATAACCGGCAAAACAAACTCATCACCGAACGCATCGCGCAGGAATGTTATTTACCCACCAATGCATTGCTGCTGAAACTTGTTCGCGAATATCCACAGATCAAAATTACGTTTTCCATATCCGGTGTATGCATCGATCAGTTTCGGGAATATACTCCGGAAGTGCTCGACAGTTTTCGCGACCTGGCGTCTACCGGGTCCGTTGAATTTTTATCGGAGACCGATCATCATTCGCTTGCATGCATTATGCCGGGCGATGAATTTGAAATGCAGGTGCTCGATCATGCGGCCAAGCTTCATGAACACTTTGGTGTGCGGCCTGCTGTTTTTCGCAATACAGAATTGATCTATAGCGATGATATAGGCAAGCGCGTGGAAGCACTCGGATTCAACGGTATATTTACCGATGGTATAGAACGCGTATTGCAGCATCGCAGCCCGCATCATTTATACCAGCATCCCGACCAGCAGGGACTCAAGATATTTTTACGCAACTATCATCTCAGCGATGATATAGCTTTTCGCTTCAATCAACAGAACCAGCGACTTACCGTAGAGAAGTATATGACGTGGCTGAATGGTATACCGGCACGCGAGAATCTGGTAGTGCTGGCCATGGACTATGAAACGTTTGGTGAACATCAGAAGCGCAACACCGGCATTCTGAAATTTCTGGAATCGCTGTTGAAAAATATAGCGAAGCAAAAACGCTTTCGGATGGCGACACCCTCTGAAGTTATACAACAGGTAAAACCACACGATGTATTGTCTGTGCCTTACTATATATCATGGGCCGACCAGGAGCGCGATCTAACGGCATGGCTGGGTAACGATATGCAACGCGATGCCTTTGATACATTGGTAAAGATGGAGCAGGATATAAAAGAACTCGATGATCCGGAACTGCTGGAGCGCTGGCGCTGGCTGCAGACGAGCGATCATTTTTACTATATGTCAACGAAAAAGAATGATGATGGGAATGTACATGCATACTTCAGTCCGTATCCCTCTCCGTATGAAGCATTCATGAACTATATGAATGTGCTGAATGATTTTGCTTACCAGGTAAGCAAGCATGAACGCCACCCGGTAAGCAATAAAAAAGCCGGTGCGATACAGTCAGAAGCAGAGCGAAGAGACTTGCACGTTCCCACCTGGGCTATGAATTTGGAAAACACTTATGAGCATTAGACAACCCGATGTAGAAACCATACCTATACCCAAAGTAAAAACCTATCCGGGAAATCCCTATCCGCTGGGTGCGACATGGGATGGCAACGGAGTAAATTTTGCAGTCTATGCCGACAAGGCTACCGGTGTAGACTTATGTTTATTCAAAACTCCGAAAGACGAAGCGGAGTCTGCGCGGATCAAGATGGCAGAGCGATCGCACCAGGTATGGCATATATATATACCTGGCCTGAAGCCAGGACAACTCTATGGCTACCGGGTGAGCGGTACATACGATCCGAAAAATGGCCAGCGGTTCAATCCGTCCAAGTTGTTGCTCGATCCGTATGCCAAGGCGATAGCCGGTAAAATTGAATGGAGTGATTCCCTCTTCGGCTATGAAGTTGGGCACAAAGAAGAAGACCTCAGCTATAGCGAACTTGATAGTGCTTCGTATTTACCGAAGTGCGTTGTGATTGATCCGAAGTTTGATTGGGGAGATGATAAACCTCCCAGGATACCCTATCACCAATCCATCATTTACGAAATGCACGTGCGTGGTTTTACCATGCGGCATCCGGATATACCCGAGGCTATACGTGGCACGTATGCAGCACTCGCACATCCTGTAACGATCGAGTATCTGGAAAAATTAGGTGTTACTTCTATCGAGCTTATGCCGGTGCATCACTTTATTGCTGATCGGCATTTAGTGGAGAAAGGCCTCACCAATTACTGGGGCTATAACACGATCGGCTTCTTTGCGCCCGAAGTGCGTTACTCCGGCAGTGGTGTGCAGGGCGACCAGGTAAAGGAATTTAAGAACATGGTGAAGGAACTGCACAAGGCAAATATAGAGGTGATACTCGATGTAGTATATAATCATACAGCAGAGGGTAATCACATGGGACCTACACTTTGTTTCCGCGGAGTTGATAACGAAAGTTACTATCGCCTGGTAGCGGAAGACAAACGTTTCTATATGGATTATACCGGCACGGGCAATACACTCAATGCCAATCTGCCGAATGTATTGCGCCTGATGATGGACAGCTTACGATACTGGATACTGGAGATGCATGTAGATGGTTTTCGTTTTGACCTTGCTTCTGCACTGGCCCGGGAGTTGCACGAGGTAAATAAGCTGAGTGCCTTCTTTGATATTATACACCAGGATCCTGTTATATCGCAGGTAAAACTGATAGCCGAACCGTGGGATATAGGGGAAGGAGGTTACCAGGTGGGTAAGTTTCCGTCTGACTGGGCGGAGTGGAATGGTAAATACAGAGACTGCATGCGCGACTTCTGGCGGGGTGCTGATAGTATGCTGGGTGAATTTGCCCAGCGGTTTACAGGAAGCTCAGATTTATATGAAGGTGATTATCGCAGTCCTACAGCCAGTATAAATTTTATTACTGCGCATGATGGCTTTACGTTAAACGACCTGGTATCGTATAACGAAAAGCATAACGAAGCAAATGGTGAAGACAACAACGATGGCGAGAATCATAATCGTTCGTGGAACTGTGGAGAGGAAGGTCCTTCACAAGACACTTTGGTGATTGCTTTACGCAAGCGACAGCAACGAAATTTACTCACTACATTATTCCTGTCGCAAGGAGTGCCGATGTTGCTGGCAGGCGATGAACTCAGTCGCACACAACGAGGTAATAACAATGCATATTGCCAGGATAATGATATATCATGGATCAACTGGAAAGAGGCCGATTATGAACTGCTGGAGTTTACGCGACAACTGATTGCCCTGCGAAAAAATCATCCGGTGTTCTGTCGCAGACGTTGGTTCCAGGGATTACCCATTAAAGGTATTGGGCTCGAAGATATAGCCTGGTTTCTGCCCGATGGGATAGAAATGAATGAAGAACATTGGACGCACGATTTTGCCAAGTCGCTGAGTGTATTCCTCAATGGCCGGGGTATACATACACCGGGGCCGAAAGGAGAACAGCTTATAGACGATAGCTTCTTCCTGATCTTTAATGCGCATCACGAAGTACTGAAGTATAAATTACCTCCGGCAAAATATGGCAGGCAATGGATCGAATTACTGAACACCGCGAAAGGTGTAGTAGGCGAAGGCAAAGTATATGAAGCTGGCAGTAGTATATCGGTAGAAGGACGTTCAATCCTCCTGCTGCAACACCCCATTATCTATGATAAAAACACCTGACCATAGCAGGCGATCGATAGGCGTAAATTTCAACGCCGCAGGTGAAGCCGAAATACTTGTGTGGGCACCGCTTGCAAAAAAAGTTTGTCTGCGCACACTCGATAACAATAAACTTTTGCGCTTGCAACAGCAGGAGTACGGTTACTGGTATGGTATAACCCGGCAGCTCCGACCTAAGGATCTATATAGTTTTATACTGGATGATACCAAAGAATTTCCAGATCCGGCATCGCTCTCACAACCCGGAGGTGTGCACGGCCCTTCGCAGGCTATAGATCTGCAACACTTTTCGTGGACGGACAAGCTATGGAAAAATATAGCACTGGATGAGTATATATTTTATGAACTTCATACAGGCGTCTTTACTGATAAGGGTACATTTCGCGCTATTGAAACAAAAATTCCGTATCTGCTCTCGTTGGGTATAACAGCGATAGAGATCATGCCGGTGGCGCAGTTCCCGGGCGATCGTAACTGGGGATACGATGGTGTGTTTCCATTTGCTGTGCAGCACTCCTATGGCGGAGCGCAAAACCTGCAATACCTGGTAGATGTTTGCCACACGCATGGCCTGGCCGTAGTGCTCGATGTAGTATATAATCACCTCGGGCCGGAAGGAAACTATATCCGGCAATTTGCTCCCTATTTTACCGACAAGTATAAAACCCCCTGGGGAAACGCCATCAATTTTGATGATGCCTGGAGCGATGGCGTGCGGCATTATTTTATAGAGAATGCGTTAATGTGGTTCAGGGATTTTCATATTGATGCCCTTCGTATCGATGCCGCGCATGCGATTAAAGATTTTGGCCCGGTTCATATACTGCGCGAAATGCGACAGCATGTAGATCAATATATACATGAATCGTGGAGTATGCACCACCTCATAACCGAAGTGGATCTCAACGACAATCGGTTTATTACTCCGTATGAGAATGGAGGCTATGGTATGGATGCCCAATGGAACGATGAATTTCACCATGCGCTGCGAGTGTGCACCGGACAGGAGCGCACCGGTTATTATACCGACTTTGAAGGCATAAGCCACCTGGCAAAAACCTATCGCGATGCCTATATATATACCGGTATATATTCACCCCATCGGCAGAAAACATTTGGCAGCCGCGTGGATGAAAACCCCGGACATCAGTTCGTTGTATTCTCACAGAATCACGACCAGGTAGGTAACCGCATGATGGGTGAACGCACTTTTCAACTCACCGATTTTGAAACCGTGAAGTTAATGGCCGGTGCTACGTTGGTGAGTCCGTATTTACCTTTACTGTTTATGGGCGAGGAGTATGGCGAAACCAACCCATTCCTGTACTTTGTTAGTCATAGCGATGAAGAACTGGTACATGCTATACGCAACGGTCGCAAAGAAGAGTTTGCGTCCTTTCATATAGCAGGCGAAGCGCCTGACCCGCAGTCGGAAATAACATTCCTGCAATCAAAACTTCAATGGGATCTTATCGAGCAGGATACACATGCAGTATTGCTCTCATTCTATAAGCGACTTATCGCCTTGCGTAAAGAACAACCGGCCCTGCGCTATCTCAACCGAAAACAACTGGAAGTACAATGCGATGAAGCAAACAATACCTTGCAGCTTCACCGGTGGCATCACGAACATCACGTTCGCTGCCTCATGAACTTCTCCGATATATTGCAACCCTTTACCATCGACTGGGGTTACCGTTGGCAAAAGATACTCGACTCTGCTGATCCGGTATATTTAGGTCCTTCGGCATCTCCCGATTCGTTATGGGAGCCATCCGTTATTACACTGCCACCACGTTCCATTGTTCTTTACACGTCCACCTATGGTTAACCCGGTGTCAACATATCGCATACAGTTTCATCAGCAATTTACGTTTAGCGATTTTGAGAATATCATTCCGTACCTGGAGAAACTGGGTATAGGCACTATATATGCGTCTCCTGTATTTGAAGCAGTGCCGGGCAGCACGCACGGATACGATATCGTTAATCCGCTGCGCATCAATCCGGAGATCGGAACCGAAGAACAGCTGCGT
The DNA here is from genome assembly GCF_036568665.1 of Ohtaekwangia sp. Classification (GTDB taxonomy): domain Bacteria; phylum Bacteroidota; class Bacteroidia; order Cytophagales; family Cyclobacteriaceae; genus Ohtaekwangia. The sequence goes on along the minus strand of NZ_DATCSD010000081.1, from coordinate 11,060 downwards.
ACTATCAGCAGGCGACTCCGGCAGGCCGGTATACAATGGATACAGGATATAGTGCCCAATCATATGGCAGTTCATCCCAACAATATATGGTTGATGGATGTATTGGAAAAAGGCCGGTATTCGGTATATGCTTCGTTCTTTGATCTGGCGTGGACGAGTGAATTTTTTCAGGGAAGACTGATCCTTCCGTTTCTGGGTAATCCGCTGGATGATGTGTTGTTCAACCAGGAACTGCAAGTGGAATATATAGGGCAGCGACTGGTGTTTCGGTATTACGACAGCACGTATCCGCTGCATCCGCGCTCGTATGCTACGTTGCTTTCTGCCGAGTATGCACCGGAAGCGATCCGTTTACTGGTAGAACAGATCGCAGCATTACACCAGATTGATGATGCACTGGCTTATACGTTGCGCTGGCACGAACTGCTGCTGCAGGTAGATGCTTTGATGAACAACACGGATGTGCGCACCTATATCGATAAGCGCATTACCACTATAAATGAACACACCGAACAACTGCGCACTATCCTTGCGGAGCAAAACTATAAACTCGATGCCTGGCAGAAATCAGATGAGAAAATAAATTTCCGGAGGTTCTTTACCATTACACACCTGATTGGTGTGAACATGCAGCACGAACGTGTTTTTGAGCAATATCACCGGTTGATAAAAACACTGATTGATGATGGTATATTTCAGGGGCTTCGTGTCGATCACATCGATGGGTTGTATGATCCCACACAATACCTGGAGCGCCTGCGGAATCTGGCAGGCGAAAAAGTATATATAGTGGTGGAAAAGATATTGCAGGCGAATGAAACATTACCCGCGTGGCCGATACAGGGAACCACCGGCTATGATTTTCTGGCATGTGTAAATAATGTATTGACAGCCCGCGGCTCCGAGGAAAAATTCTCGGCATTCTATCGCGAACTGCTGCACGATGATCAGCCGACAGAAGAAAAGATATGGGATAAAAAGGCAGCTATACTTCATCAGCACATGGGGGGTGAGCGCGATAACCTCTACCGCTATTTAGTAGAGCTGAATCTGGTAGAAGATGCTGTATGGAAAAGTATAGACCCTGAAGATGTAAAGAATACGATAGCGGAATTTTTGATCCGTTGTCCGGTATACCGTTACTATGGCAATCGCATGCCATTAGAAGAAAAAGAAGCGGCAGCCGTGCATGCTATATTTGAAAACATTCGTACACACAATCCTGCACTGGTATTGGCGGCCGATATAGTGGAGGATATTTTATTAGTGCAGCCTCAAAAAGGAAATGAGGAGTATAATGAAAGCGCACTGAAGTTCTATATGCGGTGTATGCAATTTACCGGCCCGCTCATGGCAAAAGGCGTGGAAGATACATTGATGTATACCTATAACCGTTTTGTAGGACATAACGAAGTAGGCGACTCTCCTGTATTCTTTGGCATGACACGCGATATGTTTCATTTGCACATGAGCAATCGACAGGCACGCTGGCCGATGACGATGAATGCTACTGCTACACATGATACCAAGCGGGGAGAAGATGTGCGCACGCGACTGAATGTACTGACCGAATTGGCGGATGACTGGATTACTGCTGTAAAGGAATGGCAGGAGATGAATGCCTGTATAAAGCAGAATGGCATGCCCGATGCCAATGACGAATACTTTATCTACCAGACACTGGTAGGTGCTTTTCCCTTTGTGCCGGAAGAAGATATAGAGGAGCGCATGACAGCCTACCTCATTAAATCGCTTCGTGAAGCCAAGCGACATTCGCAGTGGGCAGCACCGAACGAAGCCTATGAAAAAGCAACAACCGATTTTATACACCAACTCCTTCAAACAAAGAGACGCTTCTGGAAGAGCTTTGAAAAATTTCAGAAGACTGTGGCTGATTTTGGAATTGTTCATTCTCTTATACAGGTACTGCTCAAATTTACCTGTCCAGGTATACCCGATATATACCAGGGATGTGAATGCTGGGATTTAAGTCTGGTAGATCCGGATAACAGGCGGCCGGTGGAATATACCAGGCGGATGCAGGTATTGGAGGAAATAGAAACCAGTCAATCAGGTGATCCGTCTGATTTAATAGACTCCCTATGGGACAGCCGCGAAAATGCGCATATAAAATTATGGCTCACGTACGTATTGGTACATGAACGGACTGTATCGCCAGACCTGTTTGCTTCCGGTGAATATATACCACTGGCAGTGGAGGGTATGTATAAAGATCATATACTGGCCTTTGCCCGCAGACACAAGAAAACGTGGTATATAGTAGTGGTGCCGCTTTACCTGGCCACGATCTGCGCACAGCAGCGAAGAAACCCTGCTACACTTAATTGGAAAGATACACGCGTAGTAATACCGGCAGAAGCTCCGGATATAGTGCAAAATATATTGAGTGGCACAAAAGGAAAACATCCGGGGCGACTGGAGGTGAAGAGTATATTTCATCCCTTTCCGCTGGCGATGCTAAAACTGGTAAGCACCCCGAAGCAACGGAAGGCCGGTATATTATTACATATAACATCGTTGCCCTCACAGTTTGGTATAGGTGATCTCGGTCCCGAAGCGTATGCCTTTGCTGACTTTTTATACAGGAGCCGGCAAACGTATTGGCAGGTATTGCCCATCAATCCTACTGAAGAAGCCAATCATTATTCTCCCTATAGTGCCAACTCCAGTATGGCGGGAAATATACTGTTGATCAGCCCGGAGTTATTGATAGGCGATCGCCTGCTTGCCCGGCAGGAAGTAGAGTCGCATTATTTGCCGACGGATCGTACCGTTAACTTTGCGGGAGCGTTAAAAGCAAAAGAGCATCTGCTGGAAAAAGCCTGGCAGGTATTTCAGCAGGGCAATCATGATGCTTTGCAAAAAGGATTCGATCGGTTTATAGAACGTGAAGCGTATTGGCTGGACGACTATGCGCTATATATAGTATTAAAGGCACAGCATGCACAACGCTGCTGGTGCGATTGGCCTGCTGCCTATAGACAACGGGATGCCCATGCGCTCAAAGAGTTTTCGCAACACCACGCAGAGTCTATACGAAAGGAGAAGTGGCTGCAATTTATTTTTGCACGCCAATGGAAAAGACTACGGGCCTATTGCGCAAGTCTCGATATACAATTGTTTGGCGATCTTCCTTTTTATCTGTGTTATGATTCTGCCGATGTGTGGTCGCATCCGGAAATATTTAGTCTCAACGAGCAGCGCGGTATGCAGGCTATAGCGGGCGTGCCTCCGGATTACTTCAATGAGAATGGACAGCTATGGGGCATGCCGGTATATAACTGGAACGAGCTGCGTAAAAGTAATTACGAATGGTGGATCCAGCGCATCAAGCGAAATGTAGAGTTGTTTGATCTTATACGACTCGATCACTTCCGTGCCTTTGCCGGCTATTGGGAAGTGCCGGCTGGAGAACAGACCGCTATTAATGGTCAATGGAAAAAAGGACCTGGTGCTGATTTGTTCAACACGCTGCAACAATCACTTGGCTCATTACCTTTTGTTGCCGAAGACCTGGGCGAAATTACTGAAGATGTAGATCAGCTTCGGGAAGCGTTTCAATTACCGGGAATGAAAGTATTGCAATTTGCCGTGAGCGACTCCATCAGTAACTCGCTCTATACACCGCATAATTATACCAACACCAATTTTATAGTATATACCGGTACGCACGATAACAACACTACGCGCGGCTGGTATCGTAACGACTTGAAACGAACCCATCAAAAACGATTATCCGCCTATGCCGGTATACCTATACGCGATAACAATGTGCATACAGCCATGATACGGCTGGCTTACAGCTCTGTGGCACGCACCGCTATCATACCGATGCAAGATATACTGGGAGCTGGTGAAGAAACCCGCATGAATATACCGGGCTCTACCGCTGCCAACTGGCTCTGGCGCCTGCAGCCGGGAAAGATTACACCCGCCATGGAGGAAGAACTCAGAACGTTGGTAGTGCTGTATAACAGAGGGTGAATAGCTGAAAGCGTAAAGCATAAAGTATAAAGCTGACTCAGGCTTTATACTTTATGCTTTAAACTTTCTGCTAATATATATTTATTTCTTTCTGTCAAGTGCATCTTTCGCCTGCTTGGCCATTTCGAGATGGTGGGAGAGTATAGGGAGTTTTGCTGTGGCCCATGCTTTCAGATCGGGATCATTTCCTTTTTCTGATTGCTTCTTGAATGCATCTATATCTTCTTGGTGATCATCTACCATCAGCTTGATATAGGCCTTGTCAAAATCGGTTCCCGATTTCTGAGCGAGATCATCATATGTCTTCTGACTCTTTTCACTGAGCGAACCCGGTATAGCTATATTCTTCTGTTGAGCTAATGATTTCAGTTCTTCATTTGCTTTACCATGATCGGCCGCCATGCTTTGACCAAAGGCTTTTACCTGAGCATCTATACCTTTAGACTCTGCGAGTTTTCCTAACTCCACTTCCAGCATACCACCATCAGCAGCTTCTACTGCGAAGTCGCCATCCGCTTTTATATCAGTTTGTGCAAGATTGTCCTTGTTGGTGTCTTCCGCTTCTTCTTTACTGTCCTGTTGTTTACGTGTTTCGCACGATATTGCTGCGAACATAACGGCTAACAGGAAAAGCACATGTGCATACTTTTTCATATTCATAATACAGTTTATTGATTTACAGGGTGAGGTAAAAAATTATGCCGTGCCTTTGGTAAGCAGTATTACAATGGCATAAAATTTACACAGGTACGCTATAAATTACCTTCTCTATGACACGATTGATCGTTTTCGTTCTTTTTGGTTCGGCCTTAATCGTGCAATCCGATCCACGTTTTCATTATCAGTCTGATGCCCTATACTATGCATCGCTCAACGAAGCTATACAATTAGGTCAGTACGATGGTGTAGTATCGGCAGATGAACTGAAGCTTCACGGTAACTTTGGTTTGGGAAGCGAAGAAAAACTAGCCAGTGAATTAGTATTACTCGATGGTGTTGCCTATGGCATTCCGGCAGACGGGCACGTTCGCACTATACCCGGCCATGCACGTATAGCCTTTGCTGCAACCAAGTTCTTTAGCAGCGAACAACACGTAGTGATTAACAAAACATTGAGTATGGAACAAACACAGGCATTACTCGATTCGGTACTTACACGCAATGCATTTGCCGCCATTCGCATCAAAGGTAAATTTGCTTCTATAAAATATCGCTCGTATGAAGCACAGGAGCAACCCTATAAGCCAATATCAAGAGTACCTGAGAAGCTATTTACGAAAACAATGCAACAGGGAACGATAGTAGGTTTCTATACTCCTAAAGCAGCACAGGTATTGAACAGCCCGGTATATCATTTTCATTTTATCAACACCGCGAAAACAACCGGTGGCCACGTACACGATTTTATACTCACCCATGCCGAGATCGATATAGACTATACCACCGAACTCACCACCAAACTGGCAAATCCCATCCTGCTACAGAATATAGACTTGAATGATTAAGGGAGTGGGAATATTGGAAACTGATGAGATTGGAAAATTAGAAGATTGAAAAATTAACGAGATTGGAAGATTAATAAGATTGGAAAATTAATAAGATTGAAAAAGCCAAAGGCGTGGCCTTCCAATTTATAATCTTCTAATCTTTCAATTCTCCAATCTTTCAATTTTCCAATCTTTCAATCTTCTCAATCTTCCAATCTTTCAATCTTCTTCCAATTTTCTAATGTTTCAATTTTCTAATCTTCCGATCTTTTCAATCTTAAACTACACCGAGATCAACTCCAATTCCTCGTTCTTCTCTTCTTTATTTACTATAGCCTTGATCCCTCTCAGTGGAATAATTACCCAGTCGGGACGGTTGTTGAGTTCGTAGTTTAATTCGTAGATTGCCTTCTCCAGCAGGAAGGTGTTCATCAGTATTTCCATATCTTCTTTTTCTTTCGGGATGAACGCGCTGCCATGCACCGTATCGAGGTATGCCTTTACAAAGAAGCCACTGATATAGTGATACCATTGCTCGATATAGGGGATGAGTTGTTCGTAGTCCTCTTTACGAATCTGGTTATCAAGAAACAAACTTGCGTAGGCTGCATAGTGGAAGGAACGTATCATACCGGCTACGTCTCTGAGAGGCGAACGCTTCAGCCTGCGCTCGCTATAGCTGCGGGCAGGTTCACCTTCAAAATCGGTAATGATAAAATCTTTACCGGTAAACAACACCTGTCCTAAATGATAATCACCATGGATGCGGATCTTTACCACATCTATTTTCTTTTTATAGATGTTCTTAAACAAATGGAGTATATCCTCCTTCATGGAGAGTACATCGGCAGCTTCCCGCTGTACTTCTTCTGCCAGGTGCGAAAGACTCCGCGTCTGGTTCTGGAATGTACTTCGCACCAGCGATTGCAATCCTGAGAACAACGAACGTTGATAGTGCAATGAATATTCTTCCGGCTTAAATGCTGCCAGGTTTTTTCCGGTAGCCAGTGCGTTGTGCATTTCGCCTGTGCGTATACCCAGCAGCACGGCTCGTTCCGCCAAGGTTACATCAATAAATTCCCGTATACCCTCCGGTACTTCTTCATATGAAACAGGATTTGTTATACTGCCTACCAGCGGTGGCAGCGGTGGAGCAATACTTATCTGCGATAATACTTTTTCGTTAAAGTCATCGAGCCTGTCGAGCATATAGGTCCATGCATCACCATTGTTTTCAACCATCTCCTGCATCATGGCGAGCACAATAGAGTCATTACTATAACGCCATTCCATAGCACCTGCAAATGCCGGTACATATTTGAAGTGCGCTTCGTTACTCAGAAACGAAATGATCTCCAGGTCAGGATTCATTACACGATCTACCTTGCGGAATAATTTCAGAAAGAACTTGTTATCATAAATAATAGAAGTATTACTTTGTTCGCCACCAAGCACTCGTGGTTTTATGGTTTCATGTGTATTGACATAATTTTCCAGTACAGGATTTCCGGAGAAGCGAACGTCACTATCTTTCAAGTCTATAGTCTGGTGACTGGCCATACCTTGAATGATCGCCTGCTGAAATTCAAGACCATATATAGCATCGTACAGAATACCTGTTTCTTCTCCCAGCGTCAGGTTTGCCAGGATGGATTGCGGACAGCTCTCTTTGATTTTGGCGGCAAACGCTCCTTTGCCAAAGGCCACCGGCAACTGGTATATTTCCGATAACCCACTTTGATAATATACTTCGATGAGAAGTATTACGGCTATATTTTCCTGCAGAGGTACCATTGCGTGCTGCACAACTTGCATATTTTCAATAGCACGTCCTTTACCGCCAAACCAGCGCATCTTCATCATATAGTCTGGCAGAATGTTGTTGGAAAGATGTTCCAGCACTTTCCTATGTGTAAGTTCTTTCCAGTCGTGCAGTGCCAGTTCGGGTATACCTTGCTTGCGGTTTAGTTCGGGGTGTACTTTATCCAGCACAAACCATTGGCAGTCGTGACCGCTCATCGTAAAGAAATAATTACCTTCATCGTGAATGATCGGGAATTTGTTGTTGCTGAATATTTCTTTCGGTACATATCCTATATATTCTTTCAGATCGAGTTCAGCCGGCTGGGTATACCGCGACAGATTGACTATAATGAGAATACTTTCTTCTTCAAAATTCCGTGTGAAGGCGAGGATCTTGGGGTTTTCGCAAGCTATAAACTTCATATCTCCGCGACTGAAGGCTTTGTATTGCTTGCGCTTGTTAATTATCCGTTTCATCCACCATAGCAATGACGATGTATTGCGGCTTTGAATCTCTACATTGACGGATTCGTAATGATAATCCGGATCAAGTATAACCGGCAGATATAGCTTGTGTGGATTGCATTCGGAGAAACCAGCATTGCGTCCTGACGACCATTGCATTGGTGTACGCACACCATCGCGATCGCCCAGGTAAAAATTGTCGCCCATGCCAATCTCATCGCCATAGTATAGTACCGGTGTACCGGGTAAAGAGAATAACAAATAATTGAGCAACTCGATCTTGTTCCGGTTGTTCGCCATCAACGGAGCAAGCCTGTGACGTATACCGAGATTAATGCGCGCCTTCGGATCTTTTACATATACTTTATACATATAGTCACGCTCTTCGTCCGTAACCATTTCGAGTGTAAGTTCATCGTGATTGCGCAGGAAGATTGCCCACTGACACGTTTCCGGAATAGCGGGTGTCTGATCAAATATATCCGTGATCGGGTAACGATCTTCGGTTTGCAACGCCATGAACATACGCGGCATCACCGGGAAATGATAGTTCATCTGGCATTCATCGCCATCACCAAAATACGAAGCCGAATCTTCCGGCCACATATTCGCTTCGGCCAGTAACAACGTGCCCGGGTAATTTGTATCAACATGCTTCCGAAGTTTCTTCAGGAAGGCGTGTGTCTCCGGCAGGTTCTCGCCATTGGTGTGTTCCCGTTCAAAAAGATAGGGCACAGCATCCAGTCGAAAACCATCTACACCCATATTGCACCAGTAGTCTATAATCTTGAACACCTCCTGTTGTACCAGTGGATTATCATAATTAAGATCGGGCTGATGATAGAAGAAGCGGTGCCAGTAAAACTGTTGTGCTATAGGATCCCACGTCCAGTTAGAAGATTCAAAATCCTGGAAGATGATACGCACATCTTTATACTGCAACGGGTCGTCCGTCCACACATAAAAATTCCTATAGTCAGAGCCTTTCGGTGCCTGACGTGCGCGTTGAAACCACGGATGCTGATCGGATGTATGGTTGATGACCAGCTCGGTAATTACTTTGAGATTTCGATCGTGCGCTTCTCTCAGAAAATTTTTAAACTGGTGAATATTGCCATACGCAGGGTTGATATTATAATAGTCGGCAATATCATAGCCATCATCTTTAAGTGGCGAAGGGTAAAAAGGCAATACCCATATAGCGGTAACACCGAGGTCCTTTAAGTAATCCAGCTTTTCGAGCAAGCCGTCAAAATCACCAATGCCATCGCCATTCCCATCGCGGAAAGCCTTGATGTGCAGTTCATAGATCACGGCATCTTTATACCAATGCAGTGCATCATTTAATTCTGATTTTCCTTCGGGCATACATATTCCGTTTTAATCGCAGTTATCCTGCTATAGGAGTGATAATAAAATTATGTACCAGCCCCGGCAGGGAAGTGGTAACATGGATTTTATTCAGGGCAACAGGTACTGTCGCATCTGCCGGTATTCTTTTATATTTGTTGAGGAGTAAAGTGCTGAAGATGCGCAGTTATAGCAGGCCAAGTGTAATATTTACCGCCAACTTCCATTTCTATACTCTTACTTTTTCGTCACTTTTGGAGAAAATCTATTGATGCCCTTTTTGATACGAATTTTTTTTTGCTGCGTTTTTTTGCTGGGCATATTTCCAGTTGCAGCACAACAGGAGCCGGATTCTTCGATCGTATGGTACGAAAGTTTTTTCCAGGCAGGTAAACGTAAGCCGATAGAAAAGGAACTGGATCAGGCCAATGCAAAGCTGGACCAGGCCAAGGCTCTTCGTGATAAACCCGCTGAAGCGAAGGCTCTGAAAGAAATAGGATTGATCCACCTGACGCGTGCGCATACATACGAAGTGGCGCTCAATTTTTTTATCCGCTCACTGGCGATAGAGGATTCGCTCGACCTGAAACGTGAGCAGATATTTTCTTACCTCGCCATGGCTGAAGCCTTCGGAGATGTAGGCAACTATTTTAAAAGTGCCGAGTTACTAAATCGCGCATTTACCATCAGCGAACAATTTCACGATGCGAATTTTTACGTGTTGATTCTGAACCGGCTCGGACGTATTAACGCTGCCATTGGTAAAACAGATGAAGCGTTTGAGAATTATGAACTCGTACTGAAGTATGAAGAGCCGCTGGAACAGCCACGTGTGGAAGCAGAAGCGTTGTTCAACCTCGGGCATCTCTATACGTTGCAGGGTAAATATCAGGAGGCACTGAGTCAGCATAAAAAAGCGCTGGCGATCCGCAGATCGATTCGCGACCGGAAGGGCGAGGCCACATCACTCAACGATATAGGGGAGCTATACCGACTGATGAAGAATGATGACAAAGCATTGGCCAACCATATAGTAGCGCTGGAGATCCGGCAGGCTTTAAAAGACAAGCAAGCTATCGCTGAATCGTATAACAATATAGGTGTGCTATATTTTCAGCAGAAGAACTATAAGCGTGCTATAGCGAATCTGCAACTGGCGCTGGATGCCGGACAGGATTCGCAAGACCAGCAACAAATACGCAAGAGCTATGAGTACCTGAGCTATTGCTATAAAGAACTTCGTGATTTTAAGAACGCACTCTATAACAAGGAGCAATACCTGGCCATTCACGACTTTATTCTGAATGCTGAGAATGAGCAGGAGTTGCTGGAAACCTCAAGCCGCTATGAGCTTGACAAGAACGAAGCGAAGATCGATAAACTTGAAACCGTTCGTATACAACGCGAACAGGAGATTGAAGCACAGAAGAAATTCAGGAATGTATTGTTTGTATTGATAGGACTCGGTTTTGTTATTGTTGTATTGGTAACGTACCTGTATATAGTAAAGAAACGCTCCAACAAAGTATTGCAGGAAGCGAACGACAAAGTGCAGTTACAGAATGTAGCCTTGCAGGAATTGAATGCTACGAAAGATAAATTCTTCTCGATCATCAGTCACGATTTGAAAGGGCCGTTGAACTCGCTTACTTCTTTCTCCGGGTTGCTGATCAATCACACTGATAGTTTAAGTAAAGACGAGATCAAGATGCTGGCGAAAGATATTGACAAGTCGTTGAAAAATCTTTTTGCGCTGTTGGAGAATTTGCTTGAGTGGTCACGTTCACAAACAGGTAAAATAGAATTTAAGCCCGAGCGATTTGACCTCACGACCTTATTAGAAGAGAATAAGGAATTGCTGAAAGCACAGGCGCAAAACAAAAAGATTACACTCGAAAATACATTTCACCAGGAGCAGCCTATATATGCGCATAAACACTCCGTTAACAC
>NZ_DATCSD010000080.1:0-2704 GCF_036568665.1 Ohtaekwangia sp. | reverse complement strand
GCAAGCACGAGCGCCATCCGGTAAACAATCAAAAAGCCGGGGCCATACAATCTGAAGAAGGGAGAAGAAAGCTACACGTTCCCACATGGGCTATGAACCTGGAGAATACGTATGAACATTAATGAACTGGATGTTGAACCTATAACAACACAAAAAATTAAAACATATCCGGGAAGTCCCTATCCGCTAGGCGCGATATGGGATGGCAACGGAGTAAACTTTGCAATATATGCCGACAAGGCCACCGGTGTTGATCTCTGTCTCTTTAAAAATCCTAAAGATGAAACAGAGTATGCGCGAATCAAAATGATTGAGCGATCACACCAGATATGGCATGTCTATGTACCGGATATGAAACCCGGGCAACTTTATGGTTATCGGGTAGAAGGTCCGTATGAACCGAAGAACGGCCAGCGCTTCAATCCATTTAAACTGCTGATCGATCCCTATGCAAAAGCTATAGCCGGAAAGATAGAATGGAACGATTCGCTCTTTGGCTATGAAGTAGGGCATATAGATGAAGATCTCAGCTATAGCGAGCTCGATAGTGCTGCTTTTTTGCCGAAGTGCGTGGTAATGGATCAACAGTTTGACTGGGAAGGCGACAAGCCACCCCGTATTCCTTATCACAAGACTATCATTTACGAAATGCATGTACGCGGTTTCACCATGCTGCATCCGGATATACCGGAAGATATACGGGGCACATATGCCGCGCTGGCTCATCCGAAAGTAATTGAATATTTAAAAAATCTCGGTATCACATCCGTTGAGCTGATGCCGGTGCACCATTTTATAGCCGATCGTCACCTGGTTGAAAAGGGATTGACTAACTATTGGGGCTATAATACCATTGGTTTCTTTGCACCGGAAGTACGGTACTCAAGCGGTGGTGTGTTGGGCGAGCAGGTAACCGAGTTTAAGAACATGGTGAAGGAATTGCACAAAGCAGGCATTGAAGTTATACTCGATGTAGTATATAATCACACAGCAGAAGGCAACCATATGGGACCCACACTTTGTTTTCGCGGTGTCGATAATGAATGTTATTATCGATTGGTGAACGAAGACAAGCGTTACTATATGGACTTTACCGGAACGGGCAATACGTTGAATGCAAATCTTCCGAACGTACTGCGCCTGATGATGGACAGCCTGCGCTATTGGATATTGGAAATGCATGTAGATGGTTTTCGGTTTGATTTAGCTTCTACACTGGCCCGCGAACTGCATGAAGTAAACAAGCTCAGTGCATTCTTTGATATTATTCATCAAGACCCCGTTATATCGCAGGTAAAGCTTATCGCGGAGCCGTGGGATATAGGAGAAGGGGGATACCAGGTAGGTAAATTTCCTTCTGACTGGGCGGAGTGGAACGGTAAATACAGAGACTGCATGCGCGACTTTTGGCGTGGTGCCGATAGTATGCTGGGCGAGTTTGCACAGCGCCTTACCGGCAGCTCCGATCTGTACCAGGGCGATTATCGCAGTCCTACAGCAAGTATAAATTTCATCACCGCTCATGATGGCTTCACCCTGAACGACCTTGTGTCTTATAACGATAAACACAACGAAGCCAATGGTGAGAATAACAACGATGGTGAAAATCATAACCGCTCGTGGAACTGCGGAGAGGAGGGACCATCGAAAGACCCTGTTGTACTGGAATTACGCAAGCGACAGCAACGTAATTTACTCACTACACTTTTTCTTTCGCAGGGCGTGCCCATGTTGCTCGCGGGCGATGAGATCAGCCGCACACAAAAAGGTAACAACAATGCGTATTGCCAGGATAACGAGATATCGTGGATCAACTGGAAGGATGCCGATAACGAACTGCTTGAATTTACACGGCAGTTAATAGCCTTGCGCAAGAACCATCCGGTATTTTGCAGAAGGCGCTGGTTCCAGGGCCAGCCTATTAAAGGTATAGGTCTTGAAGATATAGCCTGGTTTCTGCCCGATGGAACGGAAATGGGCGAAGAGCACTGGAGCCACGATTTTGCCAAGTCACTGGCTGTATTCCTCAATGGCAGAGGTATACACACGCCGGGCCCGAAGGGAGAGCAAACGATAGACGATAGTTTTTATCTGATCTTCAACGCACACCATGAAGCATTGCAGTATAAATTGCCGCCGGCAAAATATGGTAAAAAATGGATCGAGCTGCTGAACACAGCAGCGGGTGTAGTAGGTGAGGGAGAGGGGAAAGTATATGATGCGACTAAGACTATATCAGTAGAAGGACGTTCTATCCTTTTGCTGTTACACCCGATTGTGTATGATAAGAAATATAGAGCATAGCAGGCGTTCAATAGGAGTAAATTTCCGGGGAGACGGAACTGCAGAAATTCTTGTATGGGCGCCGAACGTAAAGAAAGTGTGCCTGCGCCTGCTCGACAATAACAAGTTGCTGCGATTGCAGGAGCAGGAATACGGTTACTGGCTTTGCACAACCAACCTGTTGCGCCCGGGCGACCTGTACAGCTTTGTGCTTGACGATCAGAAAGAATTTCCTGATCCGGCATCGCTCTCGCAACCCGAGGGCGTACACGGACCTTCACAGGCTGTTGATTTGAATCATTTTCAATGGAATGACCAGCTCTGGAAAAATATACCGATCGATGAATATATATTCTATGAGCTGCACGTAGGCACCTTTACCGATAAGGGTACATTTCGTGCTATTGAAAAGAAAATTCCT
>NZ_DATCSD010000079.1:0-4828 GCF_036568665.1 Ohtaekwangia sp. | reverse complement strand
AATTGGTTCTCCTATAGTAAAGAACCAGTTATAGATCATTACATCATCCGTAAATACAAAATGACCACCATATCGCAGGCTATCAATAATAATTGTCTTCAATGGAGTAAAATAATCCTCAGCTGAAGCTTTTCCTTTTCCGAAGACTTCATTTTGATAGAGTATCTCTTTTTTGATAACCTTGCTTCTGGTCGGGTTAATCAGAACTTTTCTCTCCGATACTTTCAATGTGTCAGTAACATCGCCCGTTTTCAGCAAGTGCTTTCCTTCTTCAAGACTTCTTTTTATAGTGCTGTCGGCAGGAACACTGATCGACTCATTATCTATATAAACCGTCAAGGCATCGGCTGAAGGATTATAGATATAAACAGTATATCTTTTAGGCTGCGAGCAAGAAGTAATGAATATACTCCCGATGCAGACGAGAACCAACGCGAGACACTTTGTTTTTAGTTCATTTCCACTCATAGTGATTCATCTAAATTATTACACTGAAATATAGCTATATTTTCTAAGTTGAAGTATTCACATTATCCTGCCACTCGCCTGTAACAACTCCTATTCATCTTCATATTGAGATTGGATTCTCAGCCAATTTAAAACCTCATGTCTTTCAAAACTGATAATGTGGTTTATTTTCGTCTGATCTTTCTTGCCGTTAAAGAGTAAATCCCTGAAATACGTAGTGGCCATCTTCGTTGAGTAAATTCTCTTCGTAGATCACTATATTGTTTTTTACAACCTTCAAACTTTTTATATTTGGATCGTATGGAAACAAAAACTAAACCACAGTCACGCCATCTCGGCAGAAAAATCAGCCGCATACGGGAACTACTAGGTGTAAAGCAGGAAGTTCTTGCAGAAAAGTTAGGCATCAGTCAACAAGCAATATCCAAGATCGAACAAAGCGAACATGTCGAAGATGCAACCCTTGAAAAAATAGCGAAAGCGTTGGGAGTAAGTAATGAGGCAATTTTAAATTTTAGCGAAGAAGCTACGTTAAATTTCATTAGCAATTTCAATGATAACAGCACCAATCAAGGTGCATTGAATAACTACAACTGCACTATTAATCTATTGGATAGATGGCTTGATGCCATAGATGAGAACAAAAAATTATATGAAGCTCTTCTGAAAAGTGAACGTGAAAAGTTTTCTATGCTGGAAAAATTATTAAAAGATAACCAGTAGAGAGCTTAAAGTAATTTTAAGTAACAAATGAACTCGTCTTTCGGTAAAAGCTTTATTCCTACTCGTAATTTTTGCGGCAAGTCTTCAGATATGAGATTTATCCCGATATAGTCTTCTCCTTTTATTTTGTTTACGGCAAAATTAGTTTCGTAAACAGCGTTTGTTTCTAAATTTATTATCTCTACTGATCCCTGCTTTAAACCGACATCAGTCCTTTTAAAGATGAACTTAAAGTGGTTAGATTCAATAACTTTATTATCAAATTCCTTTTTGAGGGGCTCTAACTCCTCTAACTTTTGTTCAATTGTTTTCATTGTTATATCGCTATATTCTAAAAATACTTAAAAATTTTGAGTCTTTTCTTAATTTATAGAATTGAGCAAAGTGAAAGCCACAAACAAGTAGTCGACAAAAATTAGATAAAAAAGGAAAATGATGGATTGCCTAACAACCAATTTCTTAGGACTTATTACTCCCGGCCTAGTAGCCATTGTGGGGAATATAATCTTTTACATTATTGTGAAACGTAAGATTGACAATGCAATAGAAAGACATAAAATTTCTTATTCAGAAATTTTTAAAGAAAAATTAGAAGTACATAAGCAAATTTTAAAGGGAATTATTGAGCTTAAGTCCAAGATTCAACAATACCAATATTCAGGAAACCAAGATTTAGCAAAGGAGATATTTCTGGATGTGAACAGATTCATAAGTCACTATCAAATGAATAGACCCTTTATTAGGACAAAGATTCTTGAAGGATTAAAAGCACTAACAGAAGAATTACAAAAATGCTTTGAAGATTTTTACAAACACAATTATCTAACTACTAAGGAGGGCATTGACCCCCAAATTATAGTTGAGACATTAAACAAATACTTCGAGGCAGGAAATAAATTCAAAAAAGATGAGCCATTCGGGCAAATTGAGGATCTTATAATTTCTGAAATGAGAGCTGATTTAAAAATTAAAGACTGAAAGAATTACGAGGCCATTTTTCAAATATACTAGTAAAAATATGGCTACAGATTCATAAGTGACATTAGGTATTTTCACCTTACAAACTTCAAAAGGAAGATATACTCATTTATATACAGGCTCCCATAATTGAACTTGCTTTCTTTTCGAAGATCAGTCCGGTAGGAACACCTGACTGCACACAACTCACCTAAAAAAGAAAGAGGAGCCTGCGCTCCTCTTTCAACCTAACTAACCCCTCAAAAACTATCTTTTATTGTGCGCGCTTCGCGTTCATAGGGAAGCTGCCGAAATCGCCCACCGTCATATTACCCGCCAGTGTATCTCCGGTAATGATCGCTTTCACACTAATCACTCTTGCATTGCCACCGAAGTTTACTTCATAGCTGAACGTAATTTCATTACCATTTACTTTCACGTTGGATATAGGGTTCTCGCTGTTAAAGCGATTGTTCTTGATGGTACCGCTATATACATCGCCATCTTTCTTAATGGTAAGTGTACCGGCACCGCCTTGTGGCGAATCTATAGTATAGTTCCAGGTACCTTCTGCTACCACTACAGCAGCAGGATCGGCAGCCGGTATATTTGCCGGAGCGGTTGTTGTTGCTGCACCCTGGCCTTGTGTTCTGGCACCACCTTGTGTCTGGCCTGCACCACCCTGACGGAAGTTACCACCGCCCTGGCCACCACCCTGAGCACCACCGCCCATATCGCCACCGCCACCATCACCTTCTTTCAGGTCATCGTTGCTCACAGACTTTCTGCGTTTTGGTTTAGCATCTACGCTCATCTTACCAATGCGGTAGCTGAAGTTGATGCGGAAGCTCATGTTCTTCATCACGTTCACACTGGAGCTTTCTACCAGCTGAGAGTTTACCTTGTTACGAATCTTTATACCAGATGTAGCAAAGAAGTTCTCTGCTCCAAAGCCTATACTTCCGCGCTTGTCGTTCAAATCTTTCTTCAAGCCCAGACTATATATACCGAAGCCACCTTGTGTTCCCTGCAACTGTATCTGGCGACCGCGATAGAATCCGAAGAACTGGAAGCCCCAGCCTTTGGTTAAGTTATAGCTACCAAAGAGGCGATAGCTTGCTACCCAACCCGAGTTGCTCGCGCTATACTGAGGATCAGGATTGTTGTTTTTCAACATCGAGTAAAACAGGTCTGTACCTCCATTCAAGGAGAGCTTGCCAATGTTTACGTTCGCAAAGATGTTAAGACCTACTGCATCTTCCTGACCGATGTTCTTATAGGTTGTTCTTACTGTATCGGCATCGGTGCTTACTTTGCCGATTACATCGCGTATACTCTGGATCGCGTTGTTGGTATTGCGCCAGAAACCGGAGAAGTTAAGAGACGTTCCCTTAATGAACGTGCTATAGGTTAACTCGTAGTTGTTGGTATACTCCGGACTAAGCGATGGATTACCAATGGATATATTGTATGGATTGGATGCCTGTATATTTGGATTGAGGTACTGAATAGACGGACGCTGAATACGTCTGTTATAGGCAGCCTTCAATGTTTTACCATTGCTGAATTTCTTTGAAATGTTCAGGCTCGGAACAAGTGCACCGTAAGAAGGAATCTCGATTTTGTCTTCTGTTAATGTATAGGCCTTGATGGTAGTATACTCATAGCGTGAACCTGCTTTTACGCTGATGTTACTCTTGGTAGTATAAGTATACGATAAATATCCACCCGCTACGTTCTGATCGTAGTTCAGGTTATTTGAAAGTGATATGTTGCTGGAAGGAATATACCCTCCGTTACCATCGGAAGTGAAGTATTGAAATTCGCTGAACGCTTTACGCATAATATCTTTTGCACCGAACTCTACCATCTGGTTAGTACCAATCGGTGATTGATAATCGGCCTGTATCGTTACTTCCTGGTTATAGCTGTCGTTTACGTTCTTTACACCCTGCGTAACATCCGCACCGTTCTGTTGAAATATAGCGTTCTCGTAATTATTCGTACGGTTGTTGCGGCTAAAGCTTCCCATAAAGCTCAACTCACGCTGCGGCTTGGCATACAAGTGTGTAAAACTCAGGTTGGCATCTACCGTATTGGATTGATCTTTCGATAATACATTTCGCAAGCTGGTAGTGGTAGCGTTGTTAGGATCGTCCACCGCATTATCAATCATAGTGAACAGATTATCCTGGTAGTTGTTACCGTTACGTGCACCAAAGCGAACAGAAGCCGCCATATAGTTCTTCTCGTTGATATCGTAATCCCAGCCGAGATTATAGTTACCAAATATACCATTGCTGCGAGTGTTGGCCTGCTGCAGGTTTTGTGTCTGCGGACCTTCGAGTGTTGAACGGGTATATTGATTGTTGTTGAAGCTACCTTTTACATTATAGCTTGCACGGCCCCATCCTCCGAGAGAGAATCCCATTTTACCTTTACGATAGTTACCGTTCAAACCGAGGTTAGAACCCCGTGTACCTACACCGGCATCTACGTTTAGCGTAAGACCTTGTAAAGTATTTTTCTTGGTAACAATGTTGATGATACCGGCAGAACCTTCTGCATCATATTTCGCAGAGGGAGAAGTGATCACTTCTACCGACTTGATCTGATCGGCCGGAATCTGCTTCAACGCATCGGCTACACTGGAAGCCATGATGGTAGAAGGTTTGTTGTT
>NZ_DATCSD010000078.1:0-3816 GCF_036568665.1 Ohtaekwangia sp. | reverse complement strand
AATTTCTTCAAAAGGGACTCCAGGTGAGCTATTGAATCTGCTACTTAATGGATTTCATCGGTAAGAACAATATTGTTTCTCATAGGATCAGGAATCTGTCCACATGATGTTAACGCAAATACCATCATTAAATAAGGTAATAAATTTAAACGCATAGAATTTAATTTTGAGGAACCTCCATAAAGAAACCTAAATTTATCATTTGTGTATCACGACTATGATCAAAAAAACCACCCGGATTATTGAAATCGGGTGTCTTTGTTTGAAACGTTTGATTATATCCGGCTCCGGCAATAGCCTCAAAATAAGTAAGCCCTAACGCCCTGGCTGCGACACCGTAGTTGATATTTCCAAAATCATCGTAGTTATATACCTTACCATCATAAATTGCTTGGTCGCCTATTTCAGCTCGACTGAAACCTTTATGTGGCTGTTTGATATCAAACTCTTTCTTAGTCCCGACTTTGTTCTTAAAGAAATTAAGCTTTGCTGCCCTTCGTTGTATTGCAGGAGACAGGAGATTAATTCCGATCATGGGAAATTCAATATCATCATTTTTTTATCCCATTGCTCTTCAGTTTTTCGCAACTTGCAAAATATATAATTGAGCTTACCACAAATAAGTTACTCTACAACTATAAATTTATATTCGAATGGAATCTTTGTTGTGTCGAATTGAATCTCGCCTGTATATTCATATACACCTGTACTCGTTGGGTTATATGTATATTCTTTTAGAGAGCCATCAGCACCCTCAAAAACTGCAGGTTCTGGCTTAAATACATGAATAGTATACTTAGGCTTTGCTGCTGTAATTAAGCTTATAAATTTCCCGCCCAATCTTATTGTATCCTTTTTCAATAATACGCTAAAATTTCGGGTGCTTAGCGATTCTTTAAACATCATAGCAATTGAATCATGCTTGTTAAATAGATAAACAGCTTCACCATTGATGCCATACATTTTCTTTTGTTTTAACTCCTTAACGCTTTTCCCACAACCAAAGAGAAATAGCATCAATGAAATACCCAAACCGATAGCAAAAACTTTTAAGTTCATAAAATATAATTTAAATTCAATTTTAAGGATAAGGAATTGAAGTTGGCGTCATCGTATGAATTCCATCTTTATACTCATATTTAAACAGCTTGCCTTGGAACTTCTTGTTTGGCCCTAAATATCTATAAAGTCCGGGATGTCCTGGAACTTCTCTCCACACATATATTCTTGCAGATGGTAACCACGAACCATAATAAAGATTTCGCGGGTCTTCCTCAAAAACTCCAATTGCTCCGAAGCCCGCGTCCAGAATATTGCTTGCAGTTGTAAAATTAAGAATATTCATTATGTGCTTAGGGTCGTTGAGATCCCAAACCCCATATTTACCTTCGCCCAATTTTTTCAAGGCAAATTGTTCGTTGCCCCTGCCTATTATTATTATGCCGGGACCGTTGTGGATATCATTATGTAACCCTAACATGTCGGACAAATTCCACCAGTAACTATTCCAAGCCTCCGTCAAAGTTGGTGGGTCATCTGGACCGTCTTTCTTTTCTTCGCTGCCTTTCTCCTTACTTCCACTTTCATCTTCAGCCTCATATCCTTTAAGAATCTTTTCAAAGATGGGTTCGATCGTTTGAGTGGCCGAATTTAGACTAACACCAACATATTTTAAGTCATAGATTGGCCGCCCTCTACCGCTAAGCTTAAACTGTTCAGCATGATCACTTGCCCATTGAATACCTTCAGCCTCGGAACCAAAGAGTATTTGGCCGCCATCTTCGCTCCAGCTTCCCCCATCACCATACCATGCATCTTCTATGAAACGAAATAATTCCGCTTGTGTAGCCTTCAATAAACCATTTGGATCATTGAATCTAGCTGGATTATTCCCTGCATACGAAAATGGCGAGGTTGAATGGTCTATGTGTGCTAAAGGATCCACCTGGTGGAATCTTCCAAGTACAGCATCATAGTTTCTGTAAGGCAAATCATATAATGAAGAAGTATTATTCAATTCACTGGCCTCATTATACAAGTAATTATTCGTTGCATTCGTCCTCGTCCAACTATTCTGTGTCTGCAAACCAAATGGATAGTACTCATTATACTGCACTACGCTGGAAGGTGTATACTTCATCGACACATCATCAAAATATACATCTACCAACCGCTGGTCTTCGTTCGATACGTACATATAGGCGTAACCCTCTTCTTTTACCGTATAACTTTTCGACATGGATACATACACGCCTTCTGATGTTGCCAGTAACTGGGCGTATGCCGCATCCACAAATTTATAATTTTTATCGAACAGCATAATATTTACAAATGCGCGCACGTGCGTGTTGTCGGAGCTGCCATCGCCATAACCGGCCGCCTCAAATCCTCCCACGGTATTGAGCGCGGAAGAAGCCGTTCCGGTTTCACCTGCAACGGGTGCCGAGAGGCTAAAGGCTGAGAGCAATGCTCCTGCAAACTGCGTAAGCTGGCTTGAGCTGCTGGTTGATAAGTTCCGGTACATACCCCAGGCATCTATCTGAAGTTTATCGCCCGGAAACACGCGGTAACTTTTGGCAACGCCTACAAGCCCGGCATATCCGCCATTGAGCAGAAGTGATCCTGTACCTGCAGTAGTATGGTTGTTTGTAGCGGTATTGTTGAGCTTACCTCCGGTTGGATAATTCTGGAAGTTAGCCTGCTCTGCGCTTGGTGTTTCGAAGCTTGCTGTCTTACTATCAACGGCAGGTGCAGCAGACGTGAACACCACGCGCGTATTACCTTGATGGTCAGCTATAGCATATTGGTATTCATAGTTTGAGCCGTTCTTTACCACGCGTCCTTCCGGTGATGAAATGAAACTGAGTGCGTTATTGGTATATACAAAGCCGTTCACATAGTCCGTAGCCGTTACTGTGCTGCCAACCGTAGTAGTCATCTTGAGTTTGTTTCCGCTGGCATCGTATAGATAGTCAATCTTGCGACCATCGGTAAAATTGATGGTGGAAGCTTTACCTTGCAAATTATATACTATGCTGCTGATGCCTTTGTTATCATCTTTGGTAAGACTACCGTTGGTATCGTAGGTATATTCATCGGTACCGTTCACTTTGCCATTGGTAAAACCGGTTGCGCTGGCAGCATCTTCCACTTTGTTCAGCTGGTTTCCGGCAGCGTATGTATACGTGAGGTTATCGATAGCGAGTGCCGTACTGGTAGTAGTGGTGCCGCTGAGGCCGCGCAGGTTCTGGTAACGGGTCAGTGTCTGTATGTTACCGTTTACATCGTAGGTTGCATTTTCATTGAGTGTGTTCTGCTCAGCAGTCCAGTTGCTGGCAGTAGATTTCTGGAAAGTAGCATTGGTCAGTCGGCCGGCCTGATCGTAGGTATATTTATAGCTGCGTTGTTCAGCCATACCGTTGGCAGCGCCAGAACCTTTCCATTTTATGGCACTGGCATTGCCATCATAGTAAGCGTTGTTGCCCATGCCGGCTGCGGCCTCATAGCTAAACTCCATCCCGAAATAGTCATTGGTGTCAGTGCTCGTCAGCGGGTCTGCGGGGGTAATTTTACGTATGGGTTTGCTGCTTATATATCTAGGTGCCATACTTTCAATACTGAATACAATAATATGAATCATTATTGCTTTACTCCTTCTTATACTCCAATACCTGGGCAACAATATTTGCCAAGTATTCCACACCATACATATCAGGTTCAGTAGAATTCTTATTAAATGGAGAGAAGAACTTATCAGTGTCCCCGGGCCCTAAAAAGCCAAGCATTACTATTTTCCCCTCTATATCCTCCTTTTTC
>NZ_DATCSD010000077.1:0-7631 GCF_036568665.1 Ohtaekwangia sp. | reverse complement strand
CGGGTCTGGGCGACAAGTCGCAATTACGATTTTAGCGGCAAGGTCCTTTTTGAGTTCAGTCAATGCCGCCTCGATGCATTGCTGACGAGAATCATAAGGCTTGTTGAACACTGTAATCGGGGAACCGTAGCCTGAGCCTGTTCCGTATACTGCGGAAATTCCATACGCCCATTTTGTATTGTTCCCCTCAGCCAAACAGATCGAATTGCAGATTCCACAAGGGCTGTCTTCCTTTAACCGGAATTCGATCTCTTCCCTGTTTTTCCAAATAGCGTTTGCGAGCCAACCATGTTTATCCAATGTGATGGCCTCGAAACCAAACTTCAATCCTTTTTGATAAGCCACTGCGTTCATAAGCTGATGCCGGACGGTCGGACCGAAGGCATTAAACCAAAGTATTGCTTCAATATTCCCAGTTCGCAATGCCTGAAGGTATTGCTCCCCTATGCCGTTGCAGCCGTAACTATCCTGAAGGGCAATAGCAGCTTTTTTCATGATTTTCCGGAGTCTGTTTTTTGAAAGCGTTTCCATAAAGTATTGGTTTAGTTAAACATTATTTTTAATGCTCAACTCCCCGGACTTTTTCGTGACAGCACCCGATCAACATCAATAAAACAGCCGTGCGAAAAGCCAAAAGGCACACGGAATAAATTTGAACAAAACGACCAGCCGCCAGGCTCATTGAATTTTATGCCGGAACATTTTGGCGATGGTCACGAAACAAGGCCGAACTTTGCTATTGAAAATGATGAGAGAGCGTACTCGAATTTTTTAAAGGGAGCGAATAAAAAAAGGGGCTAAGCCCCTCTCAGGTTTACAACAGGCCGAGGTACCGTTTTTGATCATCGGTCAGGTCGTCAATCAGGATCACTTCTTCGTTGCATTCCTCTCTGTCAATATCAAAGAGTGATTCAACCGTATGAACCTCCAATGGTTTCGGTATTACCTTTATTTCCACTTCCGTTGTGAGGTATGTATCCCTTTTGTTATCCAGCGGATCGTCAGATACCATTTGCTTCGCGGTCTCCTTTGCATTCCCCTCGGAGTCTGCTTTGATCGTCAGCAATTCCTTATAGTAATTGATCTCGGTAACTTCTATATCGTAGTTCTTCATATTGTTTTCATTTGAATAGTTACTGCATTGATTAAGTTGAAAATAAGGAAGGGACTTGCGCCCCTTTACTTCATGATTGTTCCTCATTCCTGATACTCTTTACAATATCCAGCGCTGCGTATTGCGCCGCTCGCGATACCTGTCGTTGCCATGCACCTTCACGTGGCGACCATCGGAAGCCACTACGTTTTAATTGCTCGCGAACTTCTTCCACGGGCTTGTCGGGAAAGAAAAGCTGAAGGCGATTGGCTTCCATGTTTTGAAAGATTCTTATGCCGTTGACAGTGATTTCATTCGAGGCAACCTTTGACTGCTTCTCCAATTGCTCGATACGTTTTCGTGTTCTTGTCATATTTTGACTATTGTTGGAAAGCTCGAATCTTTCGTATCCACCTTTTCCGTTCCACATTGGCACAAGCAGCTTCCGTGCAGCCTGTTCGTTTAATCCAATTTCAACCAGCTTGGCAATCTTGATCGTCTCATCATATTTCCCGTTTTGGATGATCTTGTTGGCCGCTTTCATTATGCCTTGCTTCTTCTCCATCGCAGATAATTTTTCCCGAAGCTTTTCAATGGCTTGTGGATCATCTGAGCTGATGGAATCGTTTTGTATGGTTGATTCAGCGCGGTGCGCATAATGATCCGACTTTGCCTGTGATTCAATCGACTTTCGCTGGAGATTGTCAATTTTCTCACGGTAACTGCGATCTCGTTTTTTGGAGTGATGTCCAATCAGGATCGGCTGTCCCATGGGAATGGCGCTTGCCATCACGGATGCCTGTGCGGACTGTTGTTCCGCCTTTTGTGCATTCTTTTTTGCCAGCACCAGATAACGTTCGATCCGGTTAGCCTTGCGCTGTTCATAATCTGATTTCATAAAACTTTCTTTAAGTGAAACATTATTTTTTAATGCTCACTTCAACCGGGCTTTTCGGAGACCGTACACCGCTGACAGAATGAACCAACGTGTACGAAAAGACAAAAGGAAACGGAATAAATTGGTCTGAAACATTAAAGGCCAAAGGCTCCATGAATTTATGCCGTAGTCTTTTGACGGTCGTCACCGGACAAGCCCGAACTTAGCTGCAAAAAATGATGAGAGAGAGTTCTTTTACTTTGCTATTATCAACGCGACTCGTAAAGGATAAAGCGATGTTAAGGATATATATAGGCGCTTGCTTATTTCAGAAACCCATAAGCCAGTTCGCTTTTAATCCTGGCCACGAGTTTGAGTTGAAGATGCAGGTGGGTTTCCAGCTTGTGGAAAGCCTGAAGCTGATGAACAAGCTTCTGAAATTCCTGCTGCCTGGCTACCGCTTTTGATGCCGCTAACCTTATTTCTTTTTCAACCTCTTTAATGTGAAGGGCAGGAATCGCCGAACCTACGAGCAAGGGTATATATTTACTTGATTTCCACAGGCAGTAACAAAGCCAAAACAATTTTTCTTTGTCGGCCTGAGAATCTAGGATTACGACAAAGCAGTTCGGGCATGGTTTCTCTAGCGGTTTTCCCGCGTTGTATCCTTTTGACAGCAGGAAGAAGCAGTTACTTCCATACATGGTTGATATCCGGTGAGTTTTGATCTTTAGTGTTTGCATGGCTTTCTCATTTTTACCATGCACTTCACAGGAATGTAGTGTAAAATTCAGCATAAATAAAAGGGTCAGCGTTCCCGCGCGTCAAGGGTGTCGGTACCCATCAATGATGAATACCCCGACACTTGTCTCGCCCTTGACGCCGGAGTAAGCTGACCCTACCTTTGCGTCGATTTTACAGCCCGTGCATGGTAACAAAGAGAATGGCATGCCACTAAAAATTCACCGGTATATATAGCATGGATGATCGCTACGCTGACATTTTGCGACCCTTTGTTTTTGATTCCCTGGCATCAACATCATCAACTTTTTCTTTCTTCTCCTTCTCATCGTCCTGAACAGTGTCCTTTCCTTTTGATTTCGATTCACCGGTGTGCTCCTTCACCCCCTGAAATTGCTTTTGCATTTTCTCGTTATAGACGTTGACGTTGCGTTCCCTGGGATTGGCCTCGACATACATTTTCACTTCGTTGCCGTCCTTCTTAAAGGTGACCGGCTGAAGATTTCCCTTCTCCATGGATTTTACCAGCTCGGCTGTACTGATCTGATCGCCGAGTTCTTTAATGGGATGTTTGTGAAGACTCTTCTCGACATTGTAGCCCCAGGCCGAATGAAACTGCTGAATCTTCTGATTACCGTTCTCATCCTTGGGGCCAGTCAACTGAAGCCACGCCTTGTAGGGTTCACCCTCGCGGTTGGTTAGGTCTTTGTGTACAGCGCGGCCGTCCAGCAGGTTGTATGCTTCCTTTGCTGTAACGCCCTTCCCTTTGTTGACATAGAAGGTTTGGGATTTCTCCTTGTCGGGTTCGGCGTTCGCCAATATGGCGCGGTAATTATTCAGGAAATACATATCGTTCTGTTTGGACTTTGAGAAGTCCAGTGAGTATTCAACAATTTCCTTCTTATCACCTTTGGTGAATTCCGCTGTGATCGGAAGTTTGAATCGCTCTTCGCCGGCTTTCATCTTTTTTTCAAGTTCTTCGTTGAGCTTGTCACCAAAGCCAAGAAAAAACAAACGCTCTTTCAGGTAATCCGCATTATCCTTGTTCATGATTGAAACATTTAAGGTTTACGAGTTTATTTAGTGTGTGGCTATTACTACTAAGCCGAGGGAATGAGCTTAGCCTTCACAATCGTGCGGTTCTTGATGGTTAGCCGCAGATGCCTGCCACCATTCTTCTCCATGAGTTCGACGATGAGCACCTTTGCATCCGGGATGGTAAATTTGGGCAACGCGAAAACTATATCCTCTGTAGCCTTGCCGGCAATCACGCTGGTATTTCCCTTATGAAAAATGGGCTGTTGGGAAACCTCCTGCGAGGCGGTGCGCTTCACGCGTTGTCTGTCTCGGATATAAAACCGCAGTAGCTCCGTATGGTATGGTATATTTGATCGGTTGGCGATCTTGAGATGACAGAACAGCGTATTGTCCTGTATATATATACCCTGTAACGACAGCTTCACCTGACTGCGGGATATAGCCTTCACAGCGCTCGGCTTCTCATGCTGCAAAATCAAGCTGGCACTTCGGTCCAGTTGCACGTCCGTACTTGCCTGCTCAAAGATGACGTCTGTCTTTGCATCAGTGGGACTTGCCCGCGTGGTAAATGTGCCGGGTATATCCGCATATCGGACCGTGAACTGATGAAGGATACCGTCCGAAGTTATCACGGTGAGGTTCGTGTCCTTAAACCGAACCTTGCCGGCCTTCACCTGAAGAACATTCTCCACGCCTTTCACTTTCTGAGCGAGTATATCTCTGCTGCCACGATCCACCGCGGTAATAGCAGCCGGAAAGATTATGCTGGACGTCTTGTTGAACGTTATTTCCAGCAAGCTCTGCGCATTGCCTCTTGCTATACCCAGTACGAGGAAGGCAAAAAGGATTTTCAATCTGATACTCATAGTCTTTTTTGTGTTGTGTAATTACTTTAGTTGTCACTTCTCCTTTTCGGAATCTTGCGTTTTAGAGGAGCAGGTCTCCCAGGCCGGTGAACCAGATCAGAAATTTCACATAGAGTGTGGTGAAGATGCTTGCCGTTACGGCGATCATTGCTAGTGTTTTCATGGCTTTAAATTGTTTAGTTGAAAAATTTATTTACAAATTGAGTTTGACTATAAATCCAATAATATCAGGACCCGTTTTGATTTGCGTCCTTGAGCAGAATGTGGTAACCTGCCTTCACCGTGATCTTGATGAGCTTGGCTTTTTTACTGAACAGACCTTTAGCGGCTTCTATACCGGCTGTGGCAGCCTGCACGCCCAGGGAGTTATTCATAGAGTATAACTGCATATCCTGGATCGATTGGCTGGTGGCTTGCTTAGCCGCATCGCGTGTTATTGCACCCGGTATATATATACCTTCCAGGCCATCGAGATCAAATACTTTAAGGGATACCGGGAAAAGTGAATGATCATCCCGGATCGATTTAATACTTATGGTGAGGCGCTCACCGCTGATGGAGCAAATGCCGTATATGAACTGATCCTTCGGAATCAGTACACCGTTGATGTATACATCCGAAAGAAGTCGCAAGCGGACGGTAGACCCTGCAACCAGCGTTTGTGTGTCGTGAACCACCGCATCGATTGCATTGTCCGATTGATCGGGTAAGGCAGGTGAGTCATCCAGTCCATAGAAGCCGTTGCCGACCATCGATGACTCTATGCGACTGACCATGCGATCAGCAGTTGAGTCTGGACGTATCGGTTCGATCACGGAAATATAGTCTTCCTGATCTGCCGGCTGCACAGCGAATACCTGGGATCGATGTTGCATACTCTCCTCGCGGATTTTATCAGCAACACGTTCAGGGTGCTGAATATCCAGAATCTTTTCCAGCACGCCTTCTATCTGTTCCATCTCAGGATCTTTTGCTTCCGGAGAAGACATCATCTGCATCATGGCTTCCAACCTTCCGATATCGCTGTTGTCGGACGGTGCTTGCTCGGGGGTTATTGACGGGAGTTGTTTTTCTGAGTCATCCTGTTTAGCCCGGGGTTCTGATTGTGAAAGCTGGCGATTCAGTTCACTCAGTTTGTTGTTTATCAATTCCTCCTGCTCGTTGATCTGGGTATATTTGTCTTTTACGCCGAGAGAAGGGTTAAGCTTTGACTTGCCGGGAATGCTGTCCAGGGATTCACTACCCTTCAACATCGAGACCACATAGTAGGGATCATTTCGCTTTGCTTCTTCGTATCGCTGGGAATCTTGTTTGGCTTGCTCGTAGAGTGAAAATTTATCCCACACCTCATCCTCTTTGTCGAAATGGGCACCGGGGAGGCTGAGGTTTAAACCCGACTTTATTAGTTCTGCTTTTACCGGCGTACCTTGTCCTCCTCCGAGTGCCCAGAATATCATGGTGATGAATGGCAGCACGAGCACGGGCAATACCATGTAGAATCTGCGTTGTCTTAGAAATTTTTCAGAATGGGTTTTCATAGTATATATCTTTAATTGTTTGTTATTGACGCTTCCTGGTTCATGGCTGCAACCGCAGCAGCATTTTTACACTGTCGAGCAGTCCTTTACGGTCTTGTAGTGTTTCCGTGTAAGTCTTGTTGTCGTATAGCTTGAGGCTGTCCATGATCTGCTCAAAATCACGAAGCAGCTGAAAATCCTCTACTGATAGCATGGGCTCCGGTGGAATGATGGTCGTTGGTATATCTCCTTTGGGAATCACGATCACGCTACTTTTTTTGTGAAAGGGGCTTGTGATCATAAACAGGCAAATGCAGGTGACCAGGCATCCTGCGGTAAGCAACAGCCGGCGTTTACTCCTTGCCGTAAGACTGTTGACAGCCAGGCTAAGCCTACTGGCGACCGCACGTTTTAAGTACTCTATTCTTTCAATGGTTTTCATGGCAAATGATTATCGGTTTAATGTTTGGATATCTTTATTCTCAAGGGTATTCCATCGCTCGATCAGGAAGCCGTGAGGGTTGTTATCGGAGCGGGCTACGTTTCGTAAATAGCCTTCCGTGATCAGGCTTCTTATGACAATGGAGGTAGCGCGGATGATTCGCTGTTTCGAGTAATAGCGGAAGTAATAGGGATAGTCTGTTAAATCAATCCGTATACTGTCCGTATCGATCGTCTCGCTGATATTCCCGGAGATGATATTGGAGTAATACCGGTTCTCTTTGAGATTGTCATATTGCTGCTTGGCTGAAATGTCGGCCAGGTATAGGGCACGTGTGATTCCCGAGTGAATCATTTTGTCATCGGGGTCCAGGGTAAAGAAGTAATGGTGAAAGGTCTTTACATGATCCCGCGCTTCCACCGGTATATTATCCTTTCGTTCTGCCGAGTAAGCTTCGAGCGCCTTTGCATTGGAGAGTATATATATGCGGCCCTGCGTCTCAGAAACTAAAACAAAACTCTTGTAGACGGTATAGCAGCATATAAATATGCACGCACCGATCAGGGCGATTGAAAAGAGCCTGATGTGCTTAAACGCGGAGTCGATATTTTTGAGTTGGTCAAACATAGGCGTCAGCATTTACTTTCCGGAAAGTTTATCGTGCATGAAGCCGCCCTCATCACTGTGTCTTGCACCATTCCCTGAAGTCTTTTGTGATGATGAAGAAGTAAACACTCCCAACACGGATTTCGCCCCGGTCGTTGTTAAAGAAACCGCTGCGGTCGAAGCATTCGATAAAACACTGGACGTTTTATGCAGCAGCATGTTTGCACCACCAGCATGAACGATATAGTTTGCCACTGATGGCACGGTGAAGTATCCAATGATACCGATGATGAGAAAGATCAGGTAGCCAGTATCGGCTGCGCTGAAAAAAGTATCACCATAGCGGTCGATCTGGGCCAGGTCTATGCGAAGCATGTTCTCCTGGATCTTGGCGATAATGCTCCCGAAGATGTTAGCCACGGGGAGCCACAGGAAAATATTAATATACCGC
>NZ_DATCSD010000076.1:0-17821 GCF_036568665.1 Ohtaekwangia sp. | reverse complement strand
CTCAAATGACTTCGCGCGAACAACTTCAAAAGAC
Organism: Ohtaekwangia sp.; assembly: GCF_036568665.1. Taxonomy (GTDB): domain Bacteria; phylum Bacteroidota; class Bacteroidia; order Cytophagales; family Cyclobacteriaceae; genus Ohtaekwangia. The sequence goes on along the minus strand of NZ_DATCSD010000076.1, from coordinate 17,787 downwards.
CTTCGAGCTGATTAAACTGGAGCGGCAGGCAGACCTGGAATATTACCGGCAGAAAATTTTACTTCGTTCGTTACACGAGCGGACGAAAGAAGGCACTACGTGGTATCCGCTGCGTTTCAACCGCGACTATATAGGCACGGGTGAGCGCCTTATTATAGAAGTAGAGCGCACCAACAATCTCGAACAGCCACATGCTTTTCAAAGCGGAAAATCGGTAAGTGTTTTTTCGAATGCCGATGGAAAGCCGGAGAGAAATCATGTGAACGGTGTGGTAAATTATGTGCGCGACAATGTAATGCAGATTACGTTGAACAGTGATGATTTACCCGACTGGATTGATGATGGTTTACTCGGTGTAGATGTTATGTTCGATGAGATGACCTATCGCGAAATGGAGGCGGCACTGAAAGATGTGATAGGTGCTGAAGAAAATCGCGTAGCATTTTTGCGCGAACTGTTGCTGGGAACAGAGAAGAGCGCCAAACGAAAACCGGAAGACATAAAATATGAAATGCCGGTAGCCGCACCGTTGAATACCAGTCAGCAGGATGCGTTGAAGAAAGTACTCGAAACAAGTGACGTTGCTTTTATTCACGGCCCTCCGGGCACGGGCAAGACTACTACGATTGTGCAGGCCATTATAGCCACGGTAAAACAGGAGAAGCAAGTGCTGGTGTGCGCGCCCAGTAACGCAGCCGTTGATTTACTGGCCGATAAACTTTCGGAGCAGGGGCTTACTGTATTGCGTATAGGCCACCCGGCCCGTGTTACGGAACAATCGCTGAGTAAAACGATGGATGCGCGTATCGCTGCGCACAACAATTATGGAGAGCTGCGCGAGATACGCAAACGCATGGAACAACTGCGTGCGCAGGCATTCAAGTATAAACGCAACTTCGGCCATCACGAGCGTGAGCAACGCAGACTGTTGAAGCAGGAAGTAAAGATGATGAAGTCGGATGCAGATATGCTGGAGTTCTATATCATCAACGACCTCTTACAAAACAGCGATGTGATCTGCAGTACACTGGTGGGATCATCGCACCCAACCTTGCGCGGCAAGCGATTTAAAACTGTATTTATCGATGAAGCCGGGCAAGCGCTGGAACCTGCATGCTGGATACCCGTGCTGCGATCGGAGCGTGTGATCTTCGCGGGCGATCATTTACAGTTGCCGCCAACTATAAAATCAAATGAAGCTGCGCGGGCAGGATTAGCCAAAACGCTTTTTGAAAAAGGTATAGAGAAACACCCGGAGCAATCGTCTATGTTGCAGGTGCAATACCGTATGCACGAAGCGATCATGAAATTTTCATCGCGCTATTTTTATAACGATGAATTGATCGCGCATGAGTCTGTCAAGCATGAGTTACTGCGCCCCAACCAGCAGCCGGTAGAATTTATCGATACAGCCGGAGCCGGATTTATAGAAGAGCAGGATAAAGAAACGCTTAGCCGCTATAATAAAGAAGAAGCTGCACTGCTGACGCAGCAGGTAGAAAAACTGGCAGAAGAGATAGGTATAGATGAATGGCTGCAACAAAAAATTACACTCGCGATCATTACACCGTATAGAGCACAGGTTGATTACCTGCTGAAGCTCGCAGAAGGTTCTTCTGTGCTGGAGCCTTTGCATGGATTAATATCGATCAATACGGTAGATGCTTTTCAGGGACAGGAGCGTGATGTGATCGCGATCAGTTTTGTGAGAAGCAATGATAAAGGTGAGGTGGGATTTTTAGGAGATATCCGCAGAACAAATGTAGCCATGACCCGCGCACGAAAGAAACTGATCATGATCGGTGACAGCGCTACATTAGGCTCACACCCATTCTACCTCGACCTGATCGACTACGTACAACAAAACGAGTTTTACAAAAGCAGCTTCGAGCTGTAAAGTTTTCTCCCGCAGATCTTGCTGACGACCGCAGATATATACCTAAAAAAATCTGCGTCAATCTGCGAGATCTGCGGGAAACAAATTGTGTACTATATATAATGCAAGATGTCATGTCATACGCAGAAAATATACTGAAATTCTATCGATCACTTTCGATCAAGGTAAAATTACCACCGGGAGTAGAAGTGATGAATCCTTACCAGGATGACGTTGCCTTTGCGCTTAGCAAAAGATTTTACGAGAAATTCTACAACGACAGCAACCCGCGCACATTGATCTTCGGTATAAATCCCGGACGCTTTGGTGGCGGATTAACCGGTGTACCCTTTACCGATCCGCTCAAGCTCGAACAAATTGGTATACCCAACGATCTGAAAAAGAAAGTAGAACTCTCTGCAGACTATATATACCGCATGATCGAAGCCTACGGAGGCCCCAGGAAATTCTACCAGCATTTTTATATCACCGCGTTAAGCCCGCTGGGTTTTGTAAAAGACAGCAAGAACCTCAACTACTACGATATACGCGAATTGCAAAATGCTGTAGAGCCTTTTATGTTGCAGTGCATTCGCGAGCAGCTGGCCTTTGGTGTAAACCGCGAACGCTGTTATTGCCTCGGTGAAGGAAAGAACTTCGATTACCTCTCATCCATCAATGCAAAGCATGCCTTCTTCGGAGAAGTTATACCCTTAGCCCATCCACGCTTCATTATGCAGTACAAGCGCAAACACATCGACACCTATATATCCGATTACCTCGCCAAGTTCAACTCCAAACATTAAATCCTGAACTTAAAAACCTGAGCAGGGACCTTAAACTTTACCCTGAAGAAAACGACCGCATGCGGACATGTCCGTTCACATCTGACCGGATTCAGGAGCTGGAATCGCCTAAATAATCACTAAAACAAGCTATTTGCGAGTGGCATTGATCTTGGATTGCCCGAAAGCGATATTCGGGCATTGTCATTTTACGCGGGCAACCAGTTAAAAAAAATGTTAGCAGTATCCGGTATCGCAGAAGTATATTTAGTGGATTTCAAACTCTTAACGATATCGCGATGATTAAGAACTATCTCAAGACATCCTTTCGCAACCTGCTGCGCTATAAAAGTTATTCGTTCATTAACATCGTGGGGCTCACCACAGGATTAGCTACAAGTATATTTATATTCCTGTGGGTGATCGATGAGCTGAGCTATGATAACTTTCATGCGAATGGCGATCGCATCTATCGCGTAATGAGCAATTTTACCTATACCGATGGTAAAATAGAAACCGGTTGGGCTACACCGCTCAAACTTTCGGATGTCATGCAGCACGAGATTCCGGAGATTGACCAGACCCTGCGACTCAGCTGGAATTCATCCATGCTGTTTAAGTATGGAGAGAAGTCGCTGAATGAAAATGGTTTCTATGCCGACTCAACTATATTTTCCATTTTTACTTTTCCTATAGTGCGGGGCAATGCCGGTAATCCATTGCCCAACGAAAAATCAGTAGCGATATCAGAAAAACTCGCACACAAATTTTTTGGCGATGAAGATCCTGTTGGTAAAGTATTCCGCGTCAACCAGCTATACGATTTGGAAGTAAGCTCGGTGTTTGCCGATATACCGAAGAACTCTACCTTATCATTTGATTTTGTTGTGCACTACGATCTCTGGGTAAAAGAAAATACATGGGCTTCTAACTGGGGCAGCAACGGCATGCAGACCTATGCTACGTTAAAGCCCGGTGCAAACCTGGAAGCCGCCAACAAAAAGATATTCGATATTATCAAGAAGAACTGTAAAGATTGTATCAACAATCCTTTTCTATACCCCTATACCGAGCTTCGCCTGCGCGATAACTTTGAAAATGGTAAAATTGCCGGTGGCCGTATAGACTATATATACTCATTGAGCATTGTAGGGCTCATCATTTTGGTGATTGCCTGTATAAACTTTATGAACCTGGCTACGGCACGTTCTATCACGCGTAGCCGCGAGGTTGGCGTGCGCAAGGTGATTGGTGCACAACGCACCGGGCTTATCGCACAATTCATTAGCGAATCGGTATTGCTTTCTTTTCTCGCGTTGCTGCTGGCACTTGCCGTGGTGCAATTCCTGTTGCCGTTCTTTAATTCAGTAACCAATAAATCTATTCACATCGATTTTACCAATGTACTGTTTACCGGAGGGTTGATCGCGATAACACTCTTTGCCGGCCTGCTTGCTGGAAGTTACCCGGCCTTCTTCCTCTCTTCGTTTAAGCCTGCTTCCGTTCTGAAAGGAAATATGCAGTCGTCTCTTACAGGCGGTGGTCTTCGTAAAACGTTGGTAGTAGTGCAGTTTGTAGCGTCTATTATACTCATCGTTGGCAGTATAGTAGTATATAACCAGATCCAATATATTCAGAATAAACATCTCGGCTTCGATAAAGAAAATGTTATCGTGTTAAACCAGCACGATGGTATTTACAAAAATCAGAAATCGTTCAAGAACGAATTGCTGCAAATGCCTTCAATTAAAAATGTAGGTATAGCTGGCCACAGTCCGTTCTCGGTAGATAACACAACAACCGACCCGGTATGGCCCGGTAAACCACAGGGTGCGATGATCTCATTCAAAGTAATTTCGTGTGACGAGAATTTTATACCCACGCTGGGCATTAACATGGCATCCGGAAGAAATTTTGTAGACCTCAATAAACAGGATACCGCCAACTATATAATCAATGAGAAAGCCATGGAGGTAATGGGGCTGAATGCAAACAACGTGATTGGCACCGATCTCGAGATGTGGAATGGTAAAGGAAAAATTATTGGTCTGGTAAGCGATTTTAACAATGGTAACCTGCGCGAAAGCATTATGCCACTCGTGTTTGTATATAGCCCTGAAAATACGTGGCGCATCTTTGTAAAAGTAGCCGGTAATGTTCGCGATGCGTTGGCACACATTGAAAAGGTACAGCACAAGTATGATCCGGATTATCCATTCGAATATTCTTTCCTGAACGAAGACTTTGACAGAGAATATCGCAATGAACAGGTAATGGGTAAATTGTCGCTTAGCTTCACCGTTGTGGCCGTACTGATCTCTTGTCTCGGTTTGTTCGGGCTTGCGTCCTTCACGGCCGAACGAAGAATGAAAGAACTGGGTGTGCGCAAAGTATTGGGTGCATCAGTTTCAAATCTCATTGTTATGCTGTGCAGTGATTTTGCAAAGCTGGTAACAGTTGCTCTTGTTATAGGATTCCCCGTGGCGTGGTATCTTATGGATAAATACCTGGAAGGGTATACATTCCATACAAGTATAAGTATTTGGGTATTTATACTACCGGCTATAGGTATATTAACGTTGACCATTGTAACGGTTGGTTATCAATCAGCCCGCGCAGCTCTGAGCAACCCGGTAAAAGCTTTACGAAGCGAGTAATATATAGTCTTGATATAATTATCGATAGAATCAGAAGTATATGTTTAAAAATTATCTGAAAATAGCGCTACGGAATATTCAGCGTAACGCAGTGTATTCGTTTATCAATATTACCGGGCTTTCTATTGGTATAGCATGTACTATACTGATTCTGCTTTGGGTATACGATGAAGTATCGTACGATCGCTTCCATAGTAACTATAAAGAGATACACCAGGCGTGGATCAATGGTTATTATGACGGAACGATAAACTCCTTTACCTCTGTACCACAGCCGTTATCTGAAGCTATCAAAGGTGCAGACAGCCATGTGAAGTTTACTGCATTGTGCGATTGGGGGAGCGAACATTTGCTGAAAGTAGGAGAGACCACCGTTGTAAAACGAGGTCACTTTGTTGGTCCGTCCTTCCTCGAGATGTTTCATTTTCCATTGGTAAAAGGAGATGCGCGCCAGGTGCTGGATGATCCTTCCTCTATAGTGCTTACCGAATCGGCAGCAAAAGCTTTATTCGGAGATAAAGATCCGATCAACCAGATTGTGCGTGTTGATAATGCTTCTGAATTGAAAGTAGCCGGTATATTAAAAGATATACCCAAAAATTCATCCTTTCAGTTTGAGTGCCTGTTGCCCTGGGCTTACTATAAACAATATGCACAGTGGATAAAAGAAACAGAAAGCAGCTGGGGAGAATTTTCATTCCAGGTATTTGTTGAGCTTGAACCAGGTAGTAACCTCGCCAGTGTAAATGAACAGGTGCGTGACCTCATCAAGAAGAATGTGAAAGAGGAAGACATGCGCAGAGATGTATTTCTATACCCGATGAGTCGCTGGAGATTATATAGCTCGTTCAAAGCAGGACAGGAAGAGGGAGGCATGATCGATTATGTAAGAAGCTTTGCAGCTGTAGCGGTATTTATACTCATCATTGCCTGTATCAACTTCATGAATCTTTCAACAGCGCGTTCGGAGCGAAGAGCGCGTGAAGTGGGCGTGCGCAAAAGCGTAGGCTCGCGCAGAAAAGAATTGATCGGCCAGTTCCTCGGAGAATCCTTGCTCATAGCAGGTTTCGCATTGATACTGGCTATTGTTATGGTAGAAGTAGCGTTACCATTCTACAACCAGCTGGTAGAGAAAAATCTGTCGCTTGATTTTACTTCTCCGTTCCTATGGATTTTTGTAGTTGGTCTTGCGTTGATTACCGGGCTCTTATCCGGAAGCTACCCGGCCTTCTACCTCTCCTCGTTTCAACCGGCCACGGTTCTTAAAGGAAAACTCAATACAGGTAAAGGAGCATCGTTGCCAAGAAAAGTCCTGGTAACATTGCAATTCGGCTTCTCTATATTATTGATCATTGGTACGCTCGTAATTCATCAGCAGATACAGCACATCAAGAGTCGTGATCTTGGTTATGACCAGGAGCGCCTGCTGATGATCGAGAATACGGCAGACATGGATAAAAATTACCGGTCGCTGAAAGATGAAATACTCAATACAGGACTGGCTACAGCTGTAACTAAATCACAAAGCCCGATTACCGCGATATGGTCTAACAACTTTGTTGATTGGCCAGGTAAACCTGCCGACCAGCGCGTATTGTTCTCTACGATGCGAGTGGAATACGACTATACCAAAACGATGGGTATAAAAGTGCTGGAAGGCCGGGACTTCTCTGAAGATTTCAAGAGCGATACTGCGGCTGTGCTGGTAAACCAGGCGGCTATCAAAATCATGGGCTTGAAAGAACCTATAGGTCAGGATTTAACAATATGGGAACAGAAGTATAAATTGATTGGTATAGTAGACGATGTGTTGATGGGTTCCGTGTTCCGCGATATATCTCCCATGTTCGTAGTGTTGCGTCCGGATGCATCCAACTATGTAACGGTACGGCTAAGCAAAAACAAAACAATCCCTGAATCAATAAAAGAGATCGAAACGATCGTGAAGAAATACAATCCTGCATATCCGTTCGATTATTCTTTTGCCGATGCAGAATTTGATAAGAAATTCTCAGGCATTAACCTCATCAGCGACCTCTCGAATGTGTTTGCTGTGCTCGCTATATTTATTACCTGTCTTGGTCTTTTTGGTCTGGCAGCATTTACGGCAGAGCAGCGCACCAAAGAGATTGGTATACGCAAAGTGTTGGGTGCTTCCATGGGAGGCATTGTGATGCTTATGTCAAAAGATTTTTCCAAACTGATCATAATCGCCTTCTGTGTTTCTGCACCGCTGGCGTGGTGGATGATGGATTTGTTCCTGCAACGGTACCCCTACCGTATTAACGTGCCGCTGTGGATATTGCCACTGGCAGGTGCAGGAGCATTAATGTTTGCGCTGCTCATTGTGGCATCGCAGGCTATAAAAGCAGCTCGCACAAATCCTGCCAAGTCGCTGCGCAGCGAATAAGGAGAGCGTAACAGAAGGAGAGAGAGCGGAGCGTGTTGAACGTTGTGTATATACTATATATACCACGTATACTTTCATAGGAGTTGTCATACAAAAACGGATAAGCTATGTTCAGAAATTACTTTGTCATTGCCTGTCGTATTGCTGTGCGTTCCAAATTATTCTCATTGATCAACATCACCGGGCTGGGTCTTGGTCTGGCCAGTTGTGTGCTGATCGGGTACTATATTCAGCAGGAGCTCACGTACGACCGATATCATCCACAGGCTGATCGAATCTATAGGGTCGCTACTAATTTTCTAACTTCCAATGGTGGCGACAGAATTTCAGCAAGTCCTGATCGCCTGGCGCTGCAGTTGCAGGCAGAGTTTCCGGAGATCAGGAATTACTCGCGCATGAATCCCTTTCACGATCCTGTTGTGCGTTACAACGGAGAGAATATACGCGAAGAAGGTTTTGCGTTTGCAGATCCACAAACACTGCAGGTATTTCGCTATACCTTTATAGAAGGCAACGCAGCCACAGCATTGAATGATCCGAACAACGTAGTAGTAAGCCGATCTATTGCACTGAAGTATTTTAACACTGAACATGCCTTGGGAAAATCGCTGGAGATTGATGATCGCTCCTATACTATTACCGGTATATTTCAGGACTTGCCCAAAAATACTTCGCTGCCGCAGCATGCCCTTATCGGTTCAGACTTTGCGAAAGATTTACAGAAGGCCGGATGGTCGTTCAATTGCAAAACATTTCTGCTCGTAAGTGAAGACTTTGATCCCAAGGCCTTCGATGAAAAGTTGAAAGTTTTTACCAAAAAACATTTCGAAGACCTGGAAGTAGCTTTTGAACTGGAGCCATTAACCAACCTGCGCTTTAGTACAGGTGTAAAGTTTGATGGGCCAAAGGGAAATATAAATTATATGTTCGGCTTTGCCTTTGCGGGGGGAGTGTTGTTACTCATTATCATTTTTAACTATATCAATCTTTCGGCACTGCTTACTATTCGCAGGGCGAAAGAGGTAGGCATGCGCAAAATATCAGGGGCACAGACAAAGCAGTTGATCCTGCAATTTCTCAGTGAATCGCTGTTGATATTATCTATATCGGGTATACTGGCCTTTGGATTTATACAGCTGATCCTGCCGTTGTTCACACTCATCACGGGTAAGACAATGGATTTTACATGGGATGGAAATCTGCGTATAGTCATCGGGTTGTTAGTAGCGCTGGTGAGTATTGTGTTGATCGCACTCATTTACCCTGCGAGCCTGCTGGCCAGGATACGTTCCGTTACCATGCTGAAAGGTAATTTCAGTATTCGCGATGGTAACAACCGCCCGCGGAATCTTTTAATGACGATGCAGTTTGGGTTGTGTACAGCCGTGCTCATCTCGCTCGGCATCATACTCGCACAAATGCAATTTATCAGGAACAAAGAGCTTGGCTATAGCCGGCAGGATATAGTATCCATTAAGTTACCGACAGATTCTACCTCGCTTACACGACTGAATGGTTTCTCTAACCTGTTAAGTACAGCGGGTTTTAAAGAACAGAGTTACGGTTCCTATTCTGCCAGTCTTTTCGAAGCCGATCAGATTCGCGAAACGATTACCGTGCCGGGGCCTGCAGGCAAAGTAAAGATGCAGGTAAATACAAAACTGGCAGATGAACATTTTACCGATCTGATGAAGATGAGGCTGAGCAGTGGTAAATCTTTTAAAGATTATTCGCCAGCACAGTGGTCGCGACTGATTATGGTAAACGAAACATTTCTGCGAACAGCCGGGTGGCAGAGTGCTATAGGGCGTGAAGTAACTTTCCCGAACGGACTCGGCACGTACCAGGTGATTGGTGTGCTGGAAGATTTTCACTTTGCTTCCCTGCATACCCCGATCGAACCGGTTATTCTGCAGGCAAAAGATTTTCGAAGCAATGTATACCAGCCGCAGGGAGATGTAGCCAGTATCGTTTACCTGAAAATATCTCCGGACAACCTGGAGGCTATACGCGGCATCTGGCGTTCAGTATTTCCAGACAGTCCGTTCGACTATAGTTTCCTGGACGATGCTTTTGAGAAGCAATATGCCGATGAAGCAAACATGATGGCGTTGCTTTTATATTTTACTATTCTCTCGATGATCGTTACCGGGCTGGGGCTATATTCTATTGCGGCTTACCAGGCAGAAGTGCGCACCAAAGAAATTGGTATACGAAAGATACTCGGTGCTAACCTGCAATCACTTTTTCTGCTGCTATCAAAAGACAATCTGCGCCATGCCATACTGGGTGGGGGATTAGGCATTGCACTGGCGTGGAAGCTCAGCGATCTGTGGCTGGAAAATTTCAGTTACAAGATCGATGTAAATATAGTCTCGCTCATGTTGCCGGCTGTACTTATGGTACTCTTCTCGGCCGTTATTATAGGATATAGCGTGTTTCATGTTACCTCTGCTAACCCGGCTGATTCACTTCGGAATGAATAAACTCGATTAGAATATAGTATAGTTAACAAAATCAACCCAACGGAAGTATAAATATGTTTTTGAATTATGTGAAGATCGCGATGCGCTCGTTGTTAAAGTTTAAGGGATATGCTCTGATAAACCTTTTTGGACTGGCGCTTGGTTTGGCCGTTGGCATTCTTATTATGTTATACTCACTGGATGAATTATCGTTCGATAACTTCCAGGCAAATCGCGACAGAATATACCGTGTGGAAAGTAATTTTCATGCGATAGGTTCCGGAGAAAAAGATAGCTACCCCAGCAATGCATGGCCGGTGGGTATGATTCTGAAAAAAGATTTTCCCGAAGTAGAATCTGTGCTATATGCGAAGAATGCCTCTTCGCTCTTACTGAACCATGGCGATAAACATCTGCGACAAAAGATATACTTTATATCACCCGAGTTTCTGAGCATGTTCTCGTTTCCATTGGTAAAAGGCAACGCAGCCAAAGCATTAACAGAACCCTATACGGCCGTGATTACCGAAGCACTCGCGCAAAAACTTTTTCCGGGTGAAGATGCCGTGAACAAGAGTATAATTCTGTCTGATACCCTGCAGTTTATGGTAACCGGTGTTATGGCCGATATACCTTCCAACTCGCACATTCAGCTCGATATGGCTATATCGTTTGCCACGTTCCCGTTGTTCGATACCCGCTTTACCTACGATGAAGGCTGGGGGAATATCAACATCAATAACTATATATTATTGAAAGAAGGAACAGACGTTGAGGCCTTTAAAGCAAAAGCCGAAAATATATATACCGATCGGGCTGGTGCTATGCTGAAGGACTGGGGTGCCGAAGCAAAGCTTGCCTTCACATCTATGAACGATATATACCTGCGCACCCGTAGCATGAACCCGATGGGGCCAACGGGTAGTATCGATCGTATATACCTGGTGTCGGCCATTGCTGCTTTTGTTATACTGCTCGCCTGTATAAACTTTGTGAACCTTACCACTGCACGCTCGGTATACCGCGCGAAAGAAGTAGGCTTGCGCAAAGTAGTAGGCTCTACCCGAAATATACTGGTGCGTCAGTTTATCAGCGAGTCATTTATACTTACCGTATTGTCACTGTTGCTGGCGTTGATGGTAACAACTGCCTTGTTGCCTTTCTTCAACAGTCTGCTGGATAAACACTATATATTAAGTGCGTTGTTTAATCCAGCTGTAGTGGCAGGTATGGTGGCGTTGGTATTGGTGGTTACATTGCTCTCTGGCTATTACCCCGCATGGGTAATGTCGGGCATGCGGCCGGCAGAAGTATTGAAAGGCAAGATGCAGACCAGTGCACGCGGTGTACAATTGAGAAGAACGTTGGTTGTATTTCAGTTTGTTATTTCACTGGGCCTTGTGCTGGGTACATTTATAGTAGTAGATCAATTGCGCTATATGCAGGGGCAGGAACTTGGCTTTGCAAAAGATGAAATTTTTGTAATCAACGCAGCGCGTGTACATGCGCCTAATCCGGAAGCGTTCAAAACATTTCGCGATGAACTGCGTACTGTGGCGGCTGTGCAGGAAGTTACCTATACCAATTCATTACCCGGCAACCCGGGCTGGTCAGGACAGATTGCGTATCCTGAAGGCAAGACGGGTGAAGATGCTATATCCGTAGAGTATATGGCGGTGGATGATCGCTATATACAAACGCTGGGTTTGGAGATGGTGGCCGGTGAATCATTCGATCGTGATCATGAAGCATTGTTGAAAGATGGATTGGTGCTCAATGAAAAAGCCGTAGCTATGTTTGGCTGGTCTTCGCCTGCGGAAGCTATAGGTAAAAAAATTACATCACCCTCGCGCTATCCGCAGGGAGAAGTGATTGGTGTAGTAAAGAATTACCACCAGTTTGGATTGCAGCAACAGATTGGTCCGATGGTAATGGACTATAATCCTGATAACAGTTATCTCTATGCAATCCGCTATAAAGCTGCCGATACGAAGCAACTTATTGCCGGTATGGAGAGTCTTTGGAAAAAACATTTTCCGGGTTATGATTTCAACTATTTCTTTCTCGATCAGGATTTTGAACGACAATACCAGGCCGAGCAAAAGCTCGCCAATGTATTTGGATTATTTTCACTGGTAACGATCATCATTGCTATGATTGGTTTGTTAGGGTTGGTATCATTCATGGTGCTTACGCGTACAAAAGAGATCGGCATTCGCAAGATACTCGGAGCCGATATACTACAGATAGCCCGTTTGCTTTCGCGCGAATTTGTAGTGCTGGTAGTAGTCGCGAACGCAGTAGCCATACCGTTGGCATGGATGGCCGCTAACCAGTGGCTCGAAAATTTTGCAACACGCGTAACGATCAGTCCGCTCACTTTTGTACTGGCCTTTCTTACATTGTTAACCATTACTTTGGTTACGATCAGTTTCCAAACGGTGAGGGCTGCATCAGCCAACCCGGTAGACTCACTTCGTAATGAATGATCCTCACTATATCTTGCAAGACTATATTTTACCCAAACCTATAGAGTATGCTATTCAATTACATTAAACTGTCGCTTCGAAGTTTGTTTCGCGAGAGTGTTTACTCGGTCATCAACATGGGTGGTCTTGCGCTGGGTATAGCGGCCAGCATTATGCTTTTACTGTGGGTGCAGGAGGAATTGAGCTTCGATGCTTTTCACTCAAAGAAAGAACGAGTATATCGCCTCAATGCACAGTTCGATAATAGTGGTACCGTTGTAACATGGTCTACCACACCAGCACCTATAGCGGCATTTGGAAAACAGCAGGTGCCAGCTGTAGAAGAAGCTGTGCGTATCGATAACTTTCACGATATAGCGCTGATCACCTATAACGATAAAAAGATAACCGAAACCCGACCTATCGGGTATGTAGATGCCAACTACTTTAAAGTGTTTGATGCAAAGTTGTTGCAGGGCAATCCGCAGAAACCTTTTCCGGATAATAAATCAGTGGTGATATCGGTATCTGTAGCAGAGAAAATTTTCGATACGAAAGATGCTGTTGGAAAAGTATTCAGACTCAATGAAAAGGATGACTATACAGTAGCAGGTGTAATGGAAGACATGCCGAAGAACTCCACGCTGCAATATTGTATACTCTTTCCCTTTCAAAAGCTGATCGATGAATATCAGTCTGGCGGATATTGGAAAACGCTGGAGTCAGACTGGGGAGACTATATGTATCAAACCTTTTTCCTGCTGCAGCAGGATGCGCATGCCGACTCCGTTGCAAAACAACTTACACGTATCCATCGGGCCAACCAGGACGGAACGAATGTAAGCTATATTATGCAGCCGCTGGCCAAGTTACACCTCTATGGTGCTGATCTGAGCGAAGAAGGGATTCAAACGGTTCGCATCTTTGGTATTATTGCAATTGCTATATTGTTGATCGCTTGCATCAACTATATAAATCTGGCAACGGCCCGCGCTTCGAAGCGTGCCAAAGAAGTGGGCGTTCGTAAAACGATCGGGGCAGATCGCTCGCGTCTCATTGGTCAGTTCCTCACCGAGTCGGCCATCATTTCCATGCTGGCGTTGGGTGTGGCCTTGATACTGATACAGATTTCTATTCCCTACTATAATACACTCACCGGTAAAGCATTTACATTCCGTATTACCGAAGGTACAGTGGCCTATCTGATATTGGGCGGGCTGTTTGTTACATGGCTTGTATCCGGACTATATCCGGCATTGGTGCTTTCGGCTTTCAAGCCGATTGAAGTGATCCGCGGCAAGCTCACCCTTAGCGGAAGTAATTCTACTTTCAGAAAGATACTGGTGGTTACACAGTTTGCTACTTCTATACTCATTATCATTAGCACACTGGTATTTGGCAAGCAGCTTGACTATATCCGTAACAAGAAGTTAGGCTTCAACAAGGAGAACACATTTACCTTTGGTCTTCGCGATAAGATGTTTGAGAATATTCAGACGATCCGGAATCAATTGTTGAAAAGTCCGGCTATCGAACAGGTGTCTATCGCCAATCAAAATATACTCACACTGGATAATACAACGGGCGATACCGATTGGGATGGAAAAGAGGAAGGTCAGGATTTCATGATACACCCGATGGTGATCGATGAATATTTTATGGAAGCGATGGGCATGGAGATGGTGGAAGGAGAGGGTTTTACCGGTGCGAAGTCTGATACTGCTAAATATATACTGAATGAAACAGCCGTGCGTGAGGCAGGTATAAAAGATCCCATCGGTAAATCATTTACGTTGTGGAGAACCAAAGGTGTTATAGCGGGTGTGGTAAAAGATTTTCATCATCGCTCCATTCATAAAAAGATCGAGCCTTCCGTATTTCTGTATCGGCCGGACTGGTCGTGGCTGGTATATGTAAAGACCAACGGCCATCAGAACGAAGAAGCGGTGGCAGCGGCACAGGATATCTGGAAGCAATACAATGCGGCTTACCCGTTCGAGTATAGCTTCCTGGATGTATCGTATAACAAGATGTATAATTCCGAGCAACGACTCAGTAAGCTCTTTGCCGGGTTCTCCGCTATTGCCATCTGTATCTCCTGTTTAGGATTGTTTGGTCTTGCTACCTTTACAGCAGCCCAGCGCATAAAAGAAATTGGCGTGCGTAAAGTAATGGGCGCATCGATCAACCAGATTGTGTTGTTGTTGTCGAAAGATTTTCTGCTGCTGGTAGTGATCTCGTTTGTTATTGCAGCACCGCTTTCGTGGTATATGATGGAAGACTGGCTGGCGGAGTTTGCATATCGCACAACGTTGCCGTGGGATGTGTTTATTATAGCGGGCATAGTAGTATTTGTGCTGGCGTTTTTAACAATGAGCTTTCAAACCATTCGCGCAGCCCGGAGCAACCCGGTAGATTCACTGCGAAGCGAATAAGATATAGTATAAATAATCACTTTGGAGAGGAAACGGGAGGAATGCGGATATAGATCTGCGTTCCTCCTTATTTTATAGGCAGCCGATATATAGCCACTATATATATCGGGCTATCGCTTGCGAGTGACTTTATGCGGCTTCGTCTCACGACAGTCGTTGCAGACGATAATAATGTTCTCGGCAAACTTGGGACTCACACTGGATTTTTTACCGTTCACTTCAATGTCGATCAAATCATCATACGGCTGTCGCGACAATACTTTTATATTCAGGTTTATCTTGAGGCCGACCTTATCAACATATTGAAGAAAAGCAGAGGAGTTATCTTTTACACCTACCATGCGGCAGTTGTGACCGATCTCTTCTTCTACCAGTGTTTTTTTAGAGAGCACCACCATTTCGCCTTTGGCGTTGGGAATTACATCGCCATGCGGATCATATTTAGGGAAGCCTAAGAATTTATCCAGCTTGTCTACCAGCTTGGGCGATTGTATATGTTCGAGCTGTTCGGCTACTTCATGCACTTCATCCCATGAGAAATCGAGCTTCTCGTAAAGAAAGGTTTCCCACAGGCGATGCTTGCGTATTACTTCAATACCTCTTCTTCGTCCTTCTGCTGTAAGCGAAATCTTTCCATACTTCTCATAATCCACCAGCGATTTCTCTTTCAGCTTCTTCAGCATGTCGTTGGCTGTAGCGGGCTTCACCTGTAGTAGCTGTGCCAGCTCATTGGTGCCTGCTTCCTTTGTCTCCTTTTCGAGCGTCAGCTTCAGCAGGGCTTTCAGATAATTTTCTTCCGTCAGTGAAAGCATATAACAAAAATATAAAAATACCTTCAAACATATATTGTTAGGTTAATCTAACATTAGTACTTTTGTTACCAAAACAATAAAGATATGCCATCCCTGCACCTATATATGCGTATTTTCATTGTCTGCCTGCTGGCCGCTTTCGGACCGATAGGGCTGGCGCAAACTGCCCGTATCTCCGGAAAAGTTATAGCCGATGGAAAAGCGGTGGAGTTGGCATCAGTATTTCTGGCAAGAACTTCCCTGGGAGCCTCTACCGACAGCACCGGAAAATATACCATTAAACATCTACCGGCCGGAACATACCAGGTGCAGGTATCATTCCTGGGCTATCTGAAAGCAGAGAAGACAATTGTATTAAAAGATGGAGAGAATCGCATCGTTGACTTTGAGTTGACACCCGATCGCACCACGTTAGATGAAGTAGTAATTACGGGTGTAACACGTGCTACATTGGCAAAAGAAAATCCGATCTCTATTATTGGTATCTCTTATCGCGCCATAGAGCAAGCTGCTGAAAGTAATATTATCGATGCGCTGGCGAAGAATGCTCCGGGATTATCCACGGTAAAAACAGGGCCGAACATTTCGAAGCCTTTTATAAGAGGTTTGGGGTATAATCGTGTGTTAACACTATACGATGGCATTCGGCAGGAGGGGCAACAATGGGGCGATGAACATGGCATTGAAGTAGATGCCTACAATATAGAGCGGGCCGAAGTAATAAAAGGTCCATCGAGTCTGATGTATGGCTCGGATGCATTGGCGGGTGTGGTAAGTTTATTCCCCTATATACCGGATGAACAGGACGGTAAAATTCACGGCAAGTTTACTTCGGAGTATCAAACCAACAACAACCTGATTGGTAACGGACTGCAGGCTGGCTATAGCACCGAACATTTTGTGGCCGCTCTTCGCGGATCGTATCGCGTAGCCAGGAACTATCGCAATGCTGCCGATGGACGGGTATATAATACAGGTTTTGATGAGAAGAATATATCCTTGCTGGCGGGCTATACCCACAATAAAGGGTATGCACATTTCAACCTTACACTCTATGATAACCTGCAGGGTATACCGGATGGCAGCCGCGATTCATTAACGCGGCAATTCACCCGGCAGATTTATGAAGGGGTTGACGACCAGATAACCAATCGCCCGATTGTTTCTGCGCACGACCTGAACTCGTATACTCTGTCGCCACTGCATCAGCATATACAGCACTACCGCATCTATACGCATAGTTATTATACCTTGGGGGAAGGTGATATCGATTTTCAGTTTGCATTTCAGCAAAATTTCCGGAGGGAATATAATCACCCCACCATGCCGGAGCAGGCGGGTTTATACCTGCGCCTCAACACCTATAATTATGGCTTGCGCTATAACGCGCCCAAGTTTGCTAATATAGAGGCAGCGGTAGGTGTTAATGGTATGGTGCAGGATAACAAGAGTAAAGATGCTACGGATTTTCCTATTCCCGATTATGATCTGTTTGATGCCGGCATGTACGTACACCTGAAATGGAAGTATAAAGACTGGACACTGGGTGGTGGCGTGCGCTACGATATTCGCCACGTGCAGTGGCATGATTTTTATGTAGGTGTAAATCCGGCAACAGGTTTTGGGCAGCATGTAACTTCCGATACAGAGAATGCTACATTGCAGTTCTCGAATTATAGCAAGCGGTTTACCGGTATATCTGCCAGCATGGGGCTCACCTACGAGTTAACACCACAGCTAAATCTGAAGGCAAATATAGCGCGGGGCTATCGCGCTCCGAATATAACCGAGATCGCTTCCAATGGTCTTGATCCGGGAGCGCACATTATATACCTCGGCAACCGGAATTTTGTTCCGGAATTCTCACTGCAGGAAGACA
>NZ_DATCSD010000075.1:0-22598 GCF_036568665.1 Ohtaekwangia sp. | reverse complement strand
CCGCAAATTGACCCTGATAGCTATATCTATATATACTCTCATCTGTCTTCTGATCGCGTAAAACATCTCCCCAAGCTCCATAATCCGTAGCCTGCGTTACAAAGTTAGAGATATGCGAAACACTAAAATCATCAAACCATACTTTCGTATCCTGACTGGTATTGCTTACCCATGCATAAATATAGCCTGGTTCGGTGATAGTAACATTCAAGGCGAGCTTCTCAAACATATCTTTTACTGCTCGCTCGTCCGGCTCAAAAGCGGCATCTAACGAAACTTGCACACGGTCGCTTTTAACGCTTTCCATGTCGTTGTTAAACACTATATAATTCAGGAACGCATTCGGCTGGCTTGCATCTTTACCGCCTCCCAGCAGTGCAGGAAGTGCAGCCTGAAAAGTTTGTGTCGTCTGACTCGCAGACATCGCTTCGAAGCCTTGTACATAGCTAAAGGTAGAACCTAATAATTGTGAGAATGCTGCAAGTGTAACATCTTCCGTAAAGTCTTCCCTGTATTCATAGCGGGCAAAGGCTTCCATATTTACTTTATCGCCGGCATTTACTTTCAATGCTATAGCAGGGCCAACCGATTTATCCTGCATATCCATTCCTGGTGTTCCGCTGATCCAGTATAGATAGGCAGCTTTATCCGGGGAAGGCACTGCTGCCAGTTTAGGAGTATGATTCATCTGCACGTCCTGCACTTCCGTTTCGAAAATGTTCTGGAAGTAATTCATTTCGGTTACGCGCGGGTTAGTTAAATCGGCTGTGCCGTTGTCTTCCATCGTAGCCGTATAGATGTTCACATTTTCACGCACCAGTGCGCGTACATTACCAAGATGGTCTGTAATCTCATATACAGAGCTACTATCCTGCGAAGGATAATATGTACCCAGTTTACCGGCTCCATAAATCGGAATTTCCGTCAGTGCAAAGCTTGCTTCCTGTGGTGTTGTGTCAACGGGCTTAAAGGTCAGTCCACTCACAACAGAGGTTGCTGAGTTGAGGGCTACATATACCTCGATCTGACCTGTTGATCCTGTCGCGTATTCGTACCTGAGCACACCATTCTGATAGAACTGATACTTCGCCCCGCTTCGAACAAGTTTCAGCTTATCACCAATTGCATAGCCAAAGCTTGACACAGCATTACCCGATACTCGTATACTGATTGTCTTATTAGGACTTGCATTGAATGAGAATACATACGAGTTGGTAGTTGAACCGACAACCCTCAGGCCGATGTTTTTTGTATTATAAAAATCTTCAACGGTATACTCTATTGATCCGTCCTGATTTGCTGCAAGTGTATTGCTCGATGTGGCACTTCCTGAAGTATAACCACTTGCTACTTTTAATGTAGTACCATCGAAGGTGGTCTGCGTAAGGTACCATTGTATAGGTTGATTCGAATCAGGCAATATACCAGCCTGTTCATATATACTCAGTATATTACCGGAAGCATCGCGTATATACCAGGTTGTTCGTTTAGTCTGGTAATTTATCTTGGCCAGTCTAAATCCACGGTCATCATATATATATTCTACATTCGGTACAGATTTATTTGCATCGGTATATACTTTTCTGACTTTACCGGTCACATCATAATCAACGTACTGATCGGCATCACTTACTTTATCTTCACCGGTCATTTGCCCGATGGCGTTGTAGGTGAACTTCGATACATAACTGCTTACGTTATCTAACTTGTTCGTATTGGCGAGATACGTATAGGAAAGATTATTCTTATATAGTCCGTCACCATCAAAGCGTTTCAATGTTTGAATGTTTCCATTGGGATCATAGCTCATGCCCATGAGGCGATAGTTATTCCCCGCAGGATCAAACATCTTTGTGGTCTTATTGAAGTCAGCATAATTAGCTTCTTTCAATTGATACTTATCATCATACGTGTATTGGTACTGACCATAATAATCATCATCGTCTGAAGAATATGCTTTGTCTGTACGCCATTGAACAGAAGTGATCAATCCATTGTATCGTATATCCGGTGATGTTTCCGCTGGTAAGGCATCCACTGTTTGCACCGTGATGGGATTACTGATAATAGAAAGCGCTGTGATCTTAGATGTAGTGACCCTATATCTATATATACCGGCATCTGAAGCTACAGGGGTATTGATAACAAACACATCTGCACTCGTGCTTTGATTGCGTGATGTTACATCTGTCCAGGTTGAGCCGGATTGTTTCTCCCACACAAAAGTGGTGTTAGCTGTTTTACCCCCTGCTATAATGGTGAGAGATTGTCCTTGAGGGACAGCTATTCTCGCCCCTGGATCGACCAACTGTGGCGTTGTATACAGGGCCTTGAAACCCGAAGTGTTTGCAGCGGTATACAATGATTCCAGATCGGATGCATCAAGGTAATTATTCCGCACATACAGGTTTAGCGTAGCTTTATTGGAAAGTGTTGTAAAGTCTGGTATACTATGCAGTTTATTGCCATCCAGTACAATGAATTGTGTCTTTGTCAGGTTCAGCAGAGATGGTGGTACGCTGGTAAATGCGTTATTGCTTAAATAGCAGTTCACCAGATTGGTCATGCTTCCTACAGACGCAGGTACAACTCCGGTAAATTTATTGGACGATACGTAGAACGAGGTGACCTTCGTCCAGTTGCTGAAGATGTCGGGAAGGTCACCAGAAAGCTGATTGCTCTGTACGTTGAAGTACAGAAGCTCCTTCAGGTTGCTATAGGATTCGGGTATATTTCCCGTAAAGCTATTCTCACTGGCATAATAGTATTGCAGCTTTGTTAAAAGTCCATAAGATGGCGGAAGCTCACCTGTAAGCTGATTCTGAAATACGTATAGAACTTGAAGATTACTCAGTTCACCTAATTCAGGAGGAAGTGTACCGGTGAGTGTATTGGTATAAAGCGATAATGTTTTAAGATTATAAAGTGCGCTTAACGAGGCAGGTATTGTACCCGAGAGACTATTGATCCCAAGGTATATATTTTCCAGCGTTGTTATGGTACTTAACCACGAAGGAATACTGCCCGTGAGTGTATTGGAACGGAGATCGATTGTAACAAGCTTCGTCAATGCGCTCAGATCAGGAATCGCCCCTGAAAATTTATTATAGGAAAGGTTGAGCGTTGTCAAATTATACAAGCCATTCAATGCAGCAGGTATAGCCCCCGTAATTGTATTGCTGTAAACATTGAAGGTTGTAAGATTTTGCAGAGTACCAATCGCTACAGGCAACGTGCCACTTAGCTTATTTTCATTCAGAAGGAAACTTTGAAGCGCTGTCATACCGGCAACCTCAGAAGGGATTGATCCTGTCAGCGTATTCTTGCCAAGATTAAGATAAGTAAGACTCGTTAGGTTGGTAAATGACGTTGGAATCGTACTCGACAGGGTATTCGAACTTAAATTCAGCACGGCAAGTTTTCCGAGTGAACCCATCTGCGTGGGTATACTTCCGGATATACTATTGCCCTGCATATATATCGAAGAAAGCTCTGTAAGATTGGCTATAGATGTCGGTATGGTACCCGTTAGTTTGTTGGCAGGTAAATTGATCGATACAACATCTCCATTCGATACGCCCACACCAAACCATGTACCAAACTCAACACTCGTGGCTGTTGCAGGCCATGTTGTCGGCCAGTTGGTTTTCTTTGTCCAGCTAGCACCGGCTAAACTGGTATATATATCCTTTAATGCAGCATACTCTACATCATCGGGCACAACATTCGTTGCAGCAGATTGTTCATAGAGCACAGGTTTTACAGAGGCAACCACCAGTGAATCTGTAGTTCCAAAATCCGGAGCTGACATAGGAATAAGTGCTTCTGCTATAGGAAGTATATCTTCCGTTGCCTGGTCATTCGCTAATACGTTCTCCGAGAATATAGCATGAGTTTCTTGTTCCCGAAGTGCTTTTAACTGCTCTAGCGTTTCCAGCATATTCGATCTATACGCTGCTTTTGGTTCAAAGGCAATCGCAGATTGATTTTCGTTGCTATTAGGAAGCTTATGGAAACTATTCGGATCTTGTATGCGATCTGAATTATACCCGGTTTGAAATACACTTGTTAAATCACTTTCATAATAGTTCAGAATCATTCCGAACGCATCATTACCATCTTTACCAGGGTCTTTGGTTTTATCCGGGTGGTTGATCTGTGTGAGCCAGCCGTTGATATTATACACGAAATCTATACCCTGCAATTTGTCGCCAAGTTCTATGCGCTTGAGCGGGCCATGCAGGTAATAGGTATAGGTGGCTCGAAGTTTCTTGTCACCTGCTTCGGTTGTGCTGGTATAGGCTTTACTCAAACGCATATCAGCATCGTATTCATAATGATGATAGAATTGTTCCAACAATACCGCATTATCGAGATTTTTCTTTACCTGAAATGAGAGGTTGGCCGCGGTCAATACATTTCCTAAAAAGTCGTAAGTATATTTTGTGACGAACACGCGGTCTAATGCTGCAGGCTTCTGTGCCATCCATGTTACACGACCAAGTTCATCATAGCTATACCATGTTTTTATATTGGCATTCTCTGACCATGAAACAGCACCTGCTACATAATCCTGCATATATTTTGCCCCTAACTTTGTACTATCATTGAAACTTGCATCAGGATAATCATAATGAGTTGCCACCCAATCTCGCGTGTCAGCATGTGAAAATTGAATTTGTTGACCAAATTCAAGCTGCGTATTCAGCGAAGCGAATTGGTATTGTGTTCCTATATATTCACCTGATTCTATCGGTCTGCCCAGCTTATCATAATGCGTATAGGAGAAATGTTTATCAATCAACTGCTGTGCATTTTGAGAGAATCTGATTTTTCCATCCTGACGGTATTTATAGTTTGTCGTACCGGCATCTGGTTCGGTCATGGACATTAACCAACCTCTGAAATTATATTGATAGGTTGTTTTATCAATAGTGGTATATCGGGTATCTACATTACTTTGACTACTCAGCCATTCTTTCATTCCATTGGGAGATACGGATGAAACTAATCTCCCTGCATCGTTATAAAAGCTGTAGGATACATCCAGAAAATTATTGGTATATGATACGGTTATTTCACTCGCTGCATTGGTAAGCAGTATACGATAGAAACCGGCAGGCCATTTTCCATCAGAACCGGCAAATGTCTCGCCAGGATTCTTAGGTACCTCGGAGACTATATCTTCTACTACAAAATCGGTACTACCGGTAATAGAGACAGCCTGATCTTCGAGTATATAGAAATAGGTCATCGCTCTGTAATTGGGAGACGAAGGTGATCCGCTGGAAACAACACTGTTAGATATAGTTAATACTTTATCAGTGGCCCTTCCTGACCGTGCAGTCATCACTACATTACCAGCTTTGTCCGTTATACTGATAGCATATTTACCGTTCTGATCTCGCGCTATCGTCTGTACACCTTCATTCGATAAAACTCCGTCTTGTGCTATACCCGGTAACACAATCGTGCGCTTATCCAGATAGTCCTCTAGTTCCTGGTATACCGGGAATGTTCCGCTCAACGATTCATGACCGGTTCCAAAGCGAAGGATCTCTCCAACACCTGATGAACGTCTTGCTTCACCCGTACCGTCATTATAAAAATCAACTCGACTATAGGGATAACCTGTCTTGGGAACATTCTCTTCTAACGTATTCTTATCACTGTAATACCAGCCAACCGTTCCTTCTTCAGTGTCGCCAACTTTTACAGGATTGTATAAAGTATTTTCCGATTCGTCATCACCTTGTGGATCGAATGTATCAAAGCTCTTGTGATCATAGACCTCACCAGTGGGTGTAAGCACAAATGCTGCGTTGTATGAAAAATCTGTTGATGTGATTGGAGCCGGTAGAGTATTAGCCACCACGCGATCGTATTGATCACGCAATTCCTGACTCGTAAATATTTTGCCCGATGTAAAATTCTTTGTCTGACTCTGAAGGCTCTTGCCATCTTCGCCAAAGTATGCTTTCGACTCACTTACTACTTTATCGGACGGCTGACCATCGCTGGTTTGTGTTCCATCATAGGCGCGGGTATGTACCCAGTTCAAACTCTCATCACCACGTAATGTAACAGCTATAGTTTGTGTAGGACCCCACGTGTTTGTACCCCGATCACGACCTTTCAGGTAATATGTTCCGTTCTTATAAAGTTTGCTTCCTGTAACAACGCCATTAACACAATAAGGACGGACTATAGACGGATTGTCACTAGCACTGTTTACCCAATAGTAATCAGCATACGAAAAGATATAGTCCTTTTCATCATTGGCAAAGTATATATCATTATAACCAGATTTCAATATCTGCCCTACTGAAGCAAGCGGTGGTGCATAATCTATAGCTACATGAACCGGCCCAAGTGCACTGCCCCAACAGTTTGTAGCGGCAGAATAAAATCGAATGAAGTAATCACCGGATTGGTATACGGTATAATCGCCATTCACAGGATTGTTCAGGTCTGTACCTGTGCTGCTTTGCTCCCAATAATGACCGCTTCGAATATCGTTGGTTGTTAATATTCGTCTGTGGTAAAATGTTACCGGATTCAAAACCGGTTGAAGGATTGTTTTTCCAACGGTTACTACGATTTGACTTTCATTCGCACAGGCTTCACCGGATGTTGTCAAATAAAAAGTTGTTGTAGTAGAAACATTGTTAAAGGTAACCGATGGCCCCGTTCCCGTGTAGCCGGAAGGAACTGATCGCCAGAGAAAGTCATAACCTGAATTGATATATTCACTCGGAACTGATAATGTAACGCTACCACTCTCACAAACCTGTCGCGTGCTTGCTACAATGGAAGGACTCGGTACATTTTCAAGAAATATATTCGTCTGGGTATACACTGGTTTGGGATGGGTACAATCACCAGAAGAAGCACTGCACCATGATCCAAGTTTCACCGTATGACTACCGGCAGTGGTAAAGGTATAGGTACAAGAATTTCCTGTGGAAATTTGAGTGCCATCAATAATCCAGTTAAAATTGGTATAACTGTTATCTAAACAATCCGGATAAAATGTTATAGGCTGCCCAACGCAATTACCGCCTGAGTGTCGAATATCACATCCTTCTTCCGTGGGGGTTTGCCCAAGGCTTGATATGGAATTTGCTAATAAGCCAGCAAAAAATATAAATATATATAAACGCTTCATGCTATTTCATTAAGTATGCGTTATTAAGTCTTATTCAATTTAGTTCCCCCCTGGTCTGCAGCTACATCCAGATATAGTACCATCATTATACTGGCAACAATTGCTCGTAGGTATGAGTGATTGAAGATCAGCCGGAACATCAGCCGCACGGGTTGCGTTCATCCAACTACCTTGATTTCCGCATAAGTCATAGTAAACATATTTATACCCACCATCGTAACAGGTGTTTCCATTACCATCGGTATAACCGTTACATACCACTACACCCTTAACTGAATTGGCTGCGAACTCTGCTCGTATGGTGTGGGCTGTTTGAACGTTGGTGAAGGTGATCACCTTACCCGAACTCTGAATGGATACCAGCGTTCCATCGGCAAGTGTTACAGAAGATTTATCAACATCTATCTTTTTACCATCGATCCATACGGCACCCAGTGTATTGTAAGAACACTTGTCGCGCATTTCAAAACGAAGGTCTTTCCCTTGTTGAACTGATACATTACCGGAAGGATATATATAGCCTCGTGTACCGGTACTGGATGTACTGATCGTAAGTGTATACGGATTGTTTGAACCGTAATTATACTCTACATCGCCAGTCTTCACGATACCTTGATTACCATAGGTGGATTTGAAGCTCTCTTTATAGGTAGAGGTCAGGCGCCCCATCGCATCGTAGCGATACTCGGTATACAGGTTGTTGTTATCCAGTATATGCGATAGCTCGCCCCACTGATTATATACATAGCTGGTCATGGCTGCATCCACCGGTCTTACGCGGAAGTCATCGAAATTAGTAGCATTAACACCTGCTTCACACCACATTTCAAATTTCGAAACGGTTGTCGTGTTCACAGCTATATCGGCTTCCAGTAAATACCAGTTACCTGCCTTACCTTTATTCTTTACAGGTGCAACGGCTTCGGCATTCGAATCAAATTTATACTTGACCGCTGCGACCGGCTGCGATGACCAGACACTTACACGATACGTGCGTTGCTTAGGTGCTACCATTGTATAGGTAAAGCCGCGTGTATTGGCGGAAGCTGTTAATGATGAACTTCCTGTATGCGCTATATTTGTATTGGGATTGCCATTCTGATATACTTCACTCCCCAATGCATTATTGGACGATTGGTCTTCTGCATTCGAATAGGCAAACTCATTATAGTTGGCATTCGCGGCTGTGGCAGTAACACGTGACTGATCGAATGTCATTCGCGTAGCGGCATAATTACCATTAACATCTGTGGCTTCCAGCGCGTGAGAGTTCACATCGTATAGCGTAATACCAGCGGTCTTCTGCCATCCATCCGGAACAGCATCATCTTTATTCCACGCTGTAAAGTTTGTAACACTTTGAGCGGGATATAGTCCATCGATCGATAAGGCTACATTATCTGAACCTATGAAATTGAAGCTGGCTGCTTTACGCCAGATACCGTTTTGTGCCGATGCTTCAGACGCTAATTTACCTTGCTGAAGGGTTGGCAGCTTATCACTCCACGTTTGAACGGAAGCGGAAACAAGACCAAGCTTTTTGTTATTCTGAGAAGGATCTACTTTATAGGTATAGGAAGCAGCCTCCTGAATTAACATATTTTTACCTCCGTTTAGCGCAAGCCCCATATTTGGATACTTACTATAGGCCGGTATCTTCTCGGTTACATATTCATTGCCATGCACATCCTGTGCTTGTGTAGCAATCGGTGCGCCTGAGAAGAAATCAAAGCCTGTTTGAATCGTCTTATTTGTAATCAGGTGTTTTGCATCATAAGAAGTAATTGATTCCAAAACTGATGGATAACTTGAAATAATGCTTACAGTACCTAAATGTATATCCACACCGTCTGAATGAGGATGAATAATTCTATGCTCATTAAAGACTTGATCTAAAATCCCTTGATTATGATATTGATCATAATCACTTATATAATCATAATTGACCTGATTTAATAATTGGTTTGATTTAGAGTCATAGGTTTTAATGCTTAAAATATTTCCGATCTGACTTGTAAAATCCTTTATACGTAACGTTCGAGATTCATGAGACCCACCAGTTACTTTTATGCTTGAATAATAATACTCTTCGTCAGTTTCAGAACCTTGAATCAAGGTAGGATCGAATGTCTTAAACTTGTAGGAAGTGTATCGATCAAGCTTTACTTCGCCTACATAGTTATTTACCGTACATAAGCCATATACTACGCTTGGCCCTGGGATTTCACCGGATACATTCCTAAGCGGAGAGAATAATCGTTGAAATTCCCTCTCATACATGGCAATATCATAGTCGTCTGCCATCATGTCCCATGTATAGGCGTACTTATCAGTGCATAAAGAGCTATATTTTGAAGGCTCCGATACAGTAATTCCTTGATTGAAAGTATATGTTGACTCCTTACTAACTCCCGTATTAGTTTCTAAAGTAATTGAATTGACTTTTATACCGTCACCGTATGCTTTTGTGTCTGGGAGGATGAGAAATGATAAGAAATGGCGATGATATTTAGCTTGACCATTTCCATCCTGATAATCCAACAAGACATGGTTTGGATCACTTATCTTAATATAGTCACTACCAATGGATTCAATCTTAACTTGTCCCTTTAAGGGTACAGTGAATGTTCCCTGTCCGATCGTTACCGTGTTTAATTGACCTCCAGTAGAAGAAATTTGCTCTGTATAAGATAATATATCGATAAAACTCCCTACAGGTATTTGATCCTTCACGGCATTCAATAAGTCATGCTCAACCACATAGAGGTTCAAATATTTAATGTGACCTCCATTATGGTAATTATCGTGCTCCTGAAGTTTGTATTCTTTAGTAAGGTCGTTATCGAAGAATGCTCCTGTCTTATTTGAGACATTCAAAATAACTTTGCTTCCTACACCTACATCATCATAATCTTTTGACGAATAGTCGAACGACAAAACTTCTCCCAATGAAGTAGTAATCGATCGAAGAGACCATGAATCAACTGATTTCGAAGACAACTCATTGGTCATTCTATAAAGATCATTTTCACTTACCGTCGTAGGGTCTTTAAAGTAATCAGGTTTATAATATCCCCACCAATCATATAAATCGTTGCTATAGGGAGGATTGTTCGTAGTGTTGACTGATATACTATTTTGATGATACCCTTCCGGTAGGTCTGGGCCATAAAGCAACTTCACCGATGCAGTGTTGCTTTCAACAATCATATCAGTTACCAATCCATAATGCTGCCCACCGTTGGCTGTGAATTGAATGATATCTCCTTTAGCTAATAAATTGATATTTGAAATGCGAATTGATATATTCTTTCCTGTTGAATTCAGAATATCACCGCCAACAAACACTCTATCGCCCTCGTAGTCAAAATTATAAGCTGGTAACAAAGAAGTCCCTTGCTTGCCAAGAAAGTTTACCCTCTTTAAGGTAAGTTTCCCTTGCAATACATCACTTTTCGTCATGGAATTATAATCTATATCGAAGCTATTGGTTGTGCCTGGGCACAAACTATAATCATAGTCAAAAACAATCTTTCTTAATATATAGTCGTTGACACCTGGAAAAAAAAGGTCTGCATCGGCTTTAGTAATTATATCTGTATTGAAAATGGAACAATCGCCATAAATCTCATCCGTAGCATATTTATTTGAGATAATATTTACTTGATCCAGTATAGTGTTACCGGAAGAAATGAAATTTTTATTATCCATTAATATAATTTCGTTCACCTTAAGTGAAGGTGCAGAGACTGTTGTTGTCGTAATACCGAATCCACCTGCTTCGGGATCAAGTACACCCTTTGTATCTACCCGAATATCTTTGACAAAGAAACAAGTCTGTGTCCTAGAATAAATCGCATCCAAATAATAGTTTTCCCTCTTACCATACGAAAAGGACTTAGACCCATCACTAGATACTATATAACTATTATCTTCTGCCGGAAGCCTATATTTATAAGTTCCTGATTTGCCGTAAACAAAATTCATCCAATATCCCCAATCACCTTCATCCGCAACTCCATTATCATTCTTGTCCACGAAGTCTGCCCCAGTGATTGAAGTAAGTAACCAAGTGTAGGCATAAGGTTGTTCGCTTTTAACAACTCTGGAGGATAACTTTCCTGCTTCATCAAACTTTTGAAATTTTTGCCCATTTTCATAAGTATATACAGGAAGGCCATAATGATATGTAATGCCTTCTGGACTCGTAACAGAGAAACCTCCAACTTGATTGGCTATCGTATACGACTTATCATAAGATGCAAAAGATGTTGAAGTTCTGTCACGAACGTATTTCACAAAACCTTGATTCTTTGCAGTTCCATTCAGTATCTCCTGATTCTCGAAATATCTAATTTTACTTGAGCCTGCAAGCTCTAAGAACGAAGAGTTAAATCCTGAAGGGTCAACTATATTTTGATCATATCCCAAATATTTGGATTGCAAGTCTATCGATGCCCCGGTATTAGTCAACGCGAAATCCGTTACATTACTGGCCTTATAGCTATTGGAGAAATCATTTTTAAAACGAAATTGAGGTCTATGTCTGGAGCGCGTTGGTTTATCATATCCAATATCAAAGATCAATCCCCGGTAGTTAAGATTAAGTTTCTTTCGATCAAATGTGGTTGCATTATCTAAAATTACGGGCTGCATATTGCCACCAATGCCCTGCGCAGTAACACTATATATATCGAAGGATGGAAAACTCGGACCAGCCAGAAACTCATTGTTTTCCCTTATAACAAGTGGGTTTGATTCGAAAGTAGGGTTAGAGACAAATTCACCAGAAACGAATCTATCGAATGCTATATCATCTGAAATAGTTGCAGGGAGGTACTGTCCTTGCAGTGGGCCGTATAACTTAGAATCATCGGTTTCATCAATCCAGTATCTCCGTTTCTCGTATTTATAAACCAAATAGTTTTTACTCGTTACAACTTTGGATTGAACCCGGTTGTTGTTATTGTTGAATGCCTGCATCGCACTACTCTCGGCAGTAGCTAATCCACCTCCATAATCGTAAGACATGTTCATTTTAGACGCAATACCAATAATAGAGTATCCTTCATCATTGTCACTGTCATATGACATAGAGAAACTGATTCCCTGTGTCTTGCTGTCGAAACCTACCCCAAAAGCTTTGACATTAAAGTCTATTTCTTTATTAGGCGAATGCGTTGACCAGTTGCCTTCAAACCATAATCCGAAAGAACCCAAATCCAATCCAGCTCCTTCACTATACGCATTTCCACCCTCCCATTGATCTCTTACGGAGTAGCTGGCTCCATTGTAGTCATCAGCAAATCCATTGACTATCCGATTAATTGAACCTACATTAATTGACCATCCCAAACCACAGAAAGATGACTCCTGATTAAGCTTAACTCCCGACTTGTAAGAAAGATTTAAAGGATAAGATCCTTCAGGAGAGCTTACCTCCAACAAAGGCATTTGATAATCAAGATCACCCGTAAGCTTGTTAACCATCTGGCTGGAGTCAATTGGCGCAAATGAGGTAAGTTCTGGAGCCATTGGCCCGGAAGTTAAAGCCCACGAAATAGTTGGTGCTACCGTGTTAAAGACGGTTTCAAGAATAAGAAAGACGGCAATGCTTTTCAGCAAGATTCGATTGCGTATCATATAAGGTAAGAGTAGAAATTCTTTATAGTAATTATTTTAGTTCTCAAAAGTCACTTCGGGTATATCTTCTAAATCATCCGTTTCAAAACGGAAGCGTTGATTTCCTATACCTAATCCAAATTCATTCAGGTTGAATTGTATCCATTCTTTATCTTTTGCTTTCTCTTTATTAAAGACAAAAAGCAAATCGGTGCTACTACTCATTCCGTAGGTACGATTCAACATAAAGTCACCCACCGGTATAGTATCATTAGCAGAAGTAGTAAGTGTTACGTAATTATTCATACGGAATGAAAGCGTCTGCACCAGGTCGCTATATTGATCACCTGTTGATTGATGAAGGGCTTCCTTATCGTTTGCCGAGAGGCTAAGAATGAAATATAGGTTCTGACTATATTTCTTCCGGGCTTTATCAATCTGCTCCGGAGTATGTTTACCCTTGCCTAATTCCTGATATACCCACAGATCAGTGGGGCGATACGTTACTCGCACCACTGTATTATTAGCAGCAGTAACAGATTTACTTAAACCATTCGATTCATCGGCTACGAAAGCAGTAAGCTCTTCTGAGGAAAGACGATCAGGACTACATCCTATAACAAACGTGTATAGGAGTATAGATATAAAACCAATACTACGCATTATTTGCCGCTATACTCTTTGTTCAATCCCGTCAATACCTCATCTGTTATATCAAGCCCCTCATCTGCGTAGGCGAGGTTTCCATACTCCGTAGCAGCCAGTATAATTTTATAGCCGTTGGCTTCACCGTATTTCTTTAAGTAAGCATTGATTTGTGTCACCACTTCACGCGTCATCTTGGCATCTTCCTGCTGGGCTTGTGTGTTCATCGCTTGCTGATACTCGCCAAATTGCTTTTGCTTGTTACGAATAAGTTCCTGGCTAAGCTGACGCTCTTTTGCCGTCATAGCTTTACTCTCTTTCTCGTAGTTGAAAATCTGTTGCTGAACTTCATTGGCCAACGTATCGATATTGGCTTTCCACGTATTGGCTTTCTGTTGGTAAGCCGCACGCGCTGCTTCCATGCCTTTATATTGGTTTAGAAGTTTGGAAGAGTCTACATAGACAACTTTCTGATCGCTGGCAAAAACTGTTATCGACAAGATAATAATGGCCAATAGGTTTAATATACCTATAGCAAGGAGAATACGCTGAAGCATGGCAGGTAGACGCGTTAGGTTAAATTTCTTCTTATTTATTAATCTCTGGAATTTTAATTAGGCCAACGGAACTCGCTATTCCCAACAATCGTCCAAGAGTCACTTACAAATCCAGCAGCAAGATATAAAGTTGCAACACAGACCAACAAGGTAACCGCTGAAATTATTTTTCCTTTCCAATTACCTACTCAATTACCGGAGTATACCGCATACGTTGACTGAAAATATATAGTATAATGATTATCAAAAATTTGCGCTTGCTCACTTCAACAGCTTCCGACTAACTATATATTTATACTACTTAATTAAATAAAACCAAATCGTTTTGACCTATATATTGCTCTTTAGAACGAATCTTATTTAAGTTCATTTCGCAAATACCCAAATATTTTTTCTAAAAAGTTATAGTTGTGCGCTATAAGCTGAATAACAAAGTAAAGTCACACAATCTCTTTCACCTCTGATTAACGATTCTTAAAACTAATACTGTAACGTCTTCACAGGTATAGACCAAAATATACTATAAATACAATAGTAACTACCCTGGCAAAGTTTCCTCTGTTGAAACAAAGTCATACTAAATTTTAAAATCTTGTAATCTTTAATCTTCATTCCTCCAACTTCCCACATTTTTATTCGTTAAATTCAGGATACGCGAAACAGAAACAATGAACCCCCCTAGCCTTTGTTGCCTCTTGTTCTTTCTATGTATTGCCTGTAATAAAGAAGACGATCACCATATAACGCCCATTCTTCAGCCGGTAGTAGATAACTTCTTTCTCGAGGCGCAGCGACAGTCGCACGATATTAAAAACACAAATGATTTTACAGTCACCTTTGGTGATTTGTCGAAGGAAGGAAAAAATGCCAGAACGTATTACGAAACACGCACCATTGTTGTGGACTCATCAACAGCGGCCTATAAAAGAGATCCGGAAGTATTGGTGTTTCACGAAATGGGCCACTTGCTTTTGCATCGCGAGCATAAAGACAGTTTTATATACATGGATATGTATGTGCCTGGCTATCCGGTAAAAGTACAGCTGTGGGTTCCTGAAAGTATCATGAACTGCTGCCTGCTACCCGATTACGAGTTCGATGATGATGCCCGGAAACTATATATGAAAGAACTGTTTTCGTTTGCCAATGTATAAATACTAAATATACTTATTAGGTATATACTTGGGTTTTCACATTCCCCCCATTTAAAAAACAATATAACATCACTTAAAGAAGCATATATAGTATATATTTCAGAACAGGCACTACACGCCAAATTTCTCAACGATATATTCAATCAAAATTGAATCACATCAACAAAAACCGTATGGTTTTCTTTACCGTAGGATGAAGTCCTCCCAAAACAGATTTTCGGAGACTTAGTGGGAAAATTCAGGAAGGAATTTTCTAAATCATATAGCAAAAAATCCTCTTTGTCGTCAGAAAAAATATCCCGGGGCTAAAACCACTTTTTGATCGGAAAATGCCCGCGACAATTATCTCTTTTCGCTCAATATCAGCGGATTACAGCCAAAAGAATTTTTATTTTGAATTGCCAAACGCAGAATCTTATCTTTGCCGACTTCCCCCACTGGCTCCAGTAGGCAACAGGCAATAGCAGTAGGTCTTTTCTACGAACTATTTTCATTTGGTAACAACTGAAACCCAAAAGGGAAGGTCACTCGCACCCCCACACCACAACCGCGAACCATGGCAGGGTTCCGGATATTTTTTTAGGAGTAACAACCACTAACACAAGAGCATGCAATTAGCGAAACTGGAGATCAAAGGCTTCAAGAGTTTTGCCGACAAGGTCGTGATCAACTTCGATGAAGGGATCACCGGTATTGTCGGGCCCAACGGCTGTGGAAAGTCGAACGTAGTGGATTCCATCCGCTGGGTATTGGGCGAGCAGAAAACGAGTACGCTGCGTTCCGAAAAAATGGAGAACGTGATCTTCAACGGTACCAGTGGGCGCAGCGCGCAGCAAATGGCGGAAGTATCGCTTACCATCAACAACACCAAAAATATACTTCCCACGGAGTATTCGCAGATCACCATCACACGCAGGCTATACCGCACGGGTGAAAGTGAATACCTGCTCAATGGTGTTACCTGCCGCCTGAAAGACATTACCAACCTCTTCCTCGATACAGGGGTGGCATCCAATACATACGCCATCATCGCGTTGGGTATGGTGGACGATCTGCTCAACGATAAAGACAGTTCGCGCAGAATGTTGTTCGAAGAAGCAGCCGGTATATCCAAGTTCAAGAAGCGTAAAAAAGAAACGCTCAAGAAACTGGAAGATACCGATGCCGACCTTGAACGCGTAGAAGATCTTCTCTTCGAGATCGAGAAGAATATGAAGTCGCTCGAGAAGCAGGCCAAGCAGACGGAAACATACTATAAGGTTAAGGAAGACTATAAAAATAAAAGTATCAACCTCGCCAAGGTGGTGGTGAACAAACAGAAAGATAAGTTCAACGACATCAACCAGCGCGTACAGGAAGAGAACGACAGAAAGATAGCACTGGCAGCAGAGATCGCAGAGAAGGAAGCCGCTATTGAAAAAGCAAAAGCAGAGTTGGTGTTAAAAGAGAAAACACTCAGCTCACGCCAGAAGGCGATCAACGAATTTGTTTCCAAGATTCGTCAATACGAAAGCGAGAAGCAGATCAAGAACGAACGTCTCAAGTATTTGAACGATCGGGCTGCTGGACTTCGCGATCAGATCGAGCAAGACAGAAAAAGTAACGAGCGTGCGCGCTTCAGTATACAAAGTCTCGAAACTGAAAAGAGTTCAGCCGAAGGTATATTAGCAGAGATCACACAAAAGCTCGAGCACCTCAAAACAGAATACGAAGATCAGAAACGCATCACGTCTGAATTACAAACACAGTCCGACTCACTGCGCAGAGTACAGCGCGAGAAGCAGGAAGAAAGTTTCCAGATCAACAAGGCTGTAGAGATTCGCGAGATACAGGTATCATCGTTCAAGCAGGAGCTGGAGAAAACAGCATCCGATTCATCACAACAAAGTGCAAGCCTCGTGGAGTTTGAAAATAAACTCAAGGTATTGCAGGATGAACTGAACGGACTCAACAGCGACTCTGACAAACTGAAGAAAGAAGAAGAAGAAGTACAGGAGCGCATTGTAGCGATGGAGAAGACCATCGAAATGATACGCGAAGAAATGAACGTAACAGGCCGCAAACTTGATGCACGTCAGAACGAGTATAATCTTACCAAATCGCTGGTAGAAAATCTGGAAGGCTTTCCGGAAGCGATCAAATTCCTCAAGAAGAAAGTTGGTAAAAATGCTCCTCTCCTCTCCGATATACTTACTACATCCGAAGAGTATCGCGTAGCGATTGAAAATTACCTGGAGCAATACCTCAACTACTATATTGTAGAGCACGAGTCAGAAGCATACGAAGCAATCAACATTCTGAGCGATGCGGCCAAAGGTAAAGCACACTTCTTTATACTGGATTCATTCGAAAAATTCGAGTCGGCACCCGGCCGTATTTACGATAACGCTTTCCCGGCAACGGAGATCATTGAATACGATCAGAAGTATAAAAAGCTGATGGCCTATATACTCGACAAGGTATATATATTCGAAGGCGACATTAAGAATCTTCCGTCAAGCGATGAGAACACGTTCATCACCAAGAACGGTAAACTTACCAAGCGCAAGTTCAGTGTATCCGGTGGTTCTGTCGGGTTATTCGAAGGAAAGAAGATCGGTCGCGCGAAGAACATGGAGAAGCTGGAGAAAGAGATCAAAGAACTCACCTCCAAGCTGGACGATATCCGCGGAAGTCTGCTCGAAAAACAAGCTGACCTCGAGAAGCTGCGCAACAATAAACTTCGTCAGCAGATCGAAGAAGTGCAGAATACAATCCGCCAGGTAAACGAAGAGTTTGTATCCGTGCGCACCAAGCGTGAGCAGTTCTCACAAATGCTCAACAGCGCAGACCTTCGCAGAGAAGATATACTCGAGAAGATCGATACGTTGCTGAAAGAGTTGGATGACCTGAAGCCAAAAGCGAAACAGGCACAACACGACTTCGAAGCGCAGGAAGATCGCCTCGGTGTAATCGCACAAGACCTCACTTCGAACAACGAGTTGCTCACACAGAAGTCGGCAGCATTCAACGAACAAAATATATTCTTCCACCAGCAAGACAACCGCGTAAAGAGTATAGATCAGGAGATCCGCTTCAAGCAGGAGTCGATGGATCAGAGCGCACAACGCCTCGAGGTAAACGCGGAAGAACTGAAGAAGAACGAAGATGAAGTAAAACGCATCATCGAAAATACACAGAGCAATGACGATGAATTGCTCGGCATGTACGAAGAGAAAGAGGCTATGGAAAAAGGCCTCGGTGAAGCAGAAAAAGATTACTACGAGAATCGCGGCTTCATCGATCAGATCGAAAAAGCATTGCGTGAAATTCAGCACCAGCGCCAGAACATCGACACGTTGTTGATGGACATGCAAGGTCAGTTGAACGAGAGCAAGATGCAGCTGAACTCGGTGAAAGAACGTCTCTCGGTAGAGTTTAATATTGATCTGGATTCCGTCATCAACCAGTCAGCCGAAGAAGATAACAACGACCTGGCTACTGCGGATGAAGACAAGATCCGTGCAGAAGTACAGAAGATCCGCGATCGCCTCGATAACATGGGCCCGATCAACCCGATGGCGATGGAAGCCTATACCGAGATCAAGGAACGCAACGACTTTATCTTAAAACAAAAAGAAGATTTGCTGAAGGCAAAAGAATCGCTCTTCAGCACCATCAGCGAAATTGAAGGCGTGGCCAGTACAACCTTCATGGAAGCGTTCAACAAGATCAAGGAACATTTCATCCGCGTATTCCGCTCGCTGTTTACCGAAGACGATCAGTGCGATCTTCGCCTGGTAGATCCGAACAATCCGCTGGAGTCTGAGATCGACATTATCGCGAAACCAAAAGGTAAACGTCCACTCACCATCAATCAGCTTTCCGGGGGAGAAAAAACACTCACCGCTACTGCGTTGTTGTTTTCGATGTACCTGTTGAAGCCGGCACCGTTCTGTATCTTCGATGAGGTGGACGCTCCGTTGGATGATGCGAACATCGACAAGTTCAACAACATCATTCGCACGTTCAGTAAAGATTCACAGTTCGTGATCGTTACGCACAACAAGCGCACGATGACTGCTACCGATGTTATCTATGGTATAACCATGGTAGAGAAAGGTGTATCGCGCGTAGTGCCGGTAGATTTGAGAGAACTTGCTTAATAAGCAGAAAGCGTAAAGTATAAAGCAAAAAGCCCGGGTATATATATACTTCGGGCTTTTTGCTTTATAGAACTTTGAACTTAAACCAGGAACTTCAAACCTTAAACTTTAAACTTCCTCCTCACTACGTTATCACAAATTACTGCAGTAGCAATCGCAGCATTGAGTGACTCGGCTTTGCCATAGCGGGGAATGGTGATCTTATCGGTGATAAATTTTTCAAGAGACTCCGATATACCTCGCGATTCGTTGCCGATAACGATCAGGCCTCCGCTTCCAAAATCAGTATCGTGTACATCTTTACCATGCAGAAAAGCACCGTATACCGGTAGCGTTGTATTGACCAGGTATTCGGCCAGGTTGGTATAGTATATTTCAATGCGGGCAAATGAACCCATAGTAGCGCTGATCACTTTGGGATTATAGAAATCAGCCGTCTCTTCCGAGGCTATAATCTTGTTGATACCAAACCAGTCGGCCGTGCGAATAATGGTTCCAAGATTGCCCGGGTCACGTATATCATCCAGCACCAGCGCAAATTCGTCAGCAGTCACCAGTATACCTTCCTTCACCTTCATACGCGCCACAGCCAGTGCCGAGTCGTTGGTCTGAAACTCGCTGAGGTCGCTCAGCTCTTTCTCCGACACTTCTATGATTTCAGCCTTTACATTAGGCGATAGTTGCCGGAGAAAATCCGTAGTACCCAGTATCATGGTCACTTCAAAGCCCGAAGTCAATAATTCCTGCACACTCTTTGCACCTTGAACCACAAAACATTGCTCCTGTTTCCGGTATTTCTTTACTTGCAAAGATTTGATAAACTTGATTTTGGCTTTAGATAGCATTGTTATCACTTGAGTACGCTGAACCGTAAATATTTTCTTTATACCGCCTTGCTCCCATTCCTGCTTTCCGGCTGTCTGGGAATAAAGCACCTGAAAGAAAATGAAAAGTTATTGTATCGCCAAAGGATCGAAGCACCCCGCACCATTGATGCCGCAGCGCTGCAGAACCTCCACGCCCAGCGCCCCAACCGGAAGTTTATCATCCGCCCGTTGGCTCCTCTCGTAAGTATCTACTATCTCGGCTATCGCTTCTACGATCAGGAGAAAATGATCAAAAAGAAAGAGCGGATCGAAAAGAAGTTCGATGCCAAGATCGCAGTCAGTAAACGCGACAAACGCATCAACAACTTACAGTTCAGAAAGCAACAGAAGAGCGAGAAGCTCACCGACAAAATCGAGAATGGTAATACGGTGATGCAATGGGGAGAACCGATTGCTGTGTTCGACAGTAGTCTTGTGCGACTCACCATTGATCGCTTTCGAAGTTACCTCTTTGCAAAAGGGTATTTCACCAACAGAGTATATGCGGAGGTCGATACCATGAAGATATACCCGAAGCGGGTAAAGGTGATTTATAAAGTTATACCCGGCAAACCCTATCTCTTCGATTCTATCTTTTACCAGATACAGGACACAGCAATCAACCGCATCGTACAGGAGAATAAACGCCTGAGTCTGCTGAAGAAAGGCGACCACTACGATGAAGATAATCTCTCCAAAGAACGTGAGCGCCTGGACCTGATGTTAAAAGACAATGGCTTTTACGATTTCAGCCGGCAATATATAGAGTATGCTTCCGATACTTCGTTTCATTCGCCTGACCGGAAAGTGGCGGTTATGATCATCATCAACGACCCGGCCAAGCGCGGCTTCCACAAGAAGTTTACGGTAGATGAAGTACATTTCACGACAGATATAGGTATAAATAAACCTGGCAAGGAACGTACCGGCCGTACCTATCGCGATATTCAATACAGTTATTACGAAAACAACTATAATCTCAAGATTCTGTCGCAACGCGTCTTCATCAAGCAGGGCGAACTATATAATCGTTCGAAGACGCTGAACACACAACGCCAGCTGGCAAACGTAGATGCATTCAAGTTTGTGAACATCAACTACGATTCATCCAACGGTAAATTTGTATCCACCATCTTTACCAGTCCGCTGCCGCGATATGAGTGGAGTAACGAAGCCGGTGTAAATGTAACGCAAGGTTTTCCGGGTCCCTTCTATAACATGACATTCAAAAAGCGCAATGTATTCAACGGTATGGAGACGTTCGATATCAGCGGTCGCTTCGGCTTTGAAGGGGTGGCTTCCGCTACAGAAGATCAGAACTTCTACAAGAGTACAGAAGCAGGTGTTAACGCATCGCTCACCTTCCCGCAGTTCATTTGGCCATTCAAGGATCGCACACGCTTCAAGCATGCAGAGTTTAACCCCAAGACTAAATTTACCGCGGGGTACGCCTATACCGACCGACCTGAATACAGGCGAACAGCGTTCTCGATCAACGGTACATATTCGTGGCAGAACAATAAGAACAGACTATATCAGCTCACACCGATCAACCTGAGTGTGATTGATACGGCCAACCTCTCCACGAACTTTAAAGAGCTGCTGGCACAGCAGGGAGCGCTGGGTAATTTCAGTTTGCTCAACTCGTTCCGTCCTTCATTTGTGAATAGTATCATCTTCGGTGTAACGTGGAATTACCGGAACTATGGCAACCAGGAACGAAGCTCCGGTTTTATTCGCGCACAACTGGAAAGTGGTGGTACGATCTGGAACTTCATCGATCCATCGCTGGTAACACAATATCAGCTGGAATACTTCAAGTATCTGCGCTTCAGTCTCGACTTGCGCAGGCTGAATGTGATCGACCGAAATACAACGATAGCCTACCGGTTTAATTCCGGAGTAGCATACTCGTACTCGAAGAACAAAAGTTTACCATACGAGAAGTTCTTCTTTGCCGGTGGTAGCAATAGTATACGCGCATGGCGTCCGCGAAGATTAGGGCCAGGTTCTTTCAAGCCTCGCAGAACAGAAGATCCGGAATCGAATGGCAACCCGGTGAAAGATGGTATGTTCGACTATAACATCGAACAGCCTGCCGAGATTTTGATGGAGGCCAGTATAGAAGTGCGACAAAAACTTTTTGGTTTTGTGAGTGGCGCTATATTCTTCGATGCCGGTAACACGTGGACGTTTCAGGAAAGAATAAAAACGGTGGATGGTGTAGTCGTTCCCAATGGTAATTCACAATTCAAGATCGACCAGTTCTATAAAGAGATTGCTTTGGGTACTGGCTTCGGTCTGCGCTTCGACTTTACATTTCTTATACTTCGCTTCGATGTCGGCATGAAAGTAATTGACCCCGCCCGCGATGAAGGCGATCGCTTTGTATTGAACAAGATCCGTTTCTTCAAACCGTATGCTACCGAAGTAAAGAACGG
>NZ_DATCSD010000074.1:0-14186 GCF_036568665.1 Ohtaekwangia sp. | reverse complement strand
CGAACGATCAAACTCATCTGCTTCTACTACCACCAGTGTTTCCGGAGTAACATCGCCCTGCATTACCAGGTTGGAGTTATAGTTGGTCGTTATACCTCCAAGGAAACCCACCATGTTACGCCCCGCTACCTTCAGTATATGTGCCACCATGGATGACGTTGTAGTCTTGCCATGTGTACCGGCAACACCAATGGTTTTATACCCTTTCGTGATCAGCCCCAATACTTCAGAACGCTTCAGTATGGTATAGCCTTTCTCTTTCAGGTAATTATACTCTTTGTGATCTTTCGGTATAGCCGGAGTAAATACGACCAGCGTTTTCTCCTGCTGCTGCAATACTTCCGATGGTATATATTCCACACCATCATCGAAGTGTATCTTCATACCTTCTTTCTCCAGCTCCGTAGTAAGCGCAGTGGCGGTACGATCATAGCCGGAAACCTTCAGCCCCTTTTTCATAAACCAGCGTGCCAGCGCACTCATACCGATTCCGCCTATGCCGAGAAAGTATATATTATCGTATTGTTCGATCTTCACTTACGTACTCCAATTAATTTTTCAATTTCATTCACGATGTCGTCTGTAGCATTGGGCCTGGCCAGTTGCGCTATATTTGCGCGAAGCTTGCCCGCACGTCCTTCATCGAATAAAAGCTTCAACGCTTCTTCTACCAGTTTTACACCGGCTTCCTTATCGGTAATCATCAACGCGGCATCTTTCTCTACCAATGCCATGGCGTTTTTTGTCTGATGATCTTCCGCTACATTCGGAGACGGCACGAGTATACATGCCTTCTTGGCGATGCATAGCTCCGACACGGCCAATGCTCCGGAACGCGATATCACGATATCGGCAGCGGCATACGCCAGGTCCATCTCCTTTACAAAATCCTGTACGCGGATCTTGCGCAGATCATATTTACCTAACTGCGATTTATAGGTCTCGTAATATCCTTTACCGGTTTGCCAGATCATCTGGATCTTGGCATCCACGATCTTCTCCATCCCTGCCAGTATACTTTCGTTGATGGTGCGCGCGCCCAGGCTTCCGCCTATAATGAGCAGCGTTTTTACATTGCCATCAAAACCAAAGTGACTCAGCGCTTTCTCACGTTTCGATTCGGTGGAGAGTATATCTTTACGAACCGGGTTGCCGGTAAGAACAATTTTCTCTTTCGGAAAATATTTTTCCATGCCCTCGTAGGCTACACATACTTTACTCACTTTGCCCGCCACTTGTTTATTGGCAAGACCTGCGAATGAATTTTGTTCCTGTATAACCGAAGGTATACCTAAACGTGTAGCGGCCATCATTACCGGGCTGCTGGCATAACCACCGGTGCCTATTACAGCATGCGGCTTAAAGTGTTTTACAATGCTGCGCGCTCGCATAAGACTTGAAACCACTTTTACCGGGAACATCAGGTTAGAGAGTGTAAGCTTCCGCTGCAGGCCGCTGATCCACAAACCAACGATCTTATACCCGGCTTCCGGCACGCGTGTCATTTCCATTTTCCCCTGTGCACCGACAAAGAGTATATCTGCATCCGGGTAACGCTCGCGAAACGTATTCGCAATGGCTACTGCCGGAAATATATGTCCACCGGTACCTCCCCCGCTAATAATCAGTCTGTATGGTTCTGATGTTTTCAAGTATATCTATACTATATCTTCTACTGTTATGCAGCGACTTTCGCAGCCACATTCTTCGGTTCTTTTTGTTTCTCTTCTTTTTCTTCGCCACCGGTTTGTTGTTGCCAGTGCTGGTCCAGTTCACCACGGCTCACGCTTAACACGATGCCAATGGAGAGCCCGGTAAATACCATCGATGTACCTCCCATGGAGATGAGTGGTAAGGGTTGCCCTGTGATAGGCCCAAGCCCTACAACAACGCCCATATTTACCATCGCCTGACAAACCAGGTCGAAGCACAATCCTGCCGAGAGCAATCCGCCAAAGGCGCGCTCACTGTTATAGGATGCTTTCATGCCGCGATGCAACAACACGAGGTATAGCACCAGCACTACAATGCCGCCAATCATACCATACTCTTCAATCACAATAGCATACACAAAATCGGAGTATGGATGCGGAAGTATATTTCGTTCATCGCTGTTACCAGGACCTTTGCCCAGTACCCCTCCCGTTGCAACAGCAATGCGTGCATGCTGTGCCTGGAACGGAAGCTCTGTTCCTTTAATGAAGCTCTCGATACGATGCTTCGCAGTTTCTCCGCGCACACCAAACTTCACAGCAAGTGCTCCGAACAATACACCTACAAATACCAGCATGGCTAAATATTTAGTAGGCACACGACCGATGAACATGATGAGCATACAGGTGATGAGCAACAACACGGCTGTAGAAAGGTTGGTCAACGCGATCAACCCGCAGATCATGCCACACCAGAAGAGGATCGGTATAAGCGATTCTTTTATATC
This sequence comes from Ohtaekwangia sp., assembly GCF_036568665.1. GTDB lineage: Bacteria > Bacteroidota > Bacteroidia > Cytophagales > Cyclobacteriaceae > Ohtaekwangia. Next base: position 11,746 of record NZ_DATCSD010000074.1, on the reverse strand, counting down.
ATCTATATTCTGCTGGCGCTTGGATAACATACTTGCCAGGTTTACAATCAAGGCAAGGCTGGCAAAATCCGAAGGCTGAAACGATCCAACGATCGGTATTGATATCCAGCGGGCAGCGTCATTCAAAGAAACACCATTGGTGAAAGTATATATCAGCAAAGGTATACTGATCCACAACGCGATCTTCGATATCCTGGAGTAATAGCGATAATCCACCCGGTGGGCAAACCACATGGCCGCAAGACCCGCCAATACTGTAAAAGTATGTTTGATCAAAATCCACTCCGGACTGATGGCGCGTTTATAGGCCAGCGTTCCGATAGAGCTATATACTACCAGTATGCTGATGGTTGACAACGCAAAGACTACTGCCCAGATGACTTTATCACCTTGCAGGTTTCTGTCGGCCCATTCTTTAATCTTTACCATACTATACCTCCGTTTCTTTCTTCAAGTCGAGTACTGCCTTTCTGAACTGATCTCCGCGGTCTTCGTAATTCTTAAAGAGATCAAAGCTTGCACAGGCAGGTGATAATAAAACTACATCGCCCTTATGTGCCACTTTCAACGCCATACGCACCAACTCGGTAACGCTTTGTGTTTCCTGTATCACCGGTACAACATCGCCAAACGCCTGCTTCAGTTTGTCGTTCTCTTTGCCGAGGCAGATCAATGCACGCGCTTTCTTACGCACATCTTCTTTAATGATGTTGTAATCATTTCCTTTATCTACACCACCGGCAATCCACACCAATGGTTTATCAAAACTTCCCAACGCATATACTACAGAATCTACATTGGTAGCTTTCGAGTCGTTCACAAACTCGACACCGTTGATCGTTGCTACCGACTCAAGTCTGTGCGGAGCATTCTTGAAAGTTTTTAGTCCTTCGTGAATTGCCTGCAGCTTTACTCCTGCCAGATACGCTGCCGAAACAGCAGCCATCGTGTTGATCAGGTTATGCGGACCTTTCAGCGTTGTTTCTGCCTGTGCGATAGCAAAACTTTCACCGTTCAGGTTGAAACGCATCTTCTCTCCATCGAAGTATGCCTGTGTGTTGGCATCGCTCTTTAATGATACCGGAAGTTGTGCCGGTATAATTTTCTTCTTTGCCAGCTCTCCTGCTATAACGGCATCTTCTCTATAGTATATAAAATGCTGCTGTGCATCCATGCGTTGTATTAACCGGAACTTTGAGTCTACATACTTCTGCATGGTATACTCGTAGCGATCCAGGTGATCGGGTGTGATGTTGAGCAGTATACCGATCTCTGGCTTGAACGTATCCGTTCCATCCAGTTGAAAACTGCTTACCTCCAGCACATACCAGTCGAATTTCTTTTCAGCAACCTGTCTTGCCAGACTAAACCCTACGTTACCGGCAAGTGCTACGGTATAGCCTGCCTGCACCAGTAAATGATACGTGAGCAACGTGGTAGTAGTCTTGCCATTTGTGCCGGTAATGGCAATGATCTTTCCTCCTTCTATATATCTTGACGCGAACTCGATCTCATCGATCACGGGTATATTTGCTGCTTTGATCTTTTTGATGATCGCTGCTTTATCTGGTATACCAGGGCTTTTAATAACAAGATCAGCGTTAAGTATAGCGGCTTCAGTATGTGTGCTGTCCTCAAAAGAAATTCCATAGCGTTGAAGGTCAGTTTTATATTTATCCTTGATCAGTCCCTGATCCGATACAAATACATCAAAACCTTTCTCCTTCGCGAGCAGCGCTGCGCCCGTTCCACTTTCTCCTGCACCCAATATCACTACGCGCTTCATCATCTCAATTTCAGCGTTGCCAAGGTTAGTATCGCTAATAAAATTCCTACGATCCAGAAGCGTGTTACTATTTTAGCTTCCGGTATATTTTTCTTCTGGTAGTGGTGATGCAGCGGAGACATCAGCAATATTCTCCGGCCTTCACCATATTTCTTCTTGGTATATTTAAAGTATGATACCTGTAGTATAACTGACAGATTCTCGATGAGAAATATACCGCACAGCACAGGGATCAACAGTTCCTTGCGCACCGCCAATGCCAGCACCGCTATAACTCCGCCCAGTGTAAGACTACCTGTATCGCCCATGAATACCTGTGCGGGGTAAGCATTATACCAGAGGAAGCCAAGACATGCGCCTACAAACGCTGTACAGAAAATTACCAGCTCTGCCAGGTTGGGTATATACATGATGTTGAGGTAACTACTAAAGTCTATACGACCGGAGAGATACGCGAGTATCGCGAGCGTGAGCCCTATAATTCCCGATGTACCGGCCGCGAGTCCATCTATACCATCCGTTATATTAGCACCGTTTGATACTGCTGTGATAATTACAATGACCACCAGCACGTAGATCACCCAGGTATATTTCTCCGGAACGAAGGGCAATATCTTGCCATAGTCCAGTTCGTTGTTCTTGAGGAACGGCACCGTAGTTTTGGTAGACTTCACATCTTTATACTCGATCTTCGATTCAAGGTCTTGCTGGAAGCTGTTCACTTCAATACTTGCCAATGAAGCAGGGCTTACCTCACGCACCACTACATATTGATTGAAATATAGGGTTAGTCCTACGATCAACCCCAGGCCTACCTGTCCTACAATCTTGAATTTACCGGCAAGACCTTCTTTATTCTTACGGAATACTTTTATATAGTCGTCCAGGAAACCGATAATGCCCAGCCAGCACGTTGCAATTACCAGCAGCGCTACATATACATTGTCGAGCTTGGCAAACAACAACGTAGGTATAAGAATAGCTGCAATGATGATGAGCCCACCCATGGTAGGTGTACCTTTCTTCTGCATCTGTCCTTCCAGACCGAGGTCGCGGATATCTTCTCCCACCTGTTTACGTCTCAGGTAATTGATCAGGTTCTTCCCGAAGGTGATCGTGATCAAGAGCGAAAGAAATGCCGCCATCCCTGCACGGAAGGATATATACTGGAACACACCCGTTCCGGGAATGTCCAATGAATTAAGATAATCGAATAAATAATACAGCATCTCTACTACAGTTATATATACCGGTATATCTGCTTGCGCAGGTTACCGCCTATTCTTCGCTACTAAATAATTTCAGCATCCGTTCTACTACTTCACGATCATCGAAGGGATACTTTACTCCTTTGATCTCCTGGTAATCCTCATGACCTTTTCCGGCTATAAGCACGATGTCATTTTCTTTCGCAATCATGCAAGCTGTTTTTATAGCTTCTTCGCGATCGGCAATTACCAGCGTCTTGCGTGCTTCAGTAGGTGTTACGCCCGTTTGCATCTCGCGGATGATCTCCATCGGATCTTCATCTCTCGGGTTATCGGAAGTCAACACTACTTTATCACTCAGTCTGCAGGCGATCGATGCCATCAGCGGTCGCTTGGTCTTATCACGATTACCACCACAGCCCACTACGGTAATTACTTGTTCATTACCGGTTCTGAACTGTGCTATAGTTTCCAACACATTTTTCAATGCATCGGGTGTATGTGCATAATCTACGATCGCTGTGATCTTCGATCCGGGCAGCACAAGTTCAAATCTTCCGGGTGCACCGCGCAATGACGACAACTGCGTTAACACTTCATCTGCATCTTCGCCCAGCAATACTGCTGCGCCATATACTCCAAGAAGATTATAAGCATTGAAGTCACCAATCATTTTAAACCATACATTCTTGCCACCGATCTCTACTTCCAGTCCTTCAATGGAATTGGTAATAATCTTCCCTTTGAAGTCTACCATCTTCTTCAGGCCAAAAGTATATTTCGTTGCTTTTGTATTCTGCAGCATGACCATGCCGCGTTTATCATCAGCATTTACCAGGGCAAAAGCATCGGGCGGAAGCTCATCAAAGTATTTTTTCTTCGCTTTGATATAGTTCTCGAACGTTTTGTGATAATCGAGGTGGTCGTGCGTGATGTTGGTGAAGATCGCTCCGGCAAACTTCAGTCCTGCTATACGCTCCTGGTCTACAGCATGCGAGCTTACTTCCATAAACACATGCGAGCAGCCTTGTTCCACCATATCTTTCAACAACTCGTTGAGCTGAATAGGATCGGGTGTGGTGTGGGTAGCATGAATCACTTTATCAATGATGCGATTCTCTACCGTAGAGATCAGCCCTACAGCATATCCCAGCTTGGTAAAGAGTTGATACAGTAGCGTAGCCGTTGTGGTCTTGCCATTGGTGCCTGTTACTCCTGTCAATTTTACCTTTGCTGAAGGATTGTCATAAAAATTAGAAGCAATTATACCCAGCGCCTGTGCACTGTCTTTCACGGTTACATACGTAACTGTTTCATCGATCATTTCGGGTAATTTCTCACACACAACCGAAGCGGCACCTAAGGCTATAGCTTTTGCTATATAATCATGCCCGTCTGATACAGTACCTTTTACCGCCACAAACAAAAAGCCTGGCTTTGCTTTGCGCGAATCAAAGCAAATTCCGGTTACAGCCTGGTTCATGTTACCATAGCTGGATGTGAGGGAAACTTTATATACTATATCTTTTAACTCGGCCACGTTCTGGTTGTATACTTCTACTTTATTTTATCCACAATTTTTATTCACAATTCCACATTTGCGCCTAGCCCAACCGTATGTATATACGATCGCCTTTGCCTACACGCGCACCGGGGTTTATCGACTGTTGTTCCACTCGTCCTTTACCTTCATAGTATACGTTCAAACCTGCTTTCTCCAGCAGGTAGATCGCATCACGGAAAGTCATACCTTTTACATCGGGCACAACGCCTTTACCTTCTATAGCTTTCTTCCAGTTTACTCCATTACCAGCACGTGATGAACGCACCCACTCTTCTTCCGTAAGAGAGTGGTTAGATATACCTAGTTCGTTGCACAGCATAGAAAGCTCTTCCTGTTTGCCCGCACGGATCACCGGAAGTACATCTGTCTTGGTAAATTTCTTTACATCCATCGGATGATGCAGGTTTATATCACGTGCATATATATTATCGGCAATCTCTTTAAACACCGGTGCTGCCACGTTGCTACCATACTGATACCAGCCACGCGGATTTTTGATCAGCACGATAGCGCTATATTTCGGCTCGTGTGCCGGGAAGTATCCTACAAAGGATGTAACATACTTCTTGGTATAGCGACCGTTCTCCAGTATCTGTGCGGTTCCTGTTTTACCGGCTATACGGTAGTGTGTTCCTTTTATATTCTTCGCTGTTCCATTCTCTACTACACCTTCCAGCAACAGTTTGAGTTGATCGAGTGTTTTACCGGAACAGATCTTGCCGTTGATTACTTCGGTTGCAAAAGTCTCTTCGTCTTCGTCCGCACGTTTAATCGCTTTTACAAAAATAGGCTTGATCATTTCGCCATCATTCGCCACAGCATTATAGAGCGCCAGTGTATGCAGCGGTGTAATTTCAAAACCATATCCGTACGCCATCCATGGTAAACTGATACCGCTCCATCCTTTCTGCCCCGGACGTTTTATTTTCGGTGTAGGCTCTCCTACCAACTGTACACCCAGTGGCTGCGATAACTTGAGGCGATCTACATAGTCTACAAACTTCTGCGGACGCAAACCGAAATGTTTATCTACCAGTTTCGCCATTGCTACGTTGGAAGAATGCTCGAATGCTTCTTTGATCGTTACCGTACCCAGTCCGTGATCTTCGTGATCGCGCACCGTTTTGTTATAGAAAGTATATTCACCGTTGCCTACATCTATACTATCGGACAGCTCTATGTTGGTATCTTCCAGCAGGGCGATCATCGTTACCAGTTTGAAGGTTGAACCCGGCTCGAACAAACGACCTGCAGCAAAGTTGAACTTCTCAAAAAAGTTACCGTGACCATCGGTGCTCAGGTTGGATATAGCTTTTATCTCACCGGTCTTTACTTCCATTACTGCTACAAGACCATCGTCAGCATCGTGCTGCAGCATGGCTTTGTGTAACGCTGTTTCCGCTACATCTTGCAGGTTTATATCTAAAGTTGTTTGAAGATCAAGTCCATCAACAGCCTTTACATTGTTCGCATCATATACCGGCTTCCACACACCACCCGCTAATTTTTGATAGTATGCATAACCATCCTGACCACCGAGTTGCTTATTGAAGCTATATTCCAATCCGGCACCGGTTTCATTTTCATTTACAAAACCGATGGTTCTTCTGCTCAAATTGGAGAAGGGGCGATAGCGCACATCGATCTTTTCGAATATAGCACCACCGCGTAGTCTTCCTTCGCGGAAGATCGGCCACGCCATCATGGTCTTCTTATCCTGGTAGTCGATCTGCTTTCTGCTGAGGATAATATACTTTCGGTGCGAGTTGCGCGCATCGATCAGTAAGCGTTTATACTCTGTGCGTGATTTGTCTTTAAAGAAATTAGATAAACAAATGGCCAGTGAGTCTACACCTTTACTAAACACTTCGTCTTTCGGAAGCGAAGCATCGAATGCTATTTTATAGAATGGCAAAGAAGTAGCCAGCAGACTTCCATTGTCTGAGTATATATTTCCGCGCGTAGCTTTTACACGTTTGTAGTCGAAAGAAATACGTTCGCCCATCTTGGCCCACTTCTCTCCCTCTACAAACTGAATGTGCCCTGTCTTGATCACCACCGCGATGGCAAACAGAACCACAAACAGAAATGCAATGCGTACCCGTAATAATATGGACTTCTTAATATTCACCTTTCTCTACTACTATTTTATATGGAGGTGTTAAACTTTCCTTTAATCCAAAATCTTTTACTTTTCGTGCCACCTCCGATTGCTTGCTGGCAAACATGAGGTCAGACTTTAATGTTGTATAGTCAGCGCGCATATCTTCTACCTCTGCCTGTATAGCGTTGATATCGCGAACTGTTTTTTCAGCATAGTGTGTATTGCTGATATAGAGTATCGCCAGCACCAGCACAAAGATTATCTTCGGCAGGTATTGCACCGGAAAACCTTCTTCAAAGTAACTCTCCAGCTTCAGGCGCTTCTCTATACCTGAGAACATACTATCGCCACCACCACTTGTTGTACTTTCAACAGGAGGAGTGTTGGATGTGTTCTCCGGCTTGCCGGCTTTTATTTTGAATTTGTTCTCCACGTTCCTAATCAGTTAACCGTTATTCGTTAATCGTTATCCATTAATCATTATTCGTTAGTGTTACCCTCAACTGTAGTTACGGATAACGTGTAACTATTAACGGATAACGATTAACGCTTAACATCTTCCAGCCTCTCTGCCACCCGCAGCTTTGCGCTTCGTGCCCGGCTGTTCTCTTTGATCTCTTCTTCCGAAGCTTCAATCGGCTTGCGATATACTGCTTCGAAAGGTTTGATCTCGTTACCAAAAAAATCTTTGTCTACTTCACCAAAGACTTTTCCTTTGTTGATGTAGTTCTTTACCATTCTGTCTTCCAGTGAGTGATACGACATCACTACCAGTCGGCCTCCGGTCTCCATCACTTCGCCACACTGGTGCAAAAAATTTTCGAGCGCCTTCATCTCCGCATTCACTTCGATGCGTAACGCCTGAAACACCTGGGCGAAATATTTGTTCTCTTTTCCACGCGGGGCTACACTTTGCAGTGCTGCCTTCAGATCTTCTGTGCGTGCAAAAGGTTTGTTAACACGTTGTTGTGTAATGAGCCGGGCTGCTGTGCGCGCGTTCTTCAACTCTCCATATATACCGAAGAGTTTATGCAACTGATCTTCCGGATATTCATTCAATACACCTGCGGCAGTGAGCGATATACTCTGATCCATTCGCATATCGAGCGGTCCGTCAAAACGGGTTGAAAAACCACGCTGCGGAGAATCGATCTGGTGTGAAGAAATTCCGAGATCGGCCAGTATACCATTCACTTTGGTTACACCGTGTAACTTCAGGTACTTTTTCATATACATGAAGTTGGCCTGACAAAATGTAAAAGAACGACTCGTTATCTTCTCTGCTTCTTTTCTCGCATCATCATCCTGATCAAAAGCGATCAGTCTTCCATCTTTGATGTGCTTCAGTATAGCAGCACTATGTCCACCGCCACCGAAGGTTACATCTATATATATACCATCGGGAGCTATATTCAAATTTTCAATACACTCCGTCAGCATAACAGGCTTGTGGTAGCTGCCAGCCCCGAGCTGCGAGCTTCGAGCGGTGCTCATTCTCCAATCTTTTGAATGAAACTCTGAAGCATTTTTTGCTCCTCATCCAACAAATCAAGCAATGAACTTCTCAGCGCTTTATCTCCAATTTCAAGCATATCTATAATCAGCACTTGTGTTTCCAATTCGTATGTTGAGCCAAGTGATATCTCCAGATAATTTTTATAATCCTTCTTACTTGACTTCGCACTACCCTCTGCTATATTCGAAGGAATTGAAACGGAACATCTTGTAACCTGACTCCTCAAACCAAACTTCTCTTCAATTGGTAATTGTGCCGCCAGCCTATATGTTGCCAGCACTATATCCATTCCCTTCTGCCAAATCTTTAGTTTCTTATAATTCTTCATAGCACAACGGTAACTATATATTTATACAACTATCTCAAAGCTCGAAGCTCACAGCTCGAGGCTTGAAAAAGATTTTCTAATTCAAAAGCAGTGTTCATAGCATTACCGCTACTCACCTAAATACTTCTGCGCCAGCTCAGACAATTCACTTGGGTCTTGGATCAGGTGCTTCTCGTATAGAGTCGGATTCCATACTTCTACTTTGTTCCCCATGCCGACCAGGATTACGTCCTTGTCGATCTGGGCATGCGCCAGGTATTTTTTCGGAATCAGGATCCGACCGTTGTTGTCCATTTCGACTTCGGTTGTTCCTGCGAAAAAACTGCGCTGTAGTGGTACAGCCTCCTTATTAAACTCATTCAATCCCGAAATTTTCGAGAAGACCTTGTTGAACTCCACCATCGGGTAGATTATGAGGCAAGGATCGAGCGACTTACGGATCATCAGCACATTGCCTTCGTTCTCAGGCAATTGCGCCTTGATCCGCGCAGGCAGCACCAGGCGACCTTTCGCATCAAGTTTACTCTCATATTCACTGGTGAAGAAAGTCATAGACGTGTAGTGGTTGTCTTTTTCTCCTAAGCAAACATAGGTAATTTTAAACCACTTTCAACCACTTTGACCCACTTTTTTCCATTTTACCCGAAAAAAGCACATTTTCAGCCCTTTAAAAGTCGATTTTGAAGTTTTTTCACTTCGCAGGAATAGAAGAAAAAGGCCGATAGGACGCTATTTTGAGCGAAACGTCTTTGTGCGTGGTGTAAAGTGGGAGGATATGGAAGCTTTTGCTCACTTGATTCTGCCAACGGAACGTCTAGGCGAAAAAGAGCGATATGTATAAAAAACGAAAAAGCCACATGAAAGAATTTCACGTGGCTTTACCTAACCTAACCCCTCAAATCGACTCACCCTGTGACCTAAACAGGGATATCTTTAATCCTGCGGATTACTTTTTTCATATTGCATACGGGCAGCACCTTTGGAAATAATCCATGACGGATATCCTGGCATCGTTACTGTCCCCGCCGGCTGTGGTTTTCTGTTCAACCGCTGCACACCTTTCGATACATTCAGGGCGAGATCGCCTGTAGTAATTCTGGCAGGTATATATTTCACATTTCTATACTGCATCCGTTGAACGTCTTTTGAAATAGTCCAGTAAGGGTAACTATCGCTTTTGGTTTTTACATCCTGAGCGTTTACAGCCAGTGTTGCACCAGCGACTAACAGCATGAGAATACCGAGCTTTTTCATATAGCATTGTATGTTTGTTTCTGATACAATTTTACGGTCTGAACCTGCCTAACGATATTAGGATTCACTTACAGCAGAATTAGATTTCTATTAGGGGATTAGAAACTTGTTAGAATGGAATTATATATACGGATATTGCTTGCCTTAGTAGGCAGAAACCGTTTATAATGCTTAACCATGAGACTATTGATTGTAGAAGATGAAACAAAGGTCGCGGAAGTATTGAAGCGCGGACTAACGGAAGCAGGCTATGAAGCCGATGTTGCTTTTGATGGACAGATCGGCCTGCGACTGGCCAAGAGTGGAAATTATGATCTGATTTTGCTGGATATAAATTTACCGTTGCTCAACGGCCTGGAGCTTTGTAAACAACTGCGTGAGAAAGATGAGATAACACCGGTATTGATGCTCACCGCATTGGGCATGAGCGATGATATAGTTGCCGGCCTTGATGCAGGCGCTGATGATTACCTGCCCAAACCTTTCCGATTCAACGAACTATATGCGCGCATCAAAGCGCTTACGCGCAGAAAGAAAATACTGGTGGCCAACAATCATCAGCCTGACAATAATATTGCACAGGATATTTTTATACTGGGCGATCTGGAAATAGACTTTGATGCACGCGATGTAAAGCGCGCGGGTAAATCCATTCAGCTTACCGCAAAGGAATATGCCTTGCTGGAATACCTGGCGAACAATGCCGGCAAGGTTCGTTCGCGACTGGAGATTGCCGAATCGGTATGGGGACTTAACTTTGAAACAGGCACCAATTTTATCGATGTATATATTAACTATCTTCGTAACAAAGTCGATAAGCCTTTTACACCCAAGCTCATTCATACCGTAACAGGCTTTGGGTATATTTTAAAACTTCCCGATGCGTGAAAATACGTCAGCGACTTGCCCTCCGCTTCATGATTGTGAGTGCACTGGTAACAGGTGCTATCTTGATGTTTATATACTTCTTCACACGCGGTTTTGTTCATGCTGATTTTATCGATCGTCTTACACAACAGTCAAGCCTGGAAGTATTGCATTATGCTACACCCCAGGTGCGCGATGTAATGCCCTCCGGTACATTTAACCTGGTGAATCCTTCCATCTCTATTTTCTCTCCGGAAGGTAATTTATTGCATCGCCGGGGCGATTATATAATACCGAAAACATGGATCACGTTTTTGAAAGACAACGATCTGTTCAATGCCGAACGCGGAGTATATACTACCGTGGGAAGAAAACACGTGGTGAACAACGAACTATATTTAGTATTTGTATCCGACAAAGATCTTCCGGGCGAACGTGAACTCGATTTCCTGCTCAATGCTATTATCGCAGGCTGGACCATCAGCCTAGTGCTCTCCTATCTTACCGGGCTATATTTTTCCGGCAACGCGCTGCTGCCGGTAAAGCGTGTTGTAGAAGATGTAAATCATATTACACAAGATAACCTGAGCTATAGGCTCAAGATGAGTAAAGACAATTCATCCATTGATGAGATCGATGAACTCATTCTCACATTCAATGCGCTGCTGACACGGATCGAACGCGCCTTTATTACGCAGCGAAGATTTGTGCAGAATGCTTCGCATGAATTAAAGACTCCGCTCACAGCAATCATGGCAGAAGTAGAGTTGGCACTTACGCGTAATCGCTCGCAGGAAGAATACCAACGAACACTGGAAGTTGTATTACAGGAAACCGAACGACTCGCTAACACAACGCAGGAGCTGCTGACGCTGGCACGCCTGGAAGAAAGAGCCAGTAATACCGAACTGGATACTATTGATATTACCGATGTGCTGGAGCGAACGCTTGCCGCATTCAGTCTGCATCATCCCGACCGCGAAGTAATCCGAAATATACCCAAAGGGCCGATCTATATACAGGGTAACGCACAGCTTTTGCAAACTGCGTTTCTGAATATACTCGACAACGCCAATAAATATTCTACCGATAAAATTCCGGTATCGCTTACCCGTACGG
>NZ_DATCSD010000073.1:0-5590 GCF_036568665.1 Ohtaekwangia sp. | reverse complement strand
GGGCGAGGCTTCCTGTTTTAGAACGATAAATTACCAAATAAAATTCTGATCCGCTACATATTTTACACAAGGGGCTACCTCATCTACGTCTATACCTATAACAGCAAGTCTTGATAAAGATGTTAAGCGCGCTAAAAAATGGTTATATTCGTTTCGGTACCCTTGTGCCAATTGCTTTCCGTTTTGTATAGCCCAAATTCCTTACAGATGGTTAAACTCCATTTTAGCGGTAAAGTTATATATACCATTGTTTGCCTGATTGCTGTTTTACTGCTCATCAACACAGCATTGATGTATCGCAACAACCAGGTTATTGTGCGAAATAAAGTAATGCAGGAGGAAGCGGATAGCATCAAGCTCCTGTCTGTAGAGATGATGCGTACGCTACATTTACTCGACCTCGGCCTGCGTGGCTACGCTATATCTGCAAGCAAGCAACTACTGGCTCCTTATGATTCTTCTATTGTGCGCAAAGATCGCATTATGAATAAGCTGCAGTCTGCTTTAACAAAGCAAGGGTACCCCATGCAGGATTTTAAAACGTTGAGAAGTCATATTAATGATTACTATGGTATAGCAATAGAGATGAAATCGCTGCTGGATAAAGCAGATCAGCAGCTGTTTAAAAAATTATTTGATGAAGATCGCGGGTTTACTCTGCAGCGCGACTATAGAAAATTTCTGGCCGATGTGCAAGTATTTGAGAATAGTATAGCCCGTACAGCCAAAGCTAAACATGCGCAGGCACTTCTTTTCAGTTATTGGATGCAGGGTATATTATTTCTGTTATGTGTACCTACGCTGCTATACCTGGCACACTACGCCAACAAAACATTTTGGTTAGCCGAGGAATTGAACCAGTCGCAACGGGAGAAAGCAGAGTTACTGACACGCGAGAATAAAACATTGGAAGACCAGGTGCAGGCACGAACCAACGACCTGTTGCTGATGAACGAAGAGATCGTAGCACAAAATGAAGAGATCATTTCACAGAATGAAGAGATTGTGGCTACCAACGATCAGCTTTTTGCTCAGCGACAGGAAATAGAGAAACAACACGATGCACTCAGGATGCATTACGATGCCTTGCAGGAGGCACACAAAACTATTGCATCACAGCATACTTTGATACAACAGTATAATAAAGACCTGGTGCGTGAAGTAGAGAGCCAGACCAAAGACCTGCTTAGGGCTAATGTAGAATTAAAAGAACGAAATGCCCAGTTGGAACAGTTCACGTATGTAATCTCCCATAACCTGCGCGGACCTATGTCGCGGATACAAGGGCTTGCCGGTATTATGGCGTATGCTACCAACGAAGCCGAGGTATTGGATATAGGACAAAAGATGAATGTGTCTACACAGGATATGGATCGTGTGATCAAAGACCTCACCATGATCATGGAGATACGGAACATCAATCATAAAACACTTGAAGAGATCAGCTTGCCCGAAGTACTCGCACATGCCATGCAATTATTGCAATATGAAATTCATGAGTGCCGGGCGATCATTGACACAAACCTGCAGGTAAAAACCATATACGCATTAACCGCGTATGCCGAGAGTATATTCTATAACCTGATCAGCAACGCTATTAAATACAGAAGTCCTGACAGGCACCTGGTGATCCAGGTTTTCTCCTATCAAAAAGATCGCGATGTTGTTATAGAAGTTCGCGATAACGGTCTTGGTATAGATATGGTACAATTTAGCGAAAAGATATTTGTGCCCTATAAACGATTTCATTTACATGTGCCCGGTCGTGGCCTGGGACTATACCTGGTAAAAACACAGGTAGAGTCGCTGGAGGGTAAACTTGAAGTAGAGAGCACAGTAAATGAAGGAACCGTTTTTAAAATATACTTTCCATCGCGGTAAATATATACCGGCAATAAAAAGCCTCCCGTGTCAGGAGGCTTTTCATAACCAATAAGAAATTTACTAATAGTAGGAGAATAGATAAGTGCCGTGATCCGTTTCGCTATCGCCATGCACATCGTCATCTTTAGACTCATGTATATTTACTTTGGCAGGATAGCTCAATACATCGTAGCTATAGGTAAAAGTAAAGGTAATAGTCACAAAACTGTTGGAAGTATCGGTCCCTTTGTAAACAATCTTGGTAGGATTGTTACGGTCGCGGGGCAGCGTTTCAAAATATTCATCGTCCGGATACGAGGTCAGGTTCAGATAATATAGTACACCCGCTTGTATACCGAATGGATTGTTTCTTCCATCAAATGTTAAGTCCAGGTTATAACCGGCTTGTTCTTTTTGTGCTACTACGTGCGTAAGATTATTGCCGGTATAGGTATAGAAGTTTTCGTTTCCATAGATATTAGGCCACACCAGTATACCATAGTCAGTTCCCTTGCGTGTGCTTACGCGGCCGCTGCCATCATACGTATAGTCAATGTCAGCAGTCTTGTCCACTACCAGGAAGTCTTCATCCGGGTAGAATGCCAGGTGCTTGTTGTTGATGTTACTGCCTGATACCGAGAAGAAAGCTTTCTCTACACTTACCGGGCTGGCCGGTATATATGTTTTGGCAGTATACGAAGAAGGTATACATTCTTTTGAAGCGTAGTATACTTTCAGGTTGGTTACAACGCTGTCGCTTCCAGCCGTCTTCAAGCTTGCACCTCCGTAAGAAATTTTTACAATGCTATCCACCAGGTTATCCTGATAATAGAATCTATACTTTTCCTTCAGAGTATTCGTGTTGTCATAGTACACGATCTGCTTTACCTTTCTTTCCTTGGCAAACGCAGCGTTGCATTTTGCACATACTTCGTGGTCATCGCAGCCAGAGAAAAGAAAACAACATACTGCTAAACAAGAGAGGAGTACGGCATAGAGAGCCGTGGTTTTGAGCGTGAGAGGATTTTTCATGAGAGATTTTTTTTAAGTCATACTATAGTTTTAATGGGGCAATGAAATTAGTGAATGCATACGGATACACGGGAAAAAGTATAGGCATAAATCGACTATATACCACCTTCATGTGATGGAGATTTGATAAACGTTATAACAGTAAATTGCGATGGTTACTTCGTAGTAGTTGTTGTGGATTTTTGAACGTCTTCTATCTGTGTGATCACATCTTCATTGCTTGTACTGGCAATCCACTCAATGATCCTGATCTTTTTTATAGCAGCATCGGCAGATATAGCGGTTGTTGCTGTGAGTGATGTTGGCTGTGAAACAGATTTTACAATGAACAAAGATGTAATGAGACAAAACAACGAGAGCGTAATACCTGCAACAAGATAGAGTGAACTGATTCGCGAATGATCTATAGCCGAATGGATCGCAGCTTTCTCTTCAGCTTCTATAGCGGCCTGTTGTTCTGCTGCTATAGGTGTGAGCGCTGCTATAATGGTATTGGCGCGCGGAATGATGGCGCTCTCCACCGCATCTTCAGCCAGTAATTTTACCAATGGATCTTCATAATTATCGATCGTGATGAGGTTGGCCATTACACCATTCTCCTGGACAGCGATCAATGTATCGAAGCGGAGAAGTTCCAGTTGGATACGATCGCGCTGATGATCATTCCATGCTATACTATATTTCAGTAGTTTTTCTTTGAGTGCCGGATAGCGCACCTGCTGCAACTGACGCAGGGAGTTTTTGGATTCTGCATCGGCAGCAAGATATACCCAGTTCGTGGCCAGCATCTTCGATTCGTTCGTCATGAGTATAAGCGACTGCACAGCGTCCAGGGAAGGGCGCAGGTTGCTATAGTAATGTTTCATCGCCTGCACGCGCTGTTCCTGTTCGCGTAACGTGATCCATGCATGATAGGTTAAAACACCGAGCAGAATGATTAAACCTGCAATCAATATATTGCGCGGTATAATGTTGGCAGCGTAACGTCTCATAGATAAGGGAGTATATATATCAATATACTTTGTTTCCCGCAGATTTCGCAGATGAGCGCAGATTAAATGCAAAATATTTCCCACATCCCGATAGATACCGGGAACGGAATAATACGGAATTATACTTTGCGTTACTCTGAGTCTTCTTTGTGCCACTGGATTTTCTTCACTCACTTCCGTCTCACACTCACGATTAACAACTAACTGTTGACGAATAGCGAAACCTGAATATCGAACACCGAGCAAGGAATAACGAATGTCGAAGTAAGAGACGCTTTCCGCTTTAAACTTTTTGCTTTCAGCTTAAACGCTATCTTTTCCTATACAGATCATTAGGCGTAAGGTTCATTGTGCGTACTTTATTCAGGTTGTCGAATGACATATCGATGAGGTACGGCTTTTTGTTCAGTATATATTCCTGGATAAACCAGAGTATTTCCTTGGAGTTTTCGCTCAAGGGCAGGAACGAAACTTCATGCCCCATGCCTACCTCGCGGTATATATAGTACGGATATTTTTTCTTGTTGAATACTTTAGCAATGTGACTGGAACCATAGAAAGCTTTGTTGAAGAGCCTGATCTTCTTATAGATCACCAGTTTGTCGTCCGTGCCATGAAAGAGCATAGTTGGTGCCGGAGGTACTTTGTAGGTAAGTGCGCCATCGAAGGTAAGGATAGCACCGGCAAAAGCAATTATACCGGCATATTGAAAATCGGAAGGTAATACTTTCGCCACCGGCTTGTTGTTACGTTTTTCGAAATCTGCTTGCAATGCAGAGATAGCACCGGCACTGGAGCCTGACAGGATAATGAGAGAAGGATCAATCCCTATAGTGGATGCACTTTTCAGTATCCAGTTGGTCGCATCATAAATATCTTCCACTGCCATATTGATAGCTTTACGGAGTGGCCATGTACGAAAAGGCGTAACACGTTTAGCGCCTACAAGTCCGAGTCTGTACGACATCGACACTACTACATATTTACTTTGCGCCAGCGTGTTGAAGTAAGGATTGTATATAGGAGCATCGCGCCTTCCCCGAATGAAACCGCCACCAAATACAAAAAGCACACAAGGACTTTTATCCGGTGCATCCGCGTGCCGGTAGACGTCCAGTTGTAACTCGAGCGAATCTTTGGTGGCAAAGGTATACGTCTTTATGTCAATACCAGTATTGATAGGCACTTGCTGTCCGAGGCTGGTTACAGTACAACTGCATACAAGGACAAACGAAAAGAGTATAGAACCGAAGAAAGTGCCGGAGAATGTTTGAAGTCTGCTCATATACATGCGATAGAATAGCAAAATACAAAAGAGAAGTTGCAGTATATAAATGTAGTCTTTAAAATTGTTGGACTAAAAATTACCACCAGCGTGTATGCGAAAGGAACTGGCAAAAGAAGAAGGACAACGCAAGCGATTCAGGGCGGTGTTTAGCCGGTTTGGCAAAAAGACAAACTACAACGGCTACTCCGAAGAAACTGTGTTATTTCGCCATGTGGTAGACCTGGAAACGAACAAAGTTGTTACGGATCATTTGTGGTTCAGTCTCACCAAAGGCTTTGAGCAATTGAAACTATCGGAAGGTATGCAGGTAGAGTTTGATGCACGCGTAAAACTATATACCAAAGGGTATGTTAATACACGCTATAAGATCGATAAGAGTAAAGAAGATTATAAGTTAAGTCACCCGACCAAAATT